>NZ_JARAWX010000002.1:0-519878 GCF_033793585.1 Streptomyces sp. MI02-7b | reverse complement strand
CCCCGACGGCCCGGCGTCCCAACGGCCGCGATCTGACGGCCCTTCCGGCCCCGCACACGCGCCCGTGCCCGCGCCCGCGCTGCCGCCCGCGAGGCGGGCCCTACGCTGCGGCAACGGCCGACGGCCACCCGGCCGACCGGTCATACTGGTGTCATGACCAGGGCGGCGAGCGAGAGAGCGAGATCCCGCGCATGACGCAGTCCCGCGCCGCGCGCCAGGAGGCGCCCGCGGTGGACGAACCGCGCCTGACGGTCGACGAGTTCGCGGCGCGCGCGGGGACCACCGTCCGCACGGTCCGCTTCTACAGCGCCAAGGGTCTGCTGCCGCCGCCCGAACTGGGCTCGCGCCGTGTCGGCCTCTACGGCCCGGACCATCTCGCGCGGCTGGCGCTGATCGAGGAACTGCAGCACCAGGGCCTCACCCTCGCCGCCATCGGCCGCTATCTCGACCAGCTGCCCGGCGACATCACCCCGCAGGACCTCGCCCTGCACCGGGCGCTGGTGGCCACCTGGATGCCGGACACCGCGGAGGAGGTCCCGCGCGCCCGGCTGGAGCAGCGGGCCGGACGCGAGCTGAGCGGCCACGACCTGGACCGGCTGGCCGCGATGGGGGTGCTGCACCCGACCGCCGACCCGGACGTCCTGCTGGTCAACCCGGCGATGCTGCACCTGGGGGTGCGGCTGCTGGACGTGCCGATCCCGCTGGAGACGGTGCTCGCCACCCGGGAGATCGTGCTCAAGCACGCCCGCGCGGTCGCGCACGAGCTGCACCGGCTCTTCCAGCGCGAGGTGTGGCAACCGTATGTGGCCGGGGAACCCGACCGGGAGGAGCGGGCGCGGATGCGCGGCCTCACCGAGGACCTGCAGCCGATGGTGGTGCAGGCCCTGGTCACCGCCTTCCAGCGGTCACTGGCGGAGGAACTGCGGGTCACGGCGGCCGGGCTGGGCACCGCCGAGGGGTGAGCCCCGGGGGCCGCGGACGCGGTCCCCGGGGCGTGCCGGTCAGCCGTCGGTGAAGGTCTCGCCGCGTTCGGCCTTGCGCACCAGCAGCTCCGGGGCCGCGAAGCGCTCGCCGTAGGCGGCCCGCAGCTCCTCGGCACGGGCGAGGAACCCGGCCGGACCGCCGGGGTAGCCGTTGATGTACTGCAGGACGCCGCCGGTCCAGGCGGGGAAGCCGATGCCGAGGATGGAGCCGATGTTGGCGTCGGCGACGGAGACGAGGACGTCCTCCTCCAGACAGCGCACCGAGTCCAGGGCCTCGACGAAGAGCATGCGCTCCTTCAGGTCCCCGAAGGGCACGTCCGCCGCCCCGGGCCGGGTGAAGTGCTCGCGCAGCCCGGGCCACAGGCCGGTCCGCTTGCCGTCGGCGTACTCGTAGAAGCCGGCGCCGCCGCTGCGTCCGGGGCGGTCGAACTCCTCGACCATGCGGTCGATGACGGCGTCGGCGGGGTGCGGCTGCCAGGTGCCGCCGGCCTCCTCCACCGCGCGCCGCGACTCGTTGCGGATCCTGCGGGGCAGGGTCAGCGTCAGCTCGTCCATCAGCGACAGGACCTTGGCCGGGTAGCCGGCCTGGGCGGCGGCCTGCTCGACGGTGGCGGGGTCGACGCCCTCGCCGACCATGGCGACGCCCTCGTTGATGAAGTGCCCGATGACGCGCGAGGTGAAGAAGCCGCGCGAGTCGTTGACGACGATGGGGGTCTTGCGGATCTGACGGACCAGGTCGAAGGCGCGGGCCAGTGCCTCGTCGCCGGTGCGGGCGCCCTTGATGATCTCCACCAGCGGCATCTTGTCGACCGGCGAGAAGAAGTGCAGGCCGATGAAGTCCTCGCGGCGCTGCACCCCTTCGGCGAGCAGGCTGATGGGCAGCGTGGAGGTGTTGGAGCACAGCAGGGCGTCGGGGGCGACGACGCCCTCGATCTCCTGGAAGACCTTGTGCTTCAGCGCCGGGTCCTCGAAGACCGCCTCGATGACGGCGTCGCAGCCCGCCAGGTCCTGCGGGTCGGCGGTGGGGTGGATCCGGGCGAGCAGTGCGTCGCGCTTCTCCGGGGTCGTACGGCCCTTGGCCAGGGCCCTGTCGAGGAGTCCGGCGGAGTACGCCTTGCCGCGCTCGGCGGCCTCGGCGGTGACGTCCTTGAGGACGACCTCGATGCCGGCCTTGGCGCAGGAGTGGGCGATGCCCGCGCCCATCATGCCGGCGCCGAGGACGGCCACCTTGGTGACGGTACGGGCCGGGACGTCCTTGGGGCGGCTGGCACCGGAGTTGACGGCCTGCATGTCGAAGAAGAACGCCTGGATCATGTTCTTCGCGATGGGACCGGTGACCAGCTCGGTGAAGTAGCGCGACTCGATGGTGAAGGCGGTGTCGATGTCGACCTGGGCGCTCTCCACGGCGGCGGCGAGGATGTTGCGCTGGGCCGGGTAGGGCGCGCCGGCGAGCTGCTTGCGCAGGTTGGCCGGGAAGGCGGGCAGGTTGGCGGCGAAGGCGGGGGTGCTGGGGGTGCCGCCGGGGATGCGGTAGCCCTTGGTGTCCCAGGGCTGCGCCGATTCGGGGTGGGCGTCGATGAAGGCCCGCGCCCTGGCGAGCATGTCGTCGCGGTCGGCGGCCACTTCGTGGATCAGTCCGCTCTCCAGGGCGCGCTTCGGGTCGTACTGCGTGCCCTGGAGAAGCACCTTCAGCAGCGCGTCGGTGATGCCGAGCAGCCGGACGGTGCGGACGACGCCGCCGGCGCCGGGGAGCAGGCCGAGCGTCGCCTCGGGCAGGCCGATCCTCGAGCCGGGCGCGTCGAGCGCGACCCGGTGGTGGCAGGCCAGCGCGATCTCGTAACCGCCGCCGAGCGCGGCGCCGTTGACGGCGGCGACGACGGGCTTGCCGAGGGTCTCGATGCGGCGCAGGTCGCGCTTGATCGCCAATCCGGCCGCGAAGATCCGGGGGGCGTCCTCGGGGCCGGCCTTGATCATGTCCTTGAGGTCGCCGCCCGCGAAGAAGGTCTTCTTGGCGGAGGTGACGACGACGCCGCGGACGCTGTCGCGTTCGGCCTCCAGCCGGTCGGCGACGGCCCGCAGGGACTCCCTGAAAGCCTGGTTCATGGTGTTCGCGGACTGGTTCGGATCGTCGAGGACCAGGGTGACGACGCCGGTCTCGTCCTGCTCCCAGCGGATGGTGGTGTTCGTCGGAAGAGCGGTCATGTTCGGTCGGCTCCGTTGCGGGGTGCGGGACAGGAGGTCAGAGGCGTTCGACGACGGTGGCGATGCCCATACCGCCACCGACGCACAGCGTGGCGAGTCCGTACCGCTGGTCGCGGCGCTCCAGTTCGTCGATCAGGGTGCCCAGGATCATGGCGCCGGTGGCGCCGAGCGGGTGGCCGAGCGCGATGGCGCCACCGTTGACGTTGACCTTGTCGTGGCTCAGCCCCATCTCCCGCATGTAGCGCAGGACGACGGCGGCGAAGGCCTCGTTGATCTCGACGAGGTCGATGTCGTCGATGGTGAGCCCGGCCTTGGCGAGCGCCTTGCGGCTGGCGGGGGCCGGGCCGGTGAGCATGATGGTCGGGTCGGCGCCGGAGACGGCGGCGGAGACGATACGGGCACGTGGCGTCAGTCCGAAGCGCTCGCCGGTCTCCCGGTTGCCGATGGCGACCAGGGCAGCGCCGTCGACGATGCCGGAGGAGTTGCCCGCGTGGTGCACGTGGTCGATCCTCTCGACCCAGTGGTACTTCTGCAGGGCGACGGCGTCAAAGCCGCCGGCCTCGCCGATCGTGGCGAAGGACGGCTTGAGGCCGGCCAGGCTCTCGGCGGTGGTTCCGGGGCGGATGTGCTCGTCGCGGTCGAGGACGACCAGCCCGTTGCGGTCCAGGACGGGGACCACCGAGCGGTCGAAGCGGCCCTCCTTCCACGCCTCGGTGGCCCGCGCCTGGGACTCGGCGGCGTAGCTGTCCACGTCGTGGCGGCTGAGGCCCTCGATGGTGGCGATCAGGTCGGCGCCGACGCCCTGGGGGACGAAGCCGGTGGTGTAGCTGGTCATCGGGTCCATCGCCCAGGCGCCGCCGTCGGAGCCCATGGGGACGCGGGACATGGACTCCACGCCGCCGGCCAGCACCAGGTCCTCCCAGCCGGAGCGGATCTTGGCGGCGGCCATGTTGACGGCCTCCAGACCGGAGGCGCAGAAGCGGTTCTCCTGGACGCCCGCCACGGTCTCGGGCAGACCGGCGAGGATCGCCGCGGTCTTGGCGATGTCGGAGCCCTGGTCGCCGAGCGGCGTCACGACGCCGAGGACGACGTCGTCGATCGCGGCCGGGTCGAGACCGGGCAGGCGGCGCCGCAGCTCGTCGATGAGCCCGGTGACCAGGTCGACGGGCTTGGTGCCGTGCAGGGAGCCGTTGGCCTTCCCGCGCCCGCGCGGGGTGCGGATGGCCTCGTAGACGTAGGCGTCGGTGCTCAACGTCGGATGCCTTTCGGTGAGGGAGGTGGGGAGCCGGGCGGGGTCGGGGCCCGCCTTCCGGGAGGGACGTCGCGGTCAGGGCCGGGTGCGCCGGCCCGCCTCGGGGGCGAGCGCCGGGACGTCCCAGTCGCGGGCGACCTCGGCGGTGTGGGCGCCGGGCCGGGCAGGGGGCCGGCGCAGGCTCGCGGGGGTGGCGGAGAAACGGGGGGCCGGCGCGGGCTGCGTGATGCCGCCGGTCGTGACGAAGGTGGCGCGGGCGGCCAGGTGGGCGTGGCCGGCCGCCTCGTACAACGACAGTACCGGCGCGACGCAGGCGTCGCTGCCCTCGAACACCTCGGTCCACTCCTTGCGGGTCCGCGCGGCGAAGCGTTCGGCGATCAGCGACCGCAGTTCGTCCCAGCGGGTGAGGTCGCCGCGGTCGGGCGCGTCGTCCGGCAGCCCCAGTCGCCGGGCGAACTCCTCGTAGAAGGCGGGTTCCAGGGCGCCGACCGCCATCCAGCCGCCGTCGGCGGTCGCGTAGACCGCGTAGTACGGGCAGCCGCCGTCCAGCAGGTTGGCGGCGCGGCGGTCCTGCCAGGCGCCGGCGGCGAGCATGCCCCGGATCATCGCGCCGAGGTGGGCGACGCCGTCCACGATGGCGGCGTCCACGACCTGTCCCGCGCCGGTGGCGCGGGCGTGGTGGAGCGCCGCCAGCACGCCGGTCACCAGGTAGAGGGAGCCGCCGGCGTAGTCGCCGAGCAGGTTGGCGGGGACCGCGGGCGGGCCGTCGGCGGGCCCGATCATGCCGAGGGCGCCGGCGATGGCGATGTAGCCGATGTCGTGGCCGGCGCTCGGGGCCAGCGGGCCGTCCTGGCCCCAGCCGGTCATCCGGCCGTAGACGAGGCGCGGGTTGCGGGCACGGCAGTCGGCCGGGCCGACGCCGAGGCGTTCGGCGACGCCGGGGCGGTAGGCCTCCAGCAGGATGTCGGCCCGCTCGGCGAGGTCGAGGACGAGCGCGGCACCGCCCGCGTCCTTGAGGTCGACGACGACCGAGCGCTTGTTGCGGTTGGTGACGTCGTGGTCCGGGTCCACGCCCAGCGCAGGGCCGCCGGGCCGGTCCACGCGGACGACGTCGGCGCCGAGGTCCGCGAGGAGCATGGCGGCGAAGGGCGCCGGTCCGATCCCGGCGAGCTCCACGACGCGCACCCCTGTGAGCGGGCCGTCGGCCATCGTTCCTCCGGCCTCTTCGGCGGGACATGACAGTAATGGTGTAACACTGATGATGCTATGGAGACCCGGAGCGGGTGACAAGGGGTGACCGACGTGGCACGGCCGGATGACGACGTACGGGTGAAGGACCTCTGGCGGGAGCTGGGGCTGCCGGGGATCGTGGACGTCCACACACACTTCATGCCCGAACGCGTGCTGGCCAAGGTGTGGGCGTACTTCGACGGCGTGGGCCCGCTGACCGGCCGCCCCTGGCCCATCGCGTACCGGGAGGACGAGCAGGAGCGCGTCGCCGCGCTGCGCTCGTTCGGCGTCCGGGCCTTCACCTCGATGCTCTACCCGCACAAGCCGGCCATGGCCGGCTGGCTCAACGCCTGGGCCGCGGACTTCGCCGCGCGCACGCCGGACTGCCTGCGCACCGCCACCTTCTTCCCGGAGCCGGAGGCCGCGGACTATGTGCGGCAGGCGGTGGAGTCCGGCGCCAGGGTCTTCAAGTGCCATGTCCAGGTGGGCGGGTTCGACCCCAACGACCCGCTGCTGGACGAGGTGTGGGGGCTGCTCGCCGAGGCCGGCGTCCCCGTCGTCACGCACTGCGGGTCGGGCCCGGTGCCCGGCCCGCACACCGGACCGGAGCCGGTCCGCCGGCTGCTGGCCCGGCACCCCCGGCTGCGCCTGGTCGTCGCCCACATGGGTATGCCCGAGTACGGGGACTTCCTCGGCCTGGCGGCCCGTCACCCCGGGGTGCACCTCGACACGACGATGGCCTTCACCGACTTCGCCGAGGCCGACGCCCCGTTCCCGGCCGGCCTGCGCGGGCGGCTGGCGGACCTCGGCGACCGTGTCCTGTTCGGCAGCGACTTCCCCAACATCCCGTACTCCTACCTGGAGGCCGTCGAGGCGGTGACCCGGCTGGGGCTCGGCGACGCCTGGGTACGCGGCGTGCTGCACGACAACGCGGCCGGGCTGTTCGGGCTGGAGCGCTGAGCGGCGCGCGCTTGCGGCATGCCGCGCACCGCCGTGCCGGGTCACCAGCCGGCCGTTCCCGCGGCGCCCTTGAAGGGGCCGGTGACGCGCGAGGTGATCCAGCCGCCGTAGAAGCCGCCGGGCTGCGCCACGACCGTCTCGCCGTCCACCAGGCAGCGGTCCACGCGGGAGGGGTGGAAGGCGACGAAACCCGCGATCGCCTCGTAGCCGGGGAGCGGGCGCGGATAGCTCCAGGCGGCTTCACGGGAGATCCGGCCGCCCGCCACGAGGTCCCAGTAGGCGGCCTGCCCCTTCCATTCGCACAGCGTGCGCCGGGCGGAGGGCCGCAGCAGCCCCGCGGGCACCGCGTCCGGCGGGAGGTAGTAGACCGGAGGGTGGCTGGTCTCCAGTACGCGGAACGCGGACCGGGTGTCGGCCACCACGCGGCCCGCGTACTCGACGCGCACATGCTCCGCGACGGGCTCGACGGCCGGCGGTCGCGGGTACTCCCAGACGGACTCCTTCGGCGCGGACACGGCACCCTCCTCGTTCGGGTCGGTCCCCCGGTCCCTCCCCTCCGTTGTACTCCCGGGCACACGTTCGGGCGGTGCGGCGCGCGGCCGGCGGGCCGTCCGGTACACCATGGTTTGTTCCGGTATTCAGGCCACCCTCCGGGAGCGCACCGCCGATGACGCCCCGCACGCCCCGCACGCACTGGCTGTTCGGCGACCAGTTGGGCCCGCACTTCCTCGACCCCGCCGACGGCGGACCCGATCCCGGCGCGCCCGTGGTGATGATCGAGGCCCGCTCGGTTCTCGCGCGCCGCCGCTTCCACCGGGCGAAGGCGCATCTGGTGCTCTCGGCGATGCGCCACCGCGCGGCGGAGCTCGGCGACCGGGTCCACTACGTACGGGCCGAGACCTATGCCGAAGGACTGCGCAAGGCGGTCGGAAGGGGACCGGTGACCGTCTGCCGTCCGACCTCACGCGCCGCGCTCGGCCTGGTGACGGCACTGGACGGGGTCGAGGTGCTGCCCGACCGCGGCTTCCTGGTGCCGGCCGCCGACTTCACCGCCTGGGTGGACGGCCGGGAGGGCGGGCGGCTGCGGCTCGAGGACTTCTACCGCTGGGTACGCCGCTCCCACGACCTGCTCATGGACGGCGACCAGCCGGTGGGCGGCCGCTGGAACCTGGACCACGACAACCGGGAACCCCCGCCGCGCGACCGCCGCGGCGGCACGCTCGGCGTCCCGGAGCCGTGGCAGCCCAGCGAGGACGCCGTCGATGACGAGGTGCGGCACGACCTGGACCGCTGGGAGCGCGACGGCGCGGTCCGCTTCGTCGGCCGCGACGGGCCGCGGCGTTTCGCCGCCACCCGCCGGGAGGCCCTGGCCGCGCTGCGCCGCTTCACCACCCACCGCCTGCCGGAGTTCGGCCGCCACGAGGACGCGATGCTGGCCGGTGATCCGGTCATGAGCCACAGTCTGCTCTCGGTGCCGCTCAACCTGGGACTGATCCACCCCGCCGAGTGCCTGGAGCGGGCCGAGCGGGCTCTGCGGTCCGGGCAGGCGCCGCTGAACAGCGTGGAGGGCTTCGTCCGGCAGATCGCGGGCTGGCGGGAGTACGTCTGGCACCTGTACTGGCACTTCGGCCCGGACTACCGGCACCGCAACGCGCTGCACCACCGCACCCCGCTGCCGGACTGGTTCCTCGACCTCGACGCGGACGCCGTGCGGGCCCGCTGCCTGGCGACGGTGCTGGCCCAGGTCCGGGACACCGGCTGGACGCACCACATCCCTCGGCTGATGGTGCTGGGCAGCCACGCGTTGCAGCGCGGCTGGGACCCGGAGGCGCTGACCGACTGGTTCCACCGCTGCTTCGTCGACGGCTACGACTGGGTCATGACTCCGAATGTGACCGGCATGTCACAGTTCGCGGACGGCGGCCTGATGACGACCAAGCCGTACACCTCCGGCGGCGCCTACATCCACCGCATGAGCGACCTGTGCGACGGCTGCGTCTACCGCCCCGCCGAGCGGACCGGGGAGCGCGCCTGCCCGTACACCACCGGCTACTGGTCCTTCCTGCACAGGCATCGCGCCCGGCTGGCCTCAAACCACCGCATGACCAGGGCAGTTCAGGGACTGGACCGGCTCGGCGACCTCCCCGACGTGCTGGCGCACGAGGCCGGGCGAGGCGACGGGCCTCCGTGACGCATCCCACGCCGGGCCGGTGTGTGGCGGTGCGCAATCTTCGCCGCGCAGCGGGTATCCGAAGGGTGTTGCGCCATGGCGCCACCTACCCACCAGAGTTGAAATATCACGGAGAGTAGCGAACTCGATGCACTCCAGGCACGTATAGTTACCTGCGTCACACCGGTAACAGGGAACGGTTCGGACTCCCGAGCGAGTCTCATACGTAGAGCCGCAGTTGGGCGCAGGGCCCGGAACCCGCCCGGCCCGGAGTGACAGTGAGGAGAAGCCATGCGACCGTTCGCGCTGATTCATGCCCGGCCGGCTACACCGGAAACGTTCACCCCCAACTACACCTACGACTCCGCACGCCAGTTGAACGTCCTGCCCGACGGACGCCCCGTCATCAGCGACCACGGGCTGCTGCTCGCGACCGGCGCCACCGTCTCCACCGCGGGGTCCAAGACGCACTTCGACGACTGACCGCGCCTGCCACCCGCCGCCCATGACCGTCCTGATCCTCACCTCCCCCGAGGACGTGACAGCCGACCTCGTGGTCGCCGCGCTGCACGACCGCGGGGCTCCTGTCGTGCGCCTGGACCCCGCCGATCTGCCCGGCGAGGTGTCCATGTCGGCCGAGTACGTACGCGGCGACGTGCACGGCTATCTGTCGGTCCAGGAGCGCATGGTCAGCATGGGCAGCGTGCGCTCCATCTGGATCCGCCGACCCGGCACACCCGGCTCCGGGGCCGTCGAGCAGTCCGAGTGGCTGTCCGCGGAGGCCGGACGGGCGCTGTACGGGGCCCTGCGCTGCGTGCGGGCGCGATGGATGAACCATCCCTCCGCCGCGGAGCAGGCCCGTTACAAGCCCTGGCAGTTGTTCACCGCCCACCACGCGGGGTTCGCGGTGCCGGCCACGCTGATCACCACTTTCCCGCAGGCGGCACGGGAGTTCGCCGAGCAGCATCCGCAACTGGTGGTCAAGTCCGTGTCCGGCACCCACCCGGGCAATCCGCCGATGGCCCTGCCGACCACCCTGGTCGCCCCCGACGCCGACTTCTCCGCGGTCGCGGCGGGCCCCACGCTGTTGCAGGAGTACGTCCGCAAGACCGCCGACATCCGGCTGACCTGCGTGGGGACCCGGCTGTTCACCGCCCGCAAGAAGTCCGGCCCCGACCAGGTCGACGGGCGCTTCGGCAGCCCGGACGACGCGCAGTGGGAACCCGTCGAGGCACCCGCCCGGATCGCCCGCGCGGTACGCGCGTACATGGAGGCCGCCGCACTGGCGTACGGCGCCTTCGACTTCGCCGAGGGCGACGACGGCACCTGGTGGTTCCTGGAGTGCAACCAGGGCGGCCAGTTCGGCTTCGTCGAGCTGGCGACCGGGCAGCCGATAACGGACGCGATAGCGGGCTGGCTGGCGTCCGAGGCGGACTGACGGCGGCGCCCGCCCGACAGGCCGTCAGGCATCAGTCGTCAGGACTCGCGGATGCCCCAGGGCGAGCCGTAGGCGGTCAGCAGGTCCAGGAAGGGGCGCGCCGCGAAGGCCTCGGGCCCGAGCACCCCGGCACCGGTCCAGGCACCGGAGGCCATCAACTCCAGTGCCACCACAGGGTTGACGGCGGTCTGCCAGACGACCGCCTGGGAGCCGTACTCGCGCATCGACCACTGGTTGTCGACCACGTGGTAGAGGTACACCTCGCGCGGCCGGCCGTCCCGCGTCCCCTTCACCCACGTCCCCGCGCAGGTCTTGCCGTGCATGCGCTCCCCCAGCGCGGCCGGATCGGGCAGGCAGGCGGCCACCACGTCGCGGGGGCTGACCCGGACCGGGCCGTCCTGGCCCGCGACCGTGACCGGCCCGGTGCGGTCCAGACCCAGTTGGTGCAGCGTCCTGAGGGTGCCGATGAACTCCTCCCCCAGCCCGTACTTGAACGTCACCCGCCGGGCGTCGACCCAGCGTGGCATCAGCAGCACCTCCTCGTGCTCGACGTTCACGCAACTGACGGGGCCGATGCCCTCGGGGAAGTCGAAGACCTCCGGCTCGCTGAACGGGGCCGTGGTGAACCAGCCGCGGTCCTGCTCATAGACGACGGGAGGGTTCAGGCACTCCTCGATCGTGGTCCAGATGCTGAACGAGGGCGCGAAGTCGTAGCCGTCGACGGTGAGGTTCGCGCCGTCGCGCACCCCGAGTTCGTCGATCGTGTCGAAGAGCTCGTCGGCCGCGTGGCGGGCGAAGACGTCCGACAGCCCCGGCTCGACACCCATGCCGACCAGCGCCAGCCGCCCGGCCTTCTGCCACTCGGCGGCGCGCGCGAACTGGGCGTCGCCGAGCTTGACACCGCACTCCTCGTACGGGCGCTCCGGATGCGGGCGGGACAGCGACATCGCCATGTCGAGGTAGTCGGCGCCGGCCGCCAGCGCCGCGCCGAACAGCGGCATCACGAACCGCGGGTCGGTGGCGTTGAGCAGCACGTCGCAGCGGTGGGCGGCGAGCAGCGCGGTGACGGCGGCCTCGTCGGACGCGTCGACCCGGGCGGCGGTGAACCGGGCGTCGCCGGCGGCGGACACGGCGGCGACCGCTGCCTCCGCGCGCGCCGGGTCGTGGTCGGCGACCACCATCGCCTCGAAGAACTCCCGCCGCGCCGCGATCCGGGTGATCGCGGTGCCCACGCCGCCGGCTCCCACTAGCAGTACTCGCATGGCTGACCAGTCTCCGTTTCCGAGGCGGTGCCCCCCTCCGGCAGGGGTGACCCGATGGCCCGATCGAACGCCCCGCCCGCACCTACGGTCAATGGTGTTGGCATAAGCTTCGAGGAGCGCGCGTGCCTGCGTGCGTGAGGGTGCGAGGAGGCGGCCGTGCCGAAGAAGGTGGTACCCGAGGCGGCCCGCAGGCGCCGCCGCCCGACCCGCGGCGGAGCCGTCCTGTCGCACCGCCTCATCGTGGACACCGCGCTGCGCATGCTGCGCGAGCACGGCAGCGCGGGGCTGTCCGCGCGGCGGCTCGGCGCCGCGCTCGGCGCGGACCCCAGCGCCCTCTACCGCTACTTCCGGGGCATGGACGACCTGATCCTGGCCATCGCCGACGACCTCATGGGCCGCGCCGTCGACGGCTGGCAGGGCACCGGCGCCTGGCGCGCCGACCTGCGCGACCTGGGCCTGCGCGTCCACTCCGCCTACCAGGCCCACCCCCAGGCGGCGGTCCTGACCGCCGGCCGCGTCTCGGGCCGCCCCCATGAGACCGCCGCGGACGAGACCATCCTCGGCATCCTCCGCACGGCCGGGTTCCCCGACCCCGACGCGGTCGCCGTCTACCAGGCCTTCATCGACCAGGCCCTCGCCTTCGCCGCGCTCGACGCGGCCACCCTCGCCCTCCCCGCGGCCGCCCGCGAGGCCGACCACGCCGTGTGGGGCGCGACCTACGCCCGGCTCCCCGCCCGCACCCACCCGAACATCGCCGCCACCGCCGGCCTGCTGGTCGCCCGCATGAACCGCAGCGCCTACCCCACCGCGCTGGAGATGCTCCTCGACAGCGCCGAGGGCCGCCTGACCCGGGCCCGAGCCGCCGCGGCGACGTGAGCGGGACACGGGTCGGGGAAACCGCGCCCGGAGGCCGGCAGCGGACGACGCGCCGGGTCGCGAGATCCGTCGGTCGGACCACGGTGTGCCCGGCGCACCCGAAAGCCGGTCCGCCGGCGTACTCACGGCCGGTTCACCTGGTCTCCGCATACTGGAGGGTCCGGGAAGCCGACGGAAGAGGGTCGTGGCGTGCGCGTGCTGGTGGTCGAGGACGAGGAACTGCTCGCCGACGCGATAGCCGAGGGGCTGCGGCAGGAGGCGTTCGCGGTGGACGTCGTCCACGACGGGGAGGCGGCGCTGGAACGGCTGGGGGTCAACGAGTACGACGTGATGGTGCTCGACCGGGACCTGCCGCGGGTGCACGGGGACGAGGTCTGCCGGCGCACGGCCGCCTCCGGTGCGGACGTACGGATGCTGATGCTGACGGTGTCGACCACGGTGGCCGAACGCGTGGCGGGGCTGAGCCTCGGGGCGGACGACTACCTGGCCAAGCCGTTCGCCTTCGCCGAACTCGTCGCGCGGATCCGGGCGCTCGGCCGGCGGGTGCGGACGGCGACGCCGCCCGTCCTGGAGCGGGCGGGCATCCGGCTGGACCCGCATCTGCGCGAGACCTACCGGGACGGCCGGTACGTGGCGCTGTCGCGGAAGGAGTTCGCGGTGCTGGAGGAGCTGCTGCGGGCGCGGGGCGGCCCGGTGTCGGCCGAGGAGCTGCTGGAGCGGGTCTGGGACGAGAACATCGACCCCTTCACGACCATCGTGCGGGTCACGATCCGCGGGCTGCGCCGCAAGCTCGGCGATCCGGGCGTCGTGGAGACCGTCACGGGAGTGGGGTACCGGATCCGATGAGTGCCGCATCCCGCCCGACCTCCCGCCGCCCGTCCGGCCGCGCCTGGCGCGGCAGCCTGCGCGTCCAGCTCACCCTGGTCTTCGGTGTGCTGTTCTTCGTCGCCGGCGGTGCCGTGCTGGCGGGGTCCTTGATCCTGGTCCGCAACAGCATGCGTTTCAGTCTGGACCTCGCCTTCAGCCCGAAGGTCTTCCCGGGGTCGGAGGTGACGAAGACGCTGATCGTGGAGTCGATGCAGTCGAATCTGCTGGCCAAGGGCGGGCTGACGGTGCTGGCGGTGGGCCTGCTGGCGACGACCGCGGGCTGGCTGGCCGCGGGCCGGCTGCTGCGGCCGCTGAACCGGATCACGTCCACCGCCGAGCGCATCGCCGGGCGGACCCTGCACCGCAGGATCGCTCTGGACCTGCCCTCGGGCGAGGTGAAGCGGCTCGCCGACTCCTTCGACCGGATGCTGGACCGCCTGGACGGTGCCTTCGCGGGGCAGGAACGATTCATCGCCAATGCCGCGCACGAGCTGAAGACCCCGCTGGTGATCAACCGCACCCTGGTCGAGGTGGCGATGAACCGACCCGGCGCCACCGAGGACCTGGTGCGGCTCGGCGAGAATCTGCTGGCCGTCAACGCCCGCCACGAGCGGCTGATCGACGCCCTGCTCACGCTGGCCCGCGCCGAGGACGAACTCACCGACCGGGTGGCGCTGGACCTCGCGGACGTCGGCCGCACCGTGCTGACCGCGGCCGCGCCCGAGGCCGAACGGGCCGGTGTGCGGCTGGAGTCCGACCTGGACCCGGCGCCCGTGGTCGGCGACCCCATCCTGCTGGAACAGCTGGTGCGCAATCTCGTCGACAACGCCGTCCGTCACAACGCGCGCGGCGGCCTCGTACGGATCACCTCCACCGACCTGCCGGCCGGCCCGCGCATCGTCGTCGGCAACACCGGGGCCGTGATCTCCCCGCACGAGATCCCGGTGCTGTTCGAGCCGTTCCGCCGGCTCACCGACCGGGTCGGCTCGGCGCGCGGCAGCGGCCTCGGCCTGTCGATCGTGCGGGCCGTGGCACAGGCGCACGGCGGTGACGTGACCGCCGAGCCGCGGGCCGGCGGCGGCCTGACCGTGACCGTCGCGCTGCCCTCCCAGCATGGCCACGGCGGTGTGAGGGGGGCGTGAGCTCCGGCGCTCACCGCCGATTCACCCGCCGGAGTGTGGAGTGCGGTGCATGAAGCACAGTCCGACAGATGATCGACCGACGCCGGGGCCCGCACGGGGCGTCATGGCGCGGCGGCTGGCCGTGCCGGCGCTCTTCGTCGCCGTGCTGGGCCTGGTGGTGGCGCAGCCGGACGTCCGCGAGCGGGTCGTGGCCGTGGCCTCGGGCCGCGGCGGCTCCTCGTCCCTGGACGGGTCCGCGGCACCACACGTCCCGCAGCACGGCGACGGCAGGTTCACCGCCGCCCCCGCCGGCTCGGGGGCGATCGGGCACGGAACCTGGACCCTGCGCTACGCCGTGGAGGTCGAGGACGGCACGGGGTACACCGCCGCGTCCGTGGCCCGCGAGGTCGACCGGATCCTCGGCGACCGGCGCGGCTGGACCGCGGAGGGCATCGTCTTCCGCCGCGTGGCCGGGCCGCCGTACGACTTCGTGGTCCGGCTGGCCACGCCCGACACCACCGACCGCCTGTGCGGCTCGTACGGCCTGGACACCGGCGGGGAGGTGAACTGCAGCGGCGGCAAGGACGTCGTGGTGAACCTCAAGCGCTGGGTGCTGCTCAGCCCCTTCTACAAGAACCGGACGGCCGACTACCGCGCCCTGATCATCAACCACGAGGTCGGCCACCGCCTCGGCCACGGCCACCAGGACTGCCCGGGCCCCGGCCGGCCCGCGCCGGCGATGATGCAGCAGATCAAGGGGCTGCACGGCTGCGTGCCCAACCCGTGGCCGTACGACGCCCACGGGCAGCCGATCAACGGTCCCGCGGCTCCGTGACCGGGCAACTGTTCCGGGTGCTGGGCGCGATGCCGCTGTTCTGGCCGGGAGCGCTGCTGTCGTCGGTGGCCGCGGGCGTGTGCGCCCGCCGGACGGCCCGGCGACTCGGGACGGGACCGGTCACCGCCTTCTGCCTGGTGCTGGCACTGGGCGGCATCGCCGTGACCACACTGCTGGCGGACATCACCCTGGAACCGAACGCCATGCGGCGCTTCGGAGCGGGCACCTTCGCGACCGACTGGACCCTGCCGGGCCCGGCCGACCTCGCCGGGTTCGGCCAGCGCGGTCTCAACGTGCTGCTCTTCGTGCCCTTGGGCCTGGCCGTCGCCCGGACCCGCCCGGCACGGCGGGCCCTGGGCCTGGCGGCCGCGGCCGCCGTCCTGCCGTTCGCCATCGAGGCCGTGCAGTACGAAGTCGTGTGGCTGCTGCGCGCCGCCGACGCCCAGGACATCGCCGACAACCTGTGCGGCCTCCTCGCCGGACTGATCCTCGGCGCGGTCACCCGGCCGCTCCGCCGCCCGTGAGCCGGCGCGGGTTCCCGTCGAGAGCGTGACACAGGACACGTACGAAACGGTTTCGTTTCGCTGAGCGCTCCCCTAGGCTCAGACGAGTACGAAACCGTTTCGTTTAGATCGGTGGGAACCCCATGTCCGAAGCCGCCGTGGAGCGCCGCTCCCGCCTCACGCCCGAGCGGGAGGCGGAGCTGTACACGACCGCCCTCGACCTGCTCCGCGAGGTCGGCTACGAGGCGCTCACCATGGACTCGCTCGCCGCGCGCTCGCACTGCAGCAAGGCGACCCTCTACCGCCAGTGGGGCGGCAAGGCCGAACTGGTGGCCCGGGCGCTGCGGCACCAGAAGCCGGTGCACGCCGCCGACATCGACACCGGGAGCCTGCGCGGCGACTTCCACGCCATGCTGACCGTGGAGGACGACAGCCGGCTGGCACGCGACTTCGCGCTCATGCGCGGGCTGGCGATGGCGATGCACGCCAACCCCGACCTGCTGCGCGCCTTCCGCGAGCTGATGGTCGAGCCCGAGCGCAGGGGCCTGGACCTCGTACTGCGGCGGGCCGTCGACCGCGGGGAAGTACGCGCCGACAACCCCGCCCTCGACTACCTCATGCACATGCTCGTGGGCGCCTTCGTCACCCGCGCCGTGATCGAGGACCGGCCCCCCACGGTGGCCTATCTGACCGCCTACCTGGACGCGGTGATCCTTCCCGTACTCGGCATCGCCCCCGTCGGGGACGATCCACCCGCCCCGTAGCCCGGTGCCGCCGCGGCCCCCGCTCCTCCCCCATCCCCCCGTCCCGCCCCGCCCCGCCCTTCCACGACCCGACCGGGAGTACGTCCTCGTGGCCACATTCCTCTACCGCATCGGCAGACTCGCCTACCGGCGACGGCACTTCGCCGTCCTGATCTGGGTGGCGCTGCTCGCGCTCGCGGGTGTCAGCGCCGCCAACGCGCCCACGGCGGGGAGTTCGTCGTTCTCCGTCCCCGGGACGGAGTCCCAGAAGGCGTTCGACCTGCTGGACCAGCGCTTCCCCGGCTCCAGCTCCGACGGGGCGACCGCCCGCGTGGTCTTCAAGGCCCCCGCGGGCGGGAAGATGACCGACCCGGACAACAGGAAGGCCGTCGGAGCGGCGGTGGCGGAACTGCGCCGCGGCTCCGAAGTGGCCTCCGTGGACAACCCGTTCACGGCCAAGGCGGTCAGCAAGGACCACACCACCGCCTACGCCCGGGTCGCCTACGACGTGCCCGGCATGCAGCTGAAGGACTCCTCGCGCGACGCGCTGGAGAAGGCGGCCGAGCACGCCCGCGCGGACGGGCTGACCGTCGAGATCGGCGGTGACGCGCTCCAGGCAGCGCCCGAGACGGGGGCCACCGAGGTGATCGGCATCGCCATCGCCGCGGTCGTGCTCGTGATCACCTTCGGCTCCCTCGTCTCCGCCGGGCTGCCGCTGCTCACCGCCCTGGTCGGGGTCGGCATCGGCGTCAGCTCGATCACGGCCCTGGCCGACGCGCTCGACCTGGGCTCCACCACGTCCACGCTCGCGATGATGATCGGCCTCGCGGTCGGGATCGACTACGCGCTGTTCATCGTCTCCCGCTACCGCGCCGAACTCGCCGAGGGCCGCGAGGGCGAGGAGGCCGTGGGCCGGGCCGTCGGAACGGCGGGCTCCGCCGTGGTCTTCGCCGGACTGACCGTGGTGATCGCGCTCGTCGGCCTGTCCGTGGTCGACATCCCCATGCTGACCAAGATGGGCGTCGCGGCCGCGGGCACCGTCGTCATCGCCGTGCTCATCGCGCTCACCCTGATCCCGGCCCTCATCGGCTTCGCCCGGCGCCGCATCCGGCCCGCCGACGCGCGCGGCGGTCTGCTCCGCCGCCGGAGGACACCCGAGCACCACGCCCACCGCAAGGCGCGGGCCCTGGCCGCGCGGGGCACCGACCGGCCGAACATGGGCACCCGCTGGGCGCGCTTCGTCATCCGGCGGCCCGTCGCCGTCCTCCTGCTCGGCGCCGCGGCGCTCGGCGCGATCGCCGTGCCCGCCGCGTCGATCGAGCTCGGCCTCGGCGACGACGGCTCCCAGCCCGTCTCGACGACGCAGCGCCGCGCCTACGATCTCCTGTCCGACGGCTTCGGCCCCGGTTTCAACGGCCCGCTGGTCGTCGTCACCGACGCCCGGGGCGCCGGCGACCCGAAGGACGCGGTCAAGGAGGTCGGGAAGAGCCTGAGGGGCCTCGACGACGTCGCGGCCGTCACCCCGGCCACCTTCAACAAGGCCGGGGACACCGCGGTCATGAACGTGGTGCCGGACTCCAAGCCGAGCAGCACCGAGACCGAGCGGCTGGTCACGGCGATCCGTGCCACCGGCGGCGAGATCACCGCCGACACCGGGGCGCGGATCTCCGTCACCGGCACCACCGCGCTGAACATCGACACCTCGCAGAAGCTCACCGACGCCCTGCTGCCCTACCTCGGCCTCGTCGTGGGGCTGGCCTTCCTCCTGCTGATCGTCGTCTTCCGCTCGGTGCTCGTGCCCCTGAAGGCGGCCCTGGGCTTCCTGCTGTCGGTGATGGCCGCCCTCGGCGCCGTGGTCGCGGTCTTCCAGTGGGGCTGGTTCGCCTCGCTGCTGGGAGTGGAACAGACCGGCCCGATCATGTCGATGATGCCGATCTTCCTGGTGGGCGTGGTCTTCGGCCTCGCGATGGACTACGAGGTCTTCCTGGTGACCCGGGTCCGTGAGGCGTACGTGCACGGGGAGCGGCCCGGCCAGGCGATCGTGACGGGTTTCCGGCACGGCGCCCGGGTGGTCACCGCCGCCGCGGTCATCATGATCGCCGTGTTCGCCGGCTTCATCGGGTCGAGCGAGTCGATGATCAAGTCGATCGGCTTCGGGCTCGCGATCGCGGTCTTCTTCGACGCCTTCGTCGTGCGCATGGCCATCGTCCCGGCGGTGCTCGCCCTGCTCGGCCGGCGGGCCTGGTGGCTGCCGAAGTGGCTGGACCGCGTCCTGCCGGACGTGGACGTCGAGGGCCAGGGGCTGCGCGTGCCGGCCGCGGACGCCGCCCGCCACGAGGAGCGCGACCGGGACCCCGACGACGACCGGCTCCGGCCCGTCCGCGTCTGACGCCGTCGCCGCCGGCCGACTGACGCCCCCGCTGCGACCGCGCGGGGGCGTCAGTAGCGTGGTGGTGCCGGAGGCCGGACGACCACGAAGGGGACCACCCATGGCAGTACGGGAGGAGTCGCCGCGGTTCCCTGACCGCGCGGCAGCGCGGGCAACCGATCTCGCGGCCCTGGACGAGGCCCTCACCGGCTGCCGTGCCTGCCCGCGGCTGGTGGCCTGGCGCGAGGAGACCGCCCGGGTGCGGCGCCGGGCGTACGCGGACGAGGAGTACTGGGCCCGGCCCGTGCCGGGCCTCGGCCCCTCCGACGCCGGACTGGCCGTCGTCGGGCTGGCCCCCGCGGCCCACGGCGGCAACCGGACGGGCCGGATGTTCACCGGCGACCGCTCCGGCGACGTGCTGTTCGCCGCGATGCACGCGGAGGGGCTCGCCTCGCAGCCGACCTCCACCGCCCGCGGCGACGGCCTGGAGCTGTACGGGGTACGGGTGACCGCGCCCGTGCACTGCGCGCCGCCCGCGAACAAGCCCAGCACGGAGGAGCGGCTGACCTGCCGCCCCTGGCTCGTGCGCGAACTGGAACTGCTGCGGCCCACCCTGCGCGCGGTCGTCGTGCTCGGCGCCTTCGGCTGGCAGGCCCTGCTGCCGGTGCTCGCCGACTCCGGCCGTCGCCTGCCGCGCCCGCTGCCCCGCTTCGGGCACGGCGCACACGTCGAACTTCCGGGCGCCGACACCTCGGAGCCGCCGCTGCACCTGCTGGGCTGCTACCACGTCAGCCAGCAGAACACCTTCACCGGACGGCTCACCCCGGCGATGCTCCGCGAAGTCCTGGCGCGCGGCGCCGCGTACGCCGGGCTGCGGGGCCGGGCGTGAGGCGGTGAACCCCGGCCCCCGGGGGGTCAGCGCCGGGCCGCGGAGGCGATCACGTCGGCGACGACGGGCAGCGAGGCCGGGTGCAGAGCGAGGAAGAGGTTGGGCTCGATCAGCTCCAGCTCCATGACGCACGGCGTGCCGTCCTCGTCGTCGACCAGGTCGACCCGCGCGTACAGCAGCTCGGAGCGGACGGGAACCGCGGCCAGCGCGGCTTCTGCGGTGGCGAGTTCGGCCGCGGTCGGGGTCCACGGGCGCACACCCGGGTGGGCGACCTTGCGCTCGTCCCAGGCCGTCGCGTGGGACAGGACGGCGTTCTTGGCGACGGCGTGCAGGAAGCGGCCGCCGACGAAGACCAGGGCCCGTTCCCCGCTGGTGTCGATGGCCGGCATGTACGGCTGGACCATCGCGGTCAGGCCCTCGGCGTGCATGCGCGCGATGTGCGCCCGCGCGGCCCCGTGGCTGCCCGCGCGGTAGCGGCCGGCGTAGCGGGCGCCGGCTCCGGCGGCCGGCTTCACCACGTACTCGTGGCCGTCCGGAAGCCCGTCCGGCTCGGTGCCCGGCGGCAGATAGCGGGTGGCCACGGCGGGGACACCGCGCGCGGACAGCTCGCCGAGGTAGCGCTTGTCGGAGTTCCAGCGGACGACGGCCGGCGGGTTGGCGAGCGTGGTCGCCGCGGCGCAGCGGTCGACCCACGGCAGGAACTCCTCGGTCCGCCAGGTGTAGTCCCAGGTGGAGCGTATGACCGCCAGGTCGTGGGAGGCCCAGTCCACGGCGGGGTCGTCCCAGTGGACGACGACGGCCTCGGCGCCGGTGGCCGCGACGGCGTCGCGCAGGAACGGCAGGTCGCGGTCGGTGCTGGTGTCCGGGCGCGGTGCGGACGTCACCAGCGCGATCCTCGTGCCGCTCGTACGGCTTGTGCTGCGCGGCACGGGGTCTCCTCCTGGTCGGCTGCCGTGACCCCGGCAGGCTATCCGGGCCGGGTCGGCGCCGGCCGGGGGCCTCCCGCACGGCACAATTGCGGTATGTCCACGTCGCGCCCCGGCCGCCGTTCCGCGGCCCGTCCGCACACCCGGCCGGTCCTCCACTCCCCCGGCGCCCCGTGCCCCTGCGGCCTTCCCGCGGGCTACGCGGACTGCTGCG
This sequence comes from Streptomyces sp. MI02-7b, assembly GCF_033793585.1. Classification (NCBI taxonomy): domain Bacteria; kingdom Bacillati; phylum Actinomycetota; class Actinomycetes; order Kitasatosporales; family Streptomycetaceae; genus Streptomyces; species Streptomyces sp. MI02-7b. Next base: position 499,039 of record NZ_JARAWX010000002.1, on the reverse strand, counting down.
GCCGCTACCACGCGGGCCACGCCGCCGCGCCCACCGCCGAGGCCCTGATGCGCTCGCGCTTCACCGCGTACGCGGTCCGCGACGCCGCCTACGTCCTGCGCACCTGGCACCCCGACACCCGCCCGGCCGACCTCGACCTCGACCCGCACCTGCGCTGGGAGCGCCTGGAGATCCTCGGCACGACCGACGGCAGCGCCTTCCACACCGAGGGCACCGTCACCTTCCGGGCGCACTACGCCCTGCGGGGCGAGCGCGACGCCATGGAGGAGCAGAGCCGGTTCGTCCGCCACGACGGGGCCTGGGTGTACGTCGCGCCGCTGCCCTGAGCGGCGCCAGGTCAGAGCGGCGCGACGCCGCGTGCCACGCCGTGCGGCGTCAGCGCGAGCACTCCCGTTGCGCGTACCGGGGTCCGCGGCGTGAGGGTCGGAGGGGTGGGGGACCCGGAAGCCGCCGCCGCGGTGATCCGCGCCTGCGAGGGACTGCCGCTGGCGATCCGGCTGGCCGGCGCCCGGGCCGCACGCTCACGGCTCGGCATCGCCGAACTCGCCGGGCGACTGGAGGACGAGCGGTCCCGGCTGGACGAACTGCGCTTCCGCGACTGGGCGGTGCGCGCCACCCTCGCCACCGCCTACGAGGACCTGGACACCGGCGACCGGCGCCTGCTGCGGCGGCTCGGGGCGTTCCCGGGCGGCGACCGAGGAGGCCGTGAGCGTCCACCGGCGCGCCGGAAACCGGCTGGGCGAGGCGTACGGCCTCGGCGGCCTGGCCGCACTGGAGCGGGAGGAGGGCGACCACGAAACGGCACTCCTCGCGCACCGCGCCGCGCTGCGACTGTTCGAGGAGCTGGGCACGACCCCGGGCATCGCCGACGCGCGCGGCGCCATCGGCGACCTGCTGCTCCTGCGCGGCGACATCCCCGGAGCCAGACGCGAACTGGAGTCGGCTGTCCGCCTGTTGAAGGACCTGGGCCATCCGGTCGCCGAGGGCACCGCAAGGCTCCGTCTCGCCGCGGCACTGGCAACGGGCTCGGACCTCCCCGCCGCCGAGCAGCAGCGCCTGGCCGACTCCCTGCTCTCCGGCGCCGCGACCGGCCCCGAACTACGAGAACTCCGCGCCCGCCTCGACGCCCTCGGTCTGCCCGCCCAGGACGCGTGACCGCGCTCCCGGACGCGGGCCGCACGGTGCGCGGGAGTCGTGGGCCCGGCGCCTGGGGAGGCGACGCCCAAAGGGCGCACGGACAATGGAATGAATCAGTCCCGCATGGCCCAGGAGCACCGCGTGACCACCCCGCTCCCGTCCCGGAACCCCTCCGGCGTCCACCGGACGCGAGTCGAGTGGATCGACACCGATGCAGGGGGCATCTACCACAACAGCGCGGTCATCCGATTCGTGGAGGCCGCAGAGGCCACCCTCATGGACGAGGTGGGTCTTCACCACTACTTCCCGGTCGCACCTCGCGTGCACTACGAGGTCGACTTCGAGGCGCCGCTCTTCTTCGGCCAGGGCGTGTGCACGGTCGTCGAACTGACCCGGATCGGCACGGCGTCGATGACCTTCACCTTCGAGGTGTGGGGCGAGGAGTTCCGGGGGCTGCCGCGTCGCCGCGCGGCGCACGGCCGGTACGTGACCGCGCACAGCGACCGCAACCACCGCACGGGCGCCAGGAGCACCCCCTGGCCCGAGGAGTGGATCGCCGTGCTGCGCGGACCGCTGCGATCGCGGGAGGCGCCTCCGCCGTGCTGACGGGCGCACCAGCCCCAGGAGGCGAACCCTGGGCCACAGCAGCTGCGAGCCTTTCGCGGACCGCCCTTGCGTCTCCTCGGGGTGAACACCGGAAGAAAAGCGGCTCACCGCCGGTCGCAGACACATCACCTGGCCTCGACACGACCTCGGAGGAACTATGAGCCCCACGTCTGAGAATGCCGCCACCGTCACGGTCGAGCGGGACGGGCACGTGCTGCTGATGGGCCTGAACCGCCCGGCCAAGCGCAACGCCTTCACCAGGCAGATGATCGCTGAGCTGTCGATGGCCTACGGACTGCTGGAGTCGGACGAGGACGTGTGGTGCGGCGTGCTGTTCGGCCACGGCGACCACTTCACCGGCGGCCTGGACATGCAGGATGTGGGCGCCGACCTCGCCTCGGGGGCCTTCGCGGTCCCGGAGGGCGGCCGCGACCCGTGGCGGCGGGACGGGGTGTGGTCAAAGCCTCTCGTGGCGGCCGCGCAGGGCTGGGTGATGACCGCCGGCATCGAGCTGCTCCTGGCCGCCGACATCCGCGTGGCGGCCCAGGATTCCCGCTTCAGCCAGCTCGAGGTCCGGCGTGGGATCTACCCCTTCGGTGGCGCCACCTTCCGCTTTCCCCGCGAAGCGGGATGGGGCAACGCCATGCGCTGGATCCTGACCGGCGAGGAGTTCGACGCCGCCGAGGCACACCGCATCGGTCTGATCCAGGAAGTCCTGCTCGACGGGGCCACGGCGATCGAGCGAGCCAGGCAGATCGCACGCGTCATCAGTGACCGGTCGGCTCCCCTCGGTGTGCGCGCCGCTCTCGCCTCGGCCCATCAGGCCCGCGAGCAAGGTGATGCCGCGGCAATCGCCCAGCTCAAGCCCGACCTCGCTCGGCTCATGAACTCCGCTGACGGTGCCGAAGGTGTGAAGTCCTTCGTCGAACGCCGCGACGCCGTCTTCACCGGCCGCTGACGGCCCGGCACCTCCACCCTGCCGACTGCACGGGCGGGATCGCGGCAGCAGGATGAGCCGGCCGAAGGGGATCGGCTGATCCGCCCCGGCCGACTGCCGGCCGGAATGCCGTACGCTGCGGCCGGGTAGCGGCAGGTCCGGTACCCTCGCGGGGTGCCGGGCCCGGCGCGCGACCCGACTGCGGCTCACCGCGACGCCGGGCGCTGAGCCGCGACCTCCCCGCCACCGCGGGACCGCAGCGCCTGATGGGCGCCCGACCGCCCCGTCGCCAGGGCACATCGCCAAGGCGCGCAGGCGCGCACTGCCGAGACCCGTCCGACATCCCGGGGCACGCTCCGGCCCGGAACGGCAGACACGTCCGGTGACCGTCGCGGGGCCTCCGCGTCGTACCCACTGTCGCGGGCATGCCCCTGTAGCCGCCACGACGCTCGGACCCCGCGCCACCCACCCGGCACACCCGACGGCGCACCCGCGAACGGCAGCCGAGCGTCCGCCCGCTCCAAGGCCACGCTTGCCCGGCCGTCAGCGGGCGCCGCGCAGGCGCTCCATGTCGCGCCGGTCGCGCTTGGTGGGGCGGCCGGTGCCGCGGTCGCGGACCACGGGCGCCGGCACCTCCTCCGGGGTGGGCGGCGGCGGGCTGTTGTCGACGAAGCAGTCGGCGGCCACGGTCGCGCCGACACGCTTGCGGACCAGCCGGGATACGACGACGACCCGCTCCCGCCCGGCGCCGCGCAGCCGCACCTCGTCGCCCGGGCGGACCGCGTGCGCCGGCTTCACGCGCTCGCCGTTGACGCGCACGTGTCCGGCCCGGCACGCGGTGGCGGCCATGGAACGCGTCTTCGTGAGCCGGACCGACCAGATCCAGGCGTCGACCCGCACCGGGCCCTCGTCGTCAGCCATGCTCCGACCCTAGCGCGCCCGCTTCGCGGAACGCGGCGTCCGGTATGCGCCCTTGACGGGAAGCCGGTACACAGGATCTGCTCAGGCATGTACGCGTCAAGTTCTGCTCAAGAACGCCCCATCCCCGCGCGACTCCATCCCCCCACACACCGGAGTGACCTGTGCCCGCAATCAGACTCGTCGCGGCCGGCGCCGCCGGCGCCTTGGCCGCGGCCCTGCTGACCGCGACCGCCACACCCGTCTCGGCACGGCCTTCCCTCGCCGCCGCGCCGGACATCCCGGTCGCGAACGTCAAGGCGCACCTGAGCCAGCTGCAGTCCATCGCCACCGCCAACGGCGGCAACCGCGCCCACGGCCGGACCGGCTACCGGGCCTCCGTCGACTACGTGAAGGCCAAGCTGGACGCGGCCGGCTACACCACCACGCTCCAGCAGTTCACGTCGGGCGGCGCCACCGGCTGGAACCTCATAGCCGACTGGCCCGGCGGCGACACCAACCATGTGATCATGGCCGGTTCGCACCTCGACTCCGTGACCGCCGGCCCGGGCATCAACGACAACGGCTCCGGCTCGGCCGCCGTCCTGGAGACCGCCCTCGCGGTCGCACGCGAGAACCTGCAGCCCACCAAGCACCTGCGCTTCGGATGGTGGGGCGCCGAGGAACTCGGTCTGATCGGCTCCAAGGCGTACGTCAACAGCCTGTCCACCGCCGACCGCGGCAGGATCGACGGCTATCTGAACTTCGACATGATCGCCTCCCCGAACCCCGGCTACTTCGTCTACGACGACGACACCGCCCTGGAGAAGGTCTTCAAGGACTGGTTCGCGGCCAAGGGGATCGCGACCGAGATCGAGACCGAGGGCGACGGCCGCTCCGACCACGCGCCCTTCAAGAACGCGGGCGTGCCCGTGGGCGGCCTGTTCAGCGGCGCCGACTACATCAAGACCGCGTCGCAGGCGCAGAAGTGGGGCGGCACGTCGGGGCAGGCCTTCGACCGCTGCTACCACTCCTCCTGCGACACGTCGTCGAACATCAACGACACCGCGCTGGACAACAACACCGACGCCATCGCCAACGCGATCTGGACGCTCTCCACCGCCACGGCTCCCCCGCCGGGCACGGTGTTCGAGAACACCGCCGACGTCACGGTTCCCGACGCGGGCGCGGCCGTGGAGTCCCCGGTCACCGTCAGCGGCATCTCGGGCAACGCGCCCGCCGCCCTCGCCGTCGGCGTCGACATCCGGCACACCTGGCGCGGCGACCTCGTCGTCGACCTGGTCGCCCCGGACGGGACCGCCTACCGGCTGAAGAACTCCAGCAGCAACGACTCGGCGGACAACGTCATCGCGACGTACACGGTCAACGCCTCCGCCGAGATCGCCAACGGCACGTGGAAGCTCCGGGTCCGGGACGTGGCGGCCCAGGACACGGGATACATCAACAGCTGGAAACTGACCTTCTGATCGCGCGGCGGGGGACGTGGGCTCCGGACGCACCCGGCGCTCACGTCCGCCGTGTCCGTCCCGTCCCGCCCCATGAAAAATTTGCACGCGCGGACTATCGGCGGCGTGACTTATCCTGGGCCCATGACGGCCACCACGGACCCCGCACCCGCCGGGCTGGCGCAGAGCTGGTGCGCCCTGTCCCTGCTGCACCACCGGATCGAGGCGCACGTCGAGCGCGCGCTCGAGGCCGGCCACGGGCTGAGCGTGCGCGAGTTCTCCCTGCTCGACGCGCTCAGCCGCCAGCACCCGGGCGAGGGCGGCCATCTGCGGATGGCCCAGGTGGCCGACGCCGTGGTGCTGAGCCAGAGCGCCACCACGCGGCTGGTGACGCGGCTGGAGGACCGCGGGCTGCTCACGCGCTACCTGTGCGCGACCGACCGCCGCGGGATCTACACCGACGTCAGCGAGGACGGCCTCGCCCTGCTCGCACAGGCCCGCCCGACCCACGACGAGGCACTGCGTCAGGCGCTCGCGGACGCCGCCGCGCAGCCGGAACTCACGCCCCTGGTCGAGGCGCTGGAGGCGCTGGACACCGGCGCGTGACCGCGGCCCGCTGCGGCCCGGCAGGCACCGACCTACGCTGAGAGGGGCGCGGACCGCGGTCGCCGCATCGCCGTACCGCGACGGGGCATCCCGCGAGAGGAGAATCGCCGATGACCACGCACCACACCGGATCCCACGACTCCCACGTCGACGTCATGCTCACCGATTGCGCCAAGCAGGACGCAGGAGCCGTACTGGGCGCGCTGGAAGCCGCCTTCCCCACGCGCCCCGGCGAGAGCCTGACCGAGGCCCTGGAACCACGGCCCGGCGCCAAGCACCCGACCGTGTGGTCGGCCTCCGTCGACACACGCAGCCACGGTCACGAGCTCGGGCCGGTCCATCTCGACGGCACGCTCACCGCGGACCTGTCCGGCGGCCCGCGGCACGTCCGCGAGGTCAAGAAGGTACTCGGCGACTGCTTCGAACTGGAGGAGCAGGGCAGCGTCTCCGGTGACCAGGAGGTCGAGCTCCGCGTCCGCCTGACGGAGCTGCCCGACCGCTGAGACCGCCCATCCAGAGAGCCACAGAACCGCCCCGCCCTCGAAGCGCCCCCGGAGCCTCTGCTCCGGGGGCCCTCTCACGCCACGAACAGGCCGGTCCCCTCGGCTTCCGCGCCGCCGCCGTCGCGTACGGCCTGCGCGGCGGCGGCCAGCCGCTCGACGGCGTCGCGCGCCACGCTGCCGCCGACGGTGAAGGGCAGCCGGATGTAGGACTCGAAGGCCCCGTCGATACCGAACCGCGGACCGGACGGGACGCGGACGCCCAGACGCTCGCCCGCCACCGCGAGGCGGGACCCGGAGACCTCGGCGGTGCGCACCCACATGGTCATCCCGCCGGAGGGCACGGCGAACTCCCACTCGGGCAGCCGGTCGCGCAGGGCGGCGGCCAGGTCGTCGCGGTGGGAGCGGGCGCGCTCGCGCCGGGCGGCCACGGCGTCGTCCCAGACGTCGTTGCGCAGCAGCCAGGCGACCGCGAGCTGGTCGACGACGGGCGAGCCGAGGTCGAGGTAGGCGCGGGCGCTGACCAGCCGGCGCACGACGTCCGGCGTAGCGCGCACCCAGCCGATGCGCAGGCCCGCCCAGATCGCCTTGCTGGCCGAGCCGACGGTGATGACGGTGCCGCCGCGGTCGAAGGCGGCCATCGGACGCGGCGCGGGCCCGGTTCCGGCGTCCAGGGTCAGTTCGGCCATCGTCTCGTCGGCGATCAGCACGGTCCCGGCGGCGCGAGCCGCCTCGACCAGCGCGCGGCGCTGGTCGTCGGGCACGAGGGTGCCGGTCGGGTTGTGGAAGTCGGGCATGACGTACGCCATGCGCGGCGCCGCGTCGCGCAGGACGCGCTTCCAGTGGTCGAGGTCCCAGCCGGCGAGCCCTTCGCGCAGCGCGACCGGTACCAGCCGGGAACCGCTCTCCCGCAGCAGTTCCAGGACGTTGGCGTAGCTCGGGGACTCCACGGCCACCCGTTCGCCGGGCGCGACCAGGCGCCGCACGGCGGCGGCGATGGCCCCCATGGCACCGGTGGTGACCATGATCTGCTCGGGGAGCGTGGGGATGCCGCGCGCGGTGTAGCGCTCGGCGATGGCTTCACGCAGGACGGGCAGCCCGGCGGGGAAGTCGCCGTGCGTGGCGGAGTAGGAGGGCAGGTCCGCCAGGGCGCCGCCGACCGCGCGGGACAGCCACGGCTCGGGCGCGGGGAGGGCGGCGCAGCCGAGGTCGATGACGGTGCCCGCGGCGTCCGGGGGCAGCGGCTCCAGACCGCGCGTGGGCAGCGCGTGCCCCTCCGGGACCGCGGTCCAGGTTCCCGCGCCGCGCCGGGAGCGCGCGAAGCCCTCGGCGCGCAGCGCCTCGTACGCGGCGGCGACCGTGGTCCGGCTGACGGCGAGGGCGAGGGCCAGTTCGCGCTCCGCGGGGAGGCGCGCGGCCACGGGGACGCGGCCCTCCAGGACCAGGACCCGGATGCCGTCGGCGAGGCCCCGGTAGGCCGGGACGCGGCGTCCGGTGGAGCGCTGGGGGCGGGGTTCGAGCAGCCGGGCGAGATGGGTGACACCCACGGTTGCGGTCCACTGCGACATGGTTATCGGTCCACCTTCCGCACATTGGCCATGGATTGCGACCACGACCATGCCACACAGTGTCCCGTACAGCGTCATCACGTCCAGAGGGGGGTCCTGTGGAGGGCCAATCACGCACAGCCGCCCGCACCGGCCGCAGGCTGGTGCACCTTTACGCGGGTCTGACCCTGTACGGCGCGAGCGCCGCCCTTCAGGTGCGCGCCGCGCTCGGTCTGGATCCGTGGGACGTGCTGCACCAGGGCATCTCGAAGCACACCGGCGTCAGCATCGGCCTGGTGTCGGTGGGCGTGGGGGCGCTCGTCCTGCTGCTGTGGTGGCCGCTGCGCCAGCGACCGGGCCTGGGCACCGTCTCCAATGTCTTCGTCGTCGGCCTGTCGATGGACGCGACGCTGGGGCTGCTCCCCCAGCCGCACTCCCTCGGTGTCCGCGTCCCGCTCCTGGTCGCGGGCATCGTGCTCAACGGCGTCGCGACCGGGCTGTACATCACCGCCCGCTACGGGCCGGGGCCGCGCGACGGCCTGATGACCGGACTGCACCGGCGCACCGGGCGCTCGATCCGGCTGGTGCGCACCGGGATCGAGGTCACGGTTCTGGCGGTGGGCTTCGTCCTGGGCGGCAGCGTGGGCGTCGGCACCGTGCTGTACGCGCTGTCGATCGGCCCGCTGGCCCAGTTCTTCCTGCGCGTCCTCGCGTTCCCGCGGCCCCCGGCCGAGCGGGAGGACGGGCAGGTCGTGGCCCGAGGGGGGCGGCCGGTGGCGGAGCCCGCGGGGGGACACGCGATACTGCACGAGTGACCGCGACACGCCACCCGTACCTCGACAGCCCGGCACCGATCGCCTTCGCCCACCGAGGTGGTGACGCCGGCGGCCTGGAGAACACCATGGCCGCCTTCCGGACCGCCGTCGAGGGCGGCTACCGCTACCTGGAGACGGACGTCCACCTCACGTCCGACGGGGTGCTGGTGGCCTTCCACGACGGCTCCCTGGACCGTGTCACCGACACGCGCGGCCGGATCGCCGAGCTGACCTGGGACGAGGTCCGCGAGGCCCGCGTGGCGGGCAAGGAGCCGGTGCCGCTCTTCGAGGACCTGCTCCAGGCCTTCCCCGAGGCCCGCTGGAACGTCGACGCCAAGGTGGACGAGGCCGTGGCCCCGCTGATCGCGGCGATCGGCCGCGCGGACGCCTGGGACCGGGTGTGCGTGGGCTCCTTCTCCGAGGCGCGGCTGGTCAGGGCCCGCGCGCTGGGCGGGCCGCGCATGGCCAGTTCGCTCGGCACCCGCGGCGTGGCGGACCTCCGCCTGCTGTCGGTCGGCGGCCGGGTCGCCGAGCGCTTCCTGCTCGACACGGCGGTGCGGCGCGGCGCGGTCTGCGTGCAGGTACCGGAGCGCGCGTACGGCATCCGCGTGGTCGACGCGGCGTTCCTGCGCACGGCGCACCGCCTGGGCCTCCAGGTGCACGTGTGGACGGTGAACGACGAGGCCCGGATGCACGCCCTGCTGGATCTGGGCGTGGACGCCATCATGACCGACCGGCTGGAGCTGCTGCGCTCGGTCTTCGTCGAACGCGGCGTCTGGACCTGACCTGCTGACGACCCGTCACCCCGCAGGCGTCTTCTCCTCCTTGCCGGGGGTCGCGGTCGGGCTCGCGGCGCCGGTCGTGGCGCTCTCGCCGGCCTTTCCGTCCTTGTCGGCCTTGTCGGTCCCGTCCGGCTTCCCGGGCTTCTCGGTCCCGCGGGCCTTCTCGTCGGCCGCCGACCTGGTCTTCGACATCCGGGCGAAGACCACCACGTTGCCGGAGTAGCCGCTGGCGCTGCTGTACGTGCCGCCGCAGGTGATGACCCGCAGCTCGGGGTCCTTCGTGTCCCCGTAGACCCGGTGGGCCGGGAAGCCGGTCCTGTTGAAGACCTCGATGCCGAAGATGGTGAAGACCGCGGTGGTGCCGTCGTCCCGGGCGACCTCGATGGTCGAGCCCTTCTTCAGCGCGCCGAGGCTGTAGAAGACGGCGGGGCCGCTCATGTTGTCGACGTGGCCGACGATGACCGAGGCGCCGCGCGCCCCGGGGCTCACCGAATCCTTGTACCAGGCGGCCTCGTTCTTCTCCTCGGGCGGCGGCGTCTCGATGACACCGTCCTTGTCCAGGCCCACGTTCATCAACGGGGCGTCCACGCCGATCGAGGGGATGCGCACACGCGTCGGCTGGGCCGGCGGCAGCGGGGGCGGCGCCTTGATGCCGGAGCCCGCACCGCCCGCACTGCCCGCCAGGGCCGCGGAGGCGGCCGTGGGCTGGGGCGGACCGCCCGACCCCAGGAAGCCGTCGAAGGTCAGCACGAGCCCGGTCACCACGACCGCGCCCACCGCCACCCCGGCGACCCGCCGTCCGCGCCGCGTGAGGCGCAGCGGCGGCGGCTGCTGGTGACGGCGTACGGCGGGCCGGGCGGCAGCACCGGCCCGCGGACGCCCGGCCCCGACCGCGGCCCCGGCCCCGGCCCCGGTGGCACGGACGGCGGGACGCGGCGGATTCCCCCGCCCGGCGGGTGCCTTGGGAACCTTGGGGGCGGCGGCCCGGGTGTCCGGGGTCGCGGGACGGCTCTTCGCGGCGGGACGGGCCCTCGCAGCGGAACGGTCCTTGACCTCCTTGGGCTCCTTGGCCTCCTGGCGGGACTTGGCGGCGGGCGCGCCCTGGGCGCGCGACTTCGGCGCCGGCTCGGACGCGCGGCCGGTCTTCGCCTTCTGCCGCGGGCGCGGCGCGGGCTCCGGCTTGCCGCGCTGCCGGCCGGCACGGCCCGGCGCCTTCGAGGCCGGGCGGGGGCGCGCGGGCGCCCGGGGCACCTCGTCCTCCCACGAGGCCGGGAGCGGCTGACCGAACCAGGGGTCGGGCTGCCCGTACCAGGCATCGGGATGTCCGTACCACGGCACGGGAGTGGTGTGCTCCCCGGGATAGTGATCCATCACAGTCCTTCAGCTTCGGCAGCCAGGTGCGTGACGGCACATGACGGCCCGTCATACACGACCGTAGGACGGGAGCGCGCGGACCGCATTCGGAGGAGTGCGAACGGGGCAATCCGCACCTCACCCGATCGGGTAGAGCGGGTGAGGCAGCGGGTCCAATCGGGCGCTGCCGGGATGCGGAGCCCGCCCGGGGTACCGACCGTGGCCTGATGAACACTCAGCACCCGCGTGCACAGGGTCTCGACGGTCTGCGCGCACTGGCCGTGACGGCGGTCGTCGTGTACCACGTGCACGCCCCGTGGCTGCCGGGCGGCTTCCTGGGCGTGGACCTCTTCTTCGTCCTCTCCGGCTACCTGATCACCAGTCTGCTCGCCGCCGACCGCTGGCGGGGCGGGCGCCTGCGGCTCGTCGCCTTCTGGCGGCGCCGCGCACTGCGGCTGCTGCCCGTGCTGTGGCTGGTCCTGGCGGTCACCGCGTGCGCGGCGACACTGGTCGGCGGGGACGGGCGGCGTGACCTGCGGGGAGCGGTGGCCGCGGCGCTCACCTACCGCAGCAACTGGTGGCAGCTCGGACGGCACGACATGTACTTCGCGCAGTTCGGCGCCGAACCGCCGCTGCGGCATCTGTGGTCACTGGCGGTCGAGGAACAGTTCTACGTGGCCTGGCCGCTGCTGCTGTGGGCGCTGATGGCGGTGGTGCGCCGGCAATGGGCGCAGGCGGCGATCGTGGCGGTGCCGGCTGCCGCGTCCTTCACGGCGATGGCGCTGCTCCACGTACCGGGCACCGACCCCTCCCGCGTGTACTACGGAACGGACACGCACGGCGGCGGACTGCTGCTCGGTGCGGCGGTCGCGCTCGTCCTCCCCCTGTCGCGGGCCGGGACGATGCGCCGGGCCGGATATGTGCGGGCCATCGACGCGCTGGGCGCGGCGGGGCTGGCCCTGCTGGCCGGGGCGGCCCTGCTCGTGTCGGGGACCTCGGCCTTCGTGTACCGGGGCGGCCTCGTGCCCGTGTGCCTGGCGGCGGCCGCGCTCACGGTCGCGGCGGGGGGCCCCGGGAGGGTCGCCCGGCTGCTCGCGTGGCGGCCGCTGGCCTGGACCGGACGCCGCTCGTACGGGATCTACCTGTGGCACTGGCCGGTCCTCGCCTGCCTGGTCAACGCCGCGCCGGAGGCGCTGGGTTCGCCCTTCGCGCGGTGCGCGGCGCTGACCGTGCCGGTGGCCCTGGCCGCGGTGTCGTACCGCGTCCTGGAGGAGCCGCTGCTGCGGCTCGGCGTGCGCGGGTACGCCGAGTTGTGCAGCACGTTCCTGCGGCGGGCATGGGTCGCCCGGCCCCGCCTGGTACTGGGAACGGCGGCCGCGGGTGTCGCGGTGGCGTGCGTGGGTTACGTCGGTGTGCTGCGGGCGCCGTCAGGCGGCGGACTGCAGTCGCAGATCGCCTCGGGCGAGCGCGTGGTCGCGGCGGCGCCGGCGTCGCCGCCGGCACGGCCCGCCGTGCCGCTCCGCGCACTGCGCCCGGACCGCCGGGAGGACGCGCCGGACACCGGGGAGGGCGGCGCACCGGAGGTGACCGGCGCCGACATCACGGCGGTGGGCGACTCGGTGATGCTGGCCTCGGCCGACGCCCTGCAGGAGCTGCTGCCCGGCATCGCCGTCGACGCCGTGGTGGGCCGTCAGATGAACGCCGCACCAGAGGTTTTGGAGCGGCTGCGGGACACCGGGCGGCTGCGCCGTGTGGTCGTCGTCGGGCTCGGGACGAACGGCGACGTGTCCCGGGAGACCCTCGACCGGGTGGTGCGGATCGCCGGCCCCGGACGGCTGGTCGCGTTCGTGGACGTCCGGGCACCCCGGTCCTGGGAGGGCCGGGTGAACAGTGCGCTGAGGGAGGAGGTGCGCGAACACCCCGGATCCGTGCTGGTCCCGTGGCGTGCCGTGATCGCCGGGCACCCGCAGTGGCTGTGGGGGGACCGCATCCACCCCCGCCCCGAGGGCGCCCGCCTGTATGCGCGGACCCTCTCCGCCGCGGTGGGTGCCGGTATCTGACGCACCGTCCACACACGGACGGCACCCGACGTTCTGACGGTGCATCGGACCGCGTCCGGTCCGCCCCCTCTCACACCAAGATCCTCTGACAATCAGTCACCCGTTTGACGATCTCTTCACATTTTTCTGACGCGGCTCCAGATATGTCGCTGACCTGCGGCAACCGCGAACGGGCGGGGAGCCTGATGCCCCGTCCGGAGCAACGCGGGAGGCCGTTCCAAGGTGCGCCCGTATCCGGGTCCTCGTGCCATGGGAGCAAGGACGCGGTCGCAGTTCGTGTCACGGGAAGCCAGTCCCACCTGCCCCGTCCGCAAGGAGGTTCACCCCATGCGTGCTTCACGCATCATGGCCGGGGCGGCGATGACCGTAGCCGCAGTCGTCCTGCCAACAAACGCTATCGCGGCCCCTGGCGTCGGGCTCTCGAGCTACCGGGTCTCCCCCGGTGACCTCGTCACGGTCACCGTCGCCAACTGCGTGAGCGACACCGTCATCACCACCAGCATCCCCGAGCGCCCGACCGTGGCGGTCAGCTCGACCGGCGGCGGCGCCAGCTTCACCGTCCCGGCCGCCACGCCCCCGGGCACGTACAACGTGACCGTCGACTGCACCGAGCCGGCCGGCCAGGACACCGGCCCGAGCGTCGTGCAGCTGACCGTTCGCGCCATCGACGGGAACGGCAACGGCCCGGCCGGCGGCAACGGGAACGGGAACGCCAACGGCGGTGACCGTGACCGCGGCGACGACCGGGGCGACGGCCGCGGCGACGACCGCGACCGCGGTGACGACCGCGGGGACGACCGCGGGGACCGCGGCGACGACCACGGCGACCGCGGCGACGACCGGGGCCGGGACCACGGCGACCGGGGCTACGGCCATGGCGGGCACGGCGGTTACGGACACGGCCGCGGCGGCTACGGCGACAACTGCGAGTCGTGGTGGGGCGGTGGCCGTGACGGCTACGGCCGCGGCGGCGAGGGCGGCCGTGGTGGCGACGGCGGTTACGGCGGCGGCCGCGGCGACGACCGTGGTGACGGCGGACGCGGCGACGACGGCGGCCGCGGCGACAACGGTGGTCGCGGCGACGACGGCGGCCGGGGCGACAACGGCGGTCGCGGCGACGACGGCGGCCGCGGGGACAACGGCGGCCGGGGCGACAACGGCAACGGCGGCCCCGTCCTCAACGGCGCCGGCGCGGGCGCCGGCCTCAACAACACCGGCAGCCAGGGCCTGGGCCTGAACGACGGCGCGGGCACGGACCTGGCCGACGGCCGCAACATGGACGACGGCGGCTTCGGCCGCGGCGGCGACGACCGCGGTGACTTCGGCGGCGGTCGTGGCGGTGAGGGCGGCCGTGGCGGCGACGGCGGTTACGGCGGCGGCCGCGGCGGCGAAGGCGGTTACGGCGGCGGCCGTGGCGGCGGCCGCGGCGGCTGCTGGGGTGGTGGCGGCGGCGGTATCGGCGGCGGCATCGGTGGTGGCGGTATCGGCGGCGGCGGCCCGATCGGCGCCCCGAACACCGGTCTCGGCGGTTCGATCGGCATGAACACCCCCGAGACGATCGTGGGTGGCGCGCTGCTGGCCACGGGTGCCGGTGCCACCTTCTGGGTGCTGCGTCGTCGCCGCACGAACGGCGGCAAGGCCTGATCGTTGCGGACCTCCGCGATCCGGGCATAGCGCCCCTGCCCCCGGGCCGCCCAAGTGGCGCCCGGGGGCAGTCATGTGTGCTGGCTCTCACTCGGCCGTCCGCTGATGGCATCATGCCGATCACATCGGCACGGCGCACGGACACGGAACGGCGGGCACAAGTGGTGAGCACGGACGAGGTGCGGGACACGGCGGCGGGCGACGGCGCCGTGGCGGCCGCGGGGGAACGGCGCCGCGAGCAACGCGGCTGGTACTTCTACGACTGGGCCAACTCGGTGTTCTCCACCAGCGTCATCACGGTCTTCCTGGGCCCCTATCTCACCGACATCGCCGAGGCCGCCGCCGACCCCGACGGCTACGTCCGCCCGCTCGGGATACCCGTGCGGGCCGGCGCCTACTTCGCGTACGTCATCTCCGCCTCCGTGCTGCTGTCGGTCCTGGTGATGCCGCTGGCCGGGGCGATCGCGGACCGCACCGGCCGCAAGAAGGCGCTCATGGGGGTCTTCGCCTACACCGGGGCCGCCGCGACCACCGCCATGTTCTTCGTGGGCGGTGACCGCTATCTCCTGGGCGGCGCACTGCTGATCGTCGCCAACGTCGCGTTCGCGGCCTCGGTCGTCCTCTACAACGCGTTCCTGCCGCAGATCGCCGAGCCCCACGAGCGGGACGCGGTGTCCTCGCGCGGCTGGGCGTTCGGCTACGCCGCCGGCGCGCTGATGCTGGTCGCCAACCTCGCCCTCTTCCTCGGCCACGACGCCGTCGGCCTGTCCAAGGGCACGGCGGTGCGGATCTGCCTCGCGTCCGCGGGGCTCTGGTGGGCGGGCTTCACGATCGTGCCGCTGCTGCGGCTGCGCGATCGTCTCGACGGGGCGGCCGGGGCGGTCACCACGGCCGGGGCCGTCAGCACCCGGGCCGGATCCTGGGGGCTGCGCCAGGGCTGGCGCCAGCTCGCCGACACCGTCCGGGACATGCGCCGCTACCCGCTCACGCTCGGCTTCCTGCTGGCCTACCTCATCTACAACGACGGCATCCAGACGGTGATCTCCCAGGCCTCCGTCTACGGCTCCGAGGAACTGGACCTGGACCAGACCACGCTGATCGGCGCGATCCTGCTGGTGCAGGTGCTGGCCGTCTTCGGCGCCCTGCTGCTCGGCCGGCTCGCCGCGCGGTACGGGACGCACCGCACCGTGCTCGGCTCGCTGGTCGCCTGGACGATCACCCTGGCGGCCGGCTTCTTCCTGCCCGCCGGCCGGCCGGTGGGCTTCTTCCTCCTGGCCGCGGCCATCGGCATGGTGCTGGGCGGCAGCCAGGCGCTGTCGCGCTCGCTCTTCTCCCACCTCGTGCCGCGCGGCAAGGAGGCCGAGTACTACTCGGTGTACGAGGTGAGCGACCGCGGGACGAGCTGGCTCGGGCCGCTGCTGTTCGGGCTGACGTACCAGCTCAGCGGCAGCTACCGGGAAGCGATCATCTCGCTGGTGGTCTTCTTCGCGATCGGCTTCGTCCTGCTGCTGCGGGTGCCGATGCGACGGGCGGTGGCGGCCGCGGGCAATCCGGTCCCCGAGACGATTTAGCCCCTCGGAGTGCGACGCGGTAGTGTACGCCGTTGGTTCGACGGATGGACCGTTACTGCGCGCTAAAGATATCAGAACGCAGGGTGACATCTTTCGCGAGATGTGACAAAACGGGCGCCGATGGGTACAAAAAGGGGCGGCACGACGGGCGACGCACCTCCCGATACGGGAATCTTCACCGCCGACCGGACGTTGACCGGATGACGACGACAGCGACACCTGTCCTGTGGGCGACACAGCCCGGGAGGCACGATTCATGAGTGAGCGAGCTCTCCGCGGCACGCGACTCGGGGCGACGAGCTACGAGACCGACCGCGGCATCGATCTGGCACCTCGCCAGACCGTTGAGTACGCATGCCGGAACGGCCATCGATTCGAGATGCCGTTCTCGGTGGAGGCCGAGATTCCGCCGGAGTGGGAGTGCCGGGCCTGTGGCCAGGTGGCACTTCTGGTCGACGGAGAGAGCCCGGAGGAGAAGACGAGCAAGCCCGCGCGTACGCACTGGGACATGCTCATGGAGCGGCGTACGGTCGAGGAGCTGGAGGAAGTTCTGGCCGAACGGCTGGCCGTCCTGCGCTCCGGCGCGATGAACATCGCCGTTCATCCGCGCGACAACCGCAAGACCGCCTGACAGAAGGTAGCGGGCCCGTGAGGGGCGGGCCCGGTCCGACGTGCGCCCCGGCGAACGTGGCCTCAGTGCCGCGTCCCGGGGTTTTCGTTGTCCTCGCCCGGTCCCCGGTCCACCACCTCGCCCTGGATGACCTTGCCGTCCGGGCGGTGGATGCGGATCTGCGTCTCCGCGTCGCGGGCCTGCCGGAAGAGGTCGCCGAGCGAACCCTGCTCCTGGGGGTGGGCGGCCACCCTGCGTTCCAGCGCGCGCCCGCCGAGACGCGTCAGCAACGAGCGGGTCGGCGGGAAGAGGAAGAGCAGACCGGCCACGTCCGAGATCAGGCCGGGCACCATCAGCAGCAGGCCGCCGGTCAGCAGCGCGCCCGCGCCGCCCTTGCCCTTGCCGCCCCTGGTGTCCTCGCCGGCCCGGTGGCCGGCCTCGTTCCCCTCCTGGCCGGGCGGCGTCGCCGCGCGCACCGCCTCGCTCAGCGACCGCCAGGCGCTGCGGCCCGCGTTGCGTATCGCCAGGCCGCCCAGGACCAGGCCCGCGACGAGCAGCAGCAGGACGGTCAGACCGCCGGCCGCCCTGCCCACCAGGATCAGCAGCCAGATCTCCAGCAGGGCGTACACGGCCGCGGCCAGGGGAATCCAGCGCCGGCCGCGGGAGCGCCCCTGCTCTGTCTGCTGCTGCGGTCCACCGGACCCGTCCGGCGGCGGGGTGCTGATCGTCATAGGCCCCATTGTGCCTGGTCGCCGCCGAACGCCCCGAGCGCCCCGGTCAGCTCTTGCGCCGGGCCTCCGTGAACCGCCGCACGCGGGAGCCCACACCCCAGGCGGTGACCCGCCACAGGGCCTCCACCACGATGTCCCGGCTCATCTTGCTGTCGCCGCGCTCGCGCTCGACGAAGGTGATGGGCACCTCGACGACGTGGAAGCCGGCCTTCACCGCGCGCCAGGCGAGGTCGACCTGGAAGCAGTACCCCTGCGAGGCGACCTCGTCCATGCCGAGGCCGAGCAGCGTCTCCTTGCGGAAGGCCCGGTAGCCGCCGGTCACGTCGCGCAGCGGCACGTCGAGCAGGAAGCGCGAGTAGGTGCTGCCGCCGCGGGACAGGTACTCGCGGGACTTGGGCCAGTTGACCACCCGGCCGCCGGGGATCCAGCGCGAACCGAGCACGACGTCGGCGCCCTTGAGGGCGGTCAGCAGCCGCGGCAGCTCCTCGGGCTGGTGGGAACCGTCGGCGTCCATCTCGACCAGGACGCCGTAGCCCTGGTCGATGCCCCAGCGGAAGCCCGCGAGGTAGGCGGCGCCGAGGCCCTCCTTGCCCTTGCGGTGCAGCACGTGCACGTGGTCGTCGACGACGGCCAGCTCGTCCGCGAGCTTGCCCGTGCCGTCGGGGCTGTTGTCGTCGGCGACAAGGACGTGCGCCTCCGGTACGGCAGCCCGGACCCGGCTCACGATCGGCTTGATGTTGTCGGCCTCGTTGTACGTCGGAATGATCACGAGAACCGTGCCGAGCGGCCCGTAGGCGCTCCCCGGGGCCGTACCGCGGGTGACCCCACCGCCAACGCTCACTGCTGCTCCTCCATTTCCTTGCTGTCTCGCCTGCCCAGCACGAACGCCGCGACGCACGACAGGAGGCCAACCATAGCGAGCACCCATTCGGGAGCGTCGCCGACGCGGTCGGCCACGGTCAGTTCGTCCCTCAGCGGCAGCTGAGCGCTGAGCACGTCCTGCGTGAACTCCCGCGTCCGCTGCTCGATCCGGCCGTCGGGGGCGACCACGGCGGTGATGCCGCTCGTGGCGGCCGTGACGACGGCACGGCCGTGCTCCACCGCCCGCAGCTGCGACATGGCCAGCTGCTGCTCGGGCTGGCCGGTGCGGCCGTACGTCGCGTTGTTGGTCTGGATGATCAGCGCGCGGGCACCCGCGGCGACGGTGTCGTGCACGATGCCGTCGTAGGCGACCTCGAAGCAGATCACGTCGCCCAGCCGGGCCGGGCCGATCTGCAGCACCCCGCTGTGCTTGCCGGGGTAGAAGTCGCGCGGGATCTGGTCCAGGCGCTTGATGACCTTGGTGAGCTCCTGGCGGAACGGCACGTACTCGCCGAACGGCACCGGGTGCTGCTTGGTGTACGAGGCGCCGGGGCCGGTCATCGGGTCCCAGACGATGCCCTCGTTCTGCACATGGGTGGCGTCCGGGCCGTTGACCAGCGCGCCGACGAGCACCGGGACCCCGATGGCCTGGACGGCCCTGGTGATCAGCGCGTAGGCCTGGGGCTCGGCGAACGGGTCCATGTCGGAGGAGTTCTCCGGCCAGATCACCAGGTCCGGCTTGGGGGCCCGCCCCGCCTTGACGTCCGCGGCGAGCTTCAGCGTCGCCTCGACGTGGTTGTTGAGGATCTTCAGCGGCCGGCCGAGGAAGTCCAGGCCCGGCTGCTGGACGTTGCCCTGCACTATGGCGACCCGGACGGTGTCGTCGGCCTTGGTCGGGACCGGTACGGCCCAGCCCGCCGCGAAGACGGCGACCGCCGCAACGCCCGCCGCGGCCACCGGCAGGAAGCGCCGCCCGCCGAACACGACCGGGCCGGTGCGCAGCCGCCACACGGCGACGGCGGCCGCGGCGAGCAGGGAGCCGCACAGCGCCACGGCGAAGGTCACCAGCGGGGCCCCGCCGAGCGCCGCCAGGCGCGTGAACGGCGAGGAGGTGTTGGCGAACGCCAGCCGCCCCCACGGGAAGCCGCCGAACGGCAGGCGGTCCCGGGCGAGTTCCTCGGCGACCCACAGGCAGGCGCCCCACAGCGGCCAGGCCCGAAGCCGCGACGTCACGGCCAAGGCGGCGCCGAGCAGCGCGACGAAGGCGGCCTCGATCACCGACAGGCCGACGACGGCGTCGTAGCCGATCACCCGCAGCCACAGCAGCAGCCAGAGGAAGAACGGCAGGCCGAAGGCGAAGCCGAGCCAGGCGCCCTGACGGCCCGTACGGCCCCGGGTCAGCAGCGCGAGTCCCGCCACCGCGGCGATCGACAACGGCCACAGCCCGTACGGGGGGAAGGCCGCCGCGAGCCCCAGGCCGCACACGGCCGCGATCGCCGACCGCCGCGCGTGCCGGCGCACGGAGCGCCGCACGCGGGCCAGTCGCCCCGGGGCGGCGGCCGCCGCCGGGCGGGCCTCATCGGTCGTCGCCGTCGGCGCGGCGGTCGCCGTCGCGGCGTCGGAACGCGGTCGCACGTTCGCGGCCTTCCTGCAGGTGGGCACTGTGAGAAGTGACGGTACCCCGGATGGCGCCCGGCGCGGACCCCGGGCAGGCAAAGCGGGCGGCACGACGCGCCGACGCGCCGACGTCCCGGTCCGCGGGGCAACGGCCCCGCGGAGGGGGACGGGAGAGGAGGGGGGCTCGGGGCCCGGAGCGCCCTTCGGGCCGACCTGGGACCCGCTGGCTGCGGATCGGCGACAAGGCCGTTGTCTACTGGGCGTCCGGGCCCCTCCCGGTCACACCTGCCGGCCGGGCGAGCCCGTTCCGTACCGCGGACGCTGGACCTGGCTTCCAGGCGCGCGTGCCGTTGCGGCGCGACGCCCCGTGGCCCAGCGGCGGTCGCCGGACGCGTGGAGGCCTCCGGTCGGACGTCCGGTGGTGGACCCGGCCGAACCTACTCGCCCCCGACCGTCGCCTGTCAACAGCCGTTTGACCTGCGCGGATTGACCAAATCAGCAGGTCAAGCGCGGGCCGCGGACCGTGTCACGCCATGCCCAGGGAGAACCGTTCGGCCGCATCGCGCGGGGTCGCGTCACTCGTTCGGCCGGGCGAAGACGGTGCGACCGCCGACGACGGTGCGCAGGGCGGTGGGCAGCGGCAGGTCCGGGCTGAGGTCGGGCAGGCCCGGGGTGCCGGAGCGCGGGTCCGTGGACCAGTTGGCGACGCGGTCGTCCGGGGCCTGGACGACGAGGTCGCCGGCCCGCCAGACGACGTAGTCGGCGGGCGCGCCCGGGACGAGCACGCCCGCGTCGTCGCGGCCGGCGGCGCGCCACCCGCCCCGGGTGTGGGCGTTGAAGGCGCCCCGTGCCGAGATGCGGTGGTCCAGGGTCCGGTGGAACGCGGCGGCGCGGACCGTCCCCCAGGGGTCGAGCGGCGTGACGGGGCTGTCGGAGCCGAGCGCCAGCGGCACCCCGGCACGGGTCATCGCGGCGAAGGGGTTCAGCGTGCGGGCCCGGTCCGCGCCCAGGCGCCGGGCGTACATGCCGTCCTCGCCGCCCCACGCCGCGTCGAAGGCGGGCTGCACGGAGGCGACGAGCCCCAGTTCGGCGAAGGCGGCGATGGTGTCCCCGGTCATCATCTCGGCGTGCTCGACCCGGTGGCGCAGGGCGCGCACCCGGTCCAGACCGACGCGCCCGGCGGCCTCGCGCACGCCCTCGGCGACTGCGGCGACCGCGGCGTCCCCGATGGCGTGGAAGCCGGCCTGCACGCCCGCCGCGGTGCACAGCGCGACGTGCTCCGCAACGGCCGCGGCATCGAGGTACCCGGTCCCGCTGGTGCCGGGCGCGTCGGCGTACGGGGCGTGGAGGCAGGCGGTGCGGGAGCCGATCGAGCCGTCCACGAAGAGGTCGCCGCCCGCCCCGACGGCTCCCAGGTCGCGCAGGCGCTCCAGGTCCTTCTGGCCGGTGACGGCCTCGGCCCAGTATCCGAGGACGTGCGGGCCCGGCTCGTCGGCCGCCAGGCGCAGCAGCGCGGTCAGGTCGTCCTCGGAGGAGATCTCGGGCCCCGCGCACTCGTGGACGGCCCCGATGCCGAGCGAGGCGGCGTGCGCGAGCGCGGCCCGCTGGGCGGCGGCCCGCTGCGCGGGGGTGACCGCGGCGTACGCGGCGCGGCGTACCGCGTGGTGCGCGTCGCGCGTGAGCGGCCCGGCGCCGTCGTGGCCGGCCAGCGCCTCGACGCCGGGCACCAGTGCCAGGAGAGCGGTGGTCACGGCCGCGGAGTGCACGTCCGCGCGGGTCAGGTACAGCGGGCGGCCACCGGTGGCGGCGTCGAGTTCGGCGCGGGTCGGCGGGCGCTGCTCGGGCCAGCGGGACTCGTCCCAGCCGTGGCCGAGCAGGACGCGGTGGCCGGGGTTGGCCCGAGCGTGGGCACCCACCCGGTCCAGTGCCTCGGCGAGCGTGCCGGCCCCGGCGAGGTCCAGGCCGGTGAGGGCCAGGCCGGTCGCGGTGGTGTGCACGTGCGCGTCGGTGAACGCCGGGGTGACCAGCGCGCCGGCGAGGTCGACGACCTCGTCGACGCCCTCCGCGAAGGAGTCCGCGGCGCCCTCGGAGCCGAGCCACGCGACCGTGCCGCCGTCGACCACCATGGCGGTGGCGAAGGGGTCGGCGGGGCTGTAGACGTTGCCGCCGCGCAGCAGCACGGTGCGGGGGGTGGTCGGCTCGTTCGTGGTGTGCGGCACTGGTTTTCGCCTCGCGGGGTGGTGCGGTGTGGGAGTGCTTCGGTGGGTCGGCCCTCAGACGCGTGGCGGCCGGGCCTCGTAGGGGGTGGAGAGCACGACCGTGGTCCGGGTGGAGACCCCGGCCAGGGTGCGGATCCGCGCCAGCAGGTGTTCCAGCTCGATCGGCGTGGCCACTCGGACCTTGAGGATGTAGTTCTCCTCGCCGGCCACGCTGTGGCAGGCCTCGATCTCCGGGACCTCGGCGAGCCGGTCGGCGATGTCGTCCGGAGCGCTGGGATCGAAGGGCTTGACGGAGATGAAGGCGGTCAGCGACAGACCCACCGCGTCGGGGTCGACGATCGCGGCGTACCCGCGGATCACCCCTCGCTGCTCCAGGCGGCGGACCCGCTGGTGCACGGCCGAGGTGGACAGGCCGGTGGCCTTGCCCAGGTCGGTGTAGCTCATGCGCCCGTCGGCCACGAGAAGTTCCACGATTTGCCGGTCCAGCTCCTCCACGACCCAAGAACCTACAGGGTCCATGGTCGTCCGGGACATCCGGCCCGGTTCTCCCAGGTCCGGCCCCGGACGGCTCGCATCACGGTCAAAGCTCGCGAAACATCTGTTTCCGGCAATCCGTGACGGGGAATCCGACCTGGTGCCGAACGTCCGCGGAGGTGATGACGGTGCCGGAACGTCATGGAGGGCCACCGGGCGACGACGGCAGGTCCGCCCCCCGGGACCCGCGGGAGGACGGGGGCGGCTCCCCCGAAACCGGCGAGCTGGACGAGTTGCTGCGCTACGAACGCGAGCACGGCGACCGGCCCGCGGTGCTGCGCATGCTCCGGGCACGCCGCGAACGGCTCCGCGACGAGTGCGCCGGGGACGACGAGCACGGCTGAGGCGGTGGGCCGGTCCCACCGCGATGCGCACCCGCACAGCGGGCAGGTGCCGTCGCTCGGATCGACCGGACCCGGTGCGGTGGTGAGGCCGAACGCCACGCCCCGGGCCCGCTCCACCGCGTCCCCGGCCGCGGACCGTGCGCTGCCGCTCGCCCGGCTCCGCACGCACGCGGACGACGGCGCGCGACTCCTGCGGGAAACCGACCGCGGACCGTGCGCGTCCCGGCTCACGTCGCGAACATCGCCCGGCCCGCACCACCCGGCACCGCCCCTGGCTCGGCCGTCGCACGAAGGCGGGCAACGCTGCCCGCCGACGGCCCGGCCGACGCTGGGCCGCTCCTGCTCGCACCCACCGCGGATTCGTGTCCGTCTTCGGCTCACGTCACGAACACCACCCGACCCGCACCCCTCGGCACCGCCCCTCGCGCGGGCGCGCTCGGGACGACCGGGGTTAGGCGCACCTCCTTCGGGAAGCCGAACCACCGACGATTCCCCGAAAGGAGAAACCACATGGGCACCATCAGCGAATTCGTCGACGTCGACGTCCCGCTGCACACGGCGTACAACCAGTGGACGCAATTCGAGGAATTCCCCCAATTCATGGAGGGCGTGGAGCAGGTCACCCAGGTCGACGACCGACACAGTCACTGGGTCACCAATGTCGCGGGCTCCCGCCGGGAATTCGACACCGAGATCGTCGACCAGCTCCCCGACGAGCGCGTGGCATGGCGCACCCTGTCCGGCGACGTCAGGCAGCGCGGCGTCGTCACCTTCCAGCGGCTCGACCGGACGCACACCCGGGTCAACCTGGCCATGGAGGTCGAGACCTCGGGGCTCGCCGAGAAGGCCGCCGACGCGCTCGGGGTGCTGGACCGCCGCACCCGGGGCGACCTGCGGCGGTTCAAGAACTACATCGAGGAACGGGGCAGCGAGTCCGGCGGCTGGCGCGGCCGGGTAGCGCCGGGCGGGTGACGGTGCGACCGTGGCGCCATGACGGACCTGGACGCGGTGGCGGACGCGCTGTACGCGCTGGCGCCGGAGGACTTCACCGCCGCCCGCGACGAGCACGTCAGGAACGCCCGCCGGTCCGGGGACCGCGCCCTGGCCGCCCGGATCGCGGGACTGCGCCGGCCCTCGCTCGCGGCGTGGGCCGGGAACCTGCTCGTCCGTGAGCACGGCGACGAGGTCGCGGCCCTGCTCGGCCTCGGCGAGGCACTGCGGCGGGCCCACCGCGACCTCGACGGCGCGCAGCTGCGGGCGCTCGGCCGGCAGCAGCGGGCCCTCGTCGACGCCCTGGGCCAGCAGGCCGCCCGGCTCGCGGCCGACGCCGGGCGGCCACTGGCGGAGGCCGCGCTCGACGAGGTCCGCGGCACGCTGCACGCCGCCCTCGCCGACGCCGGCGCCGCGCGGGCCTGGGCGACCGGGCGCCTCGTGCGGCCCCTCAGCGGCACCGTCGACTTCGAGCAGGCCGTGGGGGGCGCTCCGCCGGGGGCGGTGGACGGGACGGCGGACGGGGACACCGTCGTTCCCCTGCGGTCCCGCCCGCACGACGCGGCCAGGCGCCGCCGCCGACTGGACGAGGCCCGTCGCCACGCCGAACGGGCCCGCAACGAGGCGCTGGCCCGCGACGCGGACCTCGCGGACGCCCGCACGGCACTGGACGCCGCGGCCGCCCGGCTCGGCGAGCTCGCCGAAGCCGCGCGGCGCGCGGAGGAGGACCGGCGGCGCGGCGCCGCCGACCACGAGCGGGCGCTCCGCCGGGTCGCGGACGCCGAGGAGTCGGCGCGGGCCGCCGCCGGCCAGGCGGACGCCGCCGCGACCCGGGTCGGCGAGCTCGCGGCGGACCTCGCCGGACCCGGCTCCGGCGGGTAGACGCATGAGCATGAGCAGCACTGCCGACGAGTCGCCGCCCCCGCCGGATCGGGCGGGTGGACGGGCGGCCACGACCACCCCGGACGGGAGCGCGCCACCGCTGCCAGCGGCGGCTCCGGAGCCCGGCAGGACCCTGGGGGTCGAGGAGGAGTTCCTGCTCGTGGACGCCGGCACCCGGCGGATCGCGGGGCTGGCCGGCGCCGTGATCGACCGGGCCCGCAGGACGCCCCCGCCCGCACCCGACGCGGTACTGCAGCGGGAGCTGTCCGCGGCGCAGATCGAGGCGGCCACGGGCGTGACGACGGACCTGCAGGAACTGGTCCGGCAACTCGACGGGGCACGGCGCACGCTGGCCGCCGCCGCGCGGGCCGAGGGCGGACGCCTGGTGTCGACGGGCCTGCCCGTGCTCGACGGGGCGGCGCCCGTGACCGGCGGTGAGCGGTTCACCGCGATCGCCCGGCTCTACGAGCACCAGGCGGCCTCCTACCTCGCCTGCGGCTGCCATGTGCACGTCGGGGTGGCGGACCCGGAGACGGCGGTCGCGGTGGTCAACTGGCTGCGGCCGTGGCTGCCCACGCTGCTCGCCCTGTCCGCGAACTCACCCTGGGACCGGGGCCGGGACTCGGGGTACGCGAGCTGGCGGGTCATGGATCAGGCGCGTTTCCCGGGCTCGGGGATACCGCCCCGCTTCGGCTCGGCGGCCGAGCACGCCGCGGAGGTGGCCCGGCTCGTCGAGTGCGGCGTTCTCGTGGACCCGCGGATGACCTTCTGGCTCGCCCGGCCGTCGCCGCACCTGCCGACGGTCGAGGTCCGGGTCGCGGACGCCCTCGGCACGACGTGGGAGACGGCCTTGCAGGCGGCCCTGACCCGGGCCCTCGTCGCGACCGCCCTCGCCGACCTCGCTGCCGGGCGCGAAGCGCCTCCCGTACCTCCGCAGCTCGCCTCCGCCGCCCTGTGGACCGCGGCCCGCTTCGGCCTCGACGGCCCGGCGGTCGACCCCGTGCGCGAGACCCGTGTGCCGGCCCGCGCCCTCCTCGACCGCCTCCTGGCACACCTGGCCCCCGCCCTGGAGGCCGCAGGCGACCTCCCCTTCGTCCGTGGCGCCCTCAGCGCCCTCCACCGGCACGGCACCGGTGCCGCCCGCCAGCGCGACGCCGGCACGCCGTCCGGGCCCACCGCCGCGGTCGACATGCTCGCCGCACAGACGGAGGGCGCGCTCCCGGCCGGTGGGTGAGCCGGCCGCCGTCCACCCGCATGGCCTCGGGTTTGTCCGGGTCCGGAGGGGAAAGCCGCTCCTCATGAGGCCCGTCCGGCCCGCCCCGGTGCGGGGGACACCGCGGCTCCGGGCCGCGAGCCCGTGATGTCGGCGTCCGCCCGCGCGGACCCGGGGAAGGGAGGCCCGTCATGCGCCCGGAGGTCCTGGGGATCTACCTGAACGACCATCTGGCGGGCTCCACCGCCGGCCAGCACCTCGCGCGGCATCTCGCCGAGCACCACCGCTCCTCGCCGTACGGCGGCGAACTGAGCCGCGTGGCGGACGAGATCGCGGAGGACCGGCAGGCTCTCCTCGACCTGATGGAGGCCCTGGACGTGCCGGCAAGGCGTCACAAGGTGTACGCCGGACGGCTGGCGGAGAAGGGCCGGCTGCTGAAGCTCAACGGGCGCCTGACGCGCCGTTCCGGGCTGAGCACGGTGATCGAACTGGAGACGCTCCGGCTCGGTATCGAGGGGAAAGCCCTGCTCTGGCGTACGCTGCTGTCGCTCACGCCGCACCGGGCCCTGGACGAGGCACAGCTGAAGGGCTTGCTGGAGCGGGCCCGTGAGCAGGCCGACACGGTGGAGGCCGTACGTCGTCACGCGGCCGTCGCCGCCTTCCGCTGATCGCCGAGGTGTGTGATGGCCCGACCCGGGGTGTGGTGGACGCTGCGGCATCCGCTCCGGGCCTGGCGCCGTTCGACGGGGCACCAGGTGATGCGCCAGGGCGGGGAACTGGAACTGCTGCACCGGGCCATGGGGTTCGCGGCGCTGGGCATGGTGACCCTGGTACCGCTGCTGATCGTGGTGGCGGCGGCCGTGCCGTTCCAGCAGGCCGGCTTCGCGCAGTGGATCGTGGACGGGATGGGCCTGTCGCCGACCCCGTCGGAGGCGGTGCGCAAGCTCTTCGCCGCGCCGCGCAAGGTGTTGAGCAGTACGAGCGTGCTGAGCCTGGTGTTGCTGGGGCTGTTCGGTCTGTCCTTCGCCGCCGCGGTCGAAGTGGGGTACCTGCGGATCTGGGAACTGCCGCCGGCGCCGTGGCACCAGTTGTGGCGCCGTGCGGTGTGGCTCGTGGCGCTGACCGCGTACCTGTTCGCGGAGGCGCAGAGCGGCACGGTGCTCAAGGAGGGCCTGCCGGCCGCGTTCGTGCGGGTGGCGCTGACGCTCGTACTGGGCGTCCTGTTCTTCTGGTGGGCTCAGCACTTCCTGCTGGCCGGGCGGATCGGCTGGGCGGCCCTGCTGCCGGGGGCCATTCTCACCGTGGCGGGTCTGGTGGGGCTGCGGATCTTCTCGTCCCTGGTGTTCGCGCCGCTGATCGTGACCAACGCCGTCTCCTACGGCTCGGTCGGCACGGTGCTGATCGTCCAGTCGTGGCTGATCGGCGTCGGGTACGTCGTCTTCGGGGCGTCTCTGCTGGGCCGGCACCTCTCCGCGACAAATGACAGGTTTTCTCCCCATTCCGTCGGGCAGGCGAAGGACGAGAACGAAGCTGCCGACGCCTCGGAAGGAGACCCCCATGGGCGCCGAGAAGAAGGCCAAGCACACCGGTCAGAAGATAAAAGGCCAGGTCGAGGAGACCGCGGGCAAGGCCACCGGCAATGACCGGTTGAAGATGAAGGGCAAGGCCGACCAGGTCAAGGGCGACGCGAAGCAGGTCGTCGAGAAGTCGAAGGACACCCTCGACCCGTGACGCGCCTGGCGACCGTACGGCGCCGTGGGCCGGCGACGCGCGAAGGCGCGTCGCCGGCCCACGGCTATGCCGGGGAAGGCAGCCGCAGGTAGAAGCGGACCCGGGTGCCGTCGGCGCCGGTCCGCGTACGGACCAGGTCGGCGAGGTGGTGCACCATCAGCAATCCGCGTCCGTGCGGCATACCGCGGACCGCCGGGCGGCGCCCCGCGAGCGGGTCGTCCAGGCGACCGGCGTCGGCGACCTCGCACACCACATGGCCGTCCTCGGCCCAGACCCCTACGCTCCCGGAACCGCCCGCGTGCACCACGCTGTTGGTGATCAGCTCCCCGGCGGCCAGAGAGAAGTCGCCGAGCCGCTCCCCGCTCAGGCCGAGCCGGCGGGCCCGCTCGGTCGCGAGGTGGCGGGCGTCGGCGAGGTGCTCGGCGTCGAAGGGGTCGGGGACGGTGTCGGGCGGCGGGGGCGGCAGGGTGTTGTACGCGGCCACCACGCGGTCCGGCGCGTACGCCGCGCTGCGCGACAGGCGTCCGCCGCCGACGGTGACCGGGTGCGTGGCGTGGGCGTCGGCGAGCGCGGTGGCGTCCAGGCGGGCGGCGTCGTAGGGACACAGGATCGTCATGGGGCGGTCGGCGAAGGCCAGGTTGATCAGTGCCTCGTGCTGGGCGCAGGCGGGGTACTCCGTGGCCGTGCGTCCCGGCCAGACGGGCTCGCCGATGATGCGGACGCGGCGGTC
The DNA here is from genome assembly GCF_033793585.1 of Streptomyces sp. MI02-7b. Taxonomy (NCBI): domain Bacteria; kingdom Bacillati; phylum Actinomycetota; class Actinomycetes; order Kitasatosporales; family Streptomycetaceae; genus Streptomyces; species Streptomyces sp. MI02-7b. The sequence continues at coordinate 470,656 of NZ_JARAWX010000002.1, read as the reverse complement.
CGGGTGCTCGTCGGCGAAGGCCCGCAGCACGCCGGGGATGATGCGGCCCGGGTTGCGGCCGGCCCGTTGCATGTCGTGCCAGTGGACCTGGTCGGCCCGCGCTCCCAACTGGGCCCGCAGCAGTTCCAGTCGGGCCCCGGGCACGGCGACGGCGACCGGTTCCCCGCTGTAGAGCCCCTCCAGGACGAAGGGGACCGTGCCCTCCATGTACTCGCGCATGCTCCGGTAGAACAGCGCCGGGTGCACGAACGGCCCGGCGCCGGAAGCCTCGCTCCGCACCTCGTCCCGCACCTTGCCACCTTCCGCCGCCCCCGGCGACCCTACCAACCGCTCGCGCGCCGCGGGCGCGGCAGCGCGGGTCCGGCGGAACCCCGTGCCCGGGGCGTGCGGCGCGACGTGCGCGTCCTGCCCGGCCGGGACGGCCTGCGCTTGTGCGGGCACGCCCGGATCCCGCGTTGACAGGCAGCCGGACGGCTGCCTATCGTCGATGGCACAGGCAGCCGTCCGGCTGCCTGTCCGGGACGGCGGGGAATGGACGACGCGATCTTCAAGGCACTGGCGGACCCGAGCCGGCGCACGCTGCTCGACAGCCTCAACGCCCGCAACGGGCAGACCCTGCGGGAGCTGTGCGCCGGACTGGACATGGCACGGCAGTCGGTCAGCAAGCACCTCGCCGTCCTGGAGGCGGCGCACCTGGTGACGACCGCCCGCCGCGGCCGCGAGAAGCTGCACTTCCTCGACGCCGCCCCCGTCAACGCCATCGCCGAGCGATGGATCGGCCAGTACGACCGCGAACGCGCCCGCGCGCTCGCGGACCTGCACAGGGCATGGGAGCTGCCGGCGATGAGCGAGAGCGCGTTCGTCTACACGACCTACATCCGCACGACGCCGGAACGCCTCTGGCAGGCGCTGACCGATCCGGCCTTCACGCGCCGCTACTGGGGCGTGGCCTTCGAGACCGACTGGCGCGCGGGGTCGGCCATGGTCTGGGAGGAGAAGGGCGCCCGGACCGCCGACCCGGACCAGGTCGTCCTGGAGTCCGAACCGTACCGGCGGCTGTCGTACACCTGGCACGCCTTCACCCCCCAGTGGGCCGCGAACGCCGGCGTGGACGCGGACGTGCTCGCCCGGCTGGCCCGCGAACAGCGGTCCCACGTGACGTTCGAGATCGAACCGCTCGGCGACACGGTCAAGTTGACCGTGATCCACGAGGCCCACGACCCCGGCAGTACCGCGCTCGACATGGTCCGGCACGGCTGGCCCGCCCTCGTCTCGGGCCTCAAGACCCTCCTGGAGACGGGCGAGACCCTTCCCGAGCCGCGCTAGGCCCGGTCGTCACATGGCCGCCGGCCGCCCGGAGGGCGGGCAGGAATGTGACGACAGGGCCTGTCAGGCGTCGCCGCGCCGTGGGACGGGACGCCCCGTCCCGGGTCCGCGACGCATCACCGGGCGTCCGCGTGTGCGTCCACGCGGCGAAGGATGGCCTCGCCGAGCCGCCACCTGTCGGAGTCGCGGACGAGGCGCGTCCGCTGTCCGGCCCTGATGACGCCTGCGAGCCGCTGCCGCTGCACCGCGTCAAGGTCGTCGACCATCTCCTCGACCAGGCACATCGCCTGGTACTGCTCAAAGGCGCTGTGCGAGTCCGCGACGGTGCCGAGCGCCGCGTCGACGTTCCGCAGTTCCGGCCTGGCCTGCATCATGGCCAACGCGGTGATGCGCTCCTCGTCACTTCCCTCCTGGAGCCAGCGCAGCACCTGGCCGGGCTCGAACTCCTGCTCCGCGGCGAGTCGCCGCGCCTGACTCATCACCGCTTCCATCGCGCGCGTGCGCTCCCGGCCGGGGCGCATCGAACCGCGGACGGACCGGTAGTCCGCAGCGATGGGACCGGCCGCCTGGAGCAGTGCCTCTGCCTCCAGGCGCAGTTGGGCCGCCTCCGCGGTATCGCCGCGCTGCTCCGACTCCTCCGCCAACGCGTATCTCTCCGCTGCCGCGGCGCGCAGCCTGAGGGTTGATCCCCCGACTTCGAAGCTCTCGACGCGATTGCCGAGCAGCCCGAACACCAGCAGCACACCGCCGAAGGTCAACAGCACAGCCGTACCCGTGCCGTTCTGCGTCACGAAGACGGCGAACACCCCGGTCCCGAAGGACAGGGCACCCAGGAGGCCTGTCAGCACCTGCAGGACAGGCGTGAACGGACCGGACGTGGGTCGTCTTTCCACCGGCTTCTCCTCGAGACGTGACCTGCTACCCGCAGCTGCGGACCGCTGGAAGCTACCGTGCTTTCAGGGCGCCGCGCACGGGTTCGGGTCCGACGGCTGGACTGCCGCGAGGTGGACAGGCGACACCGGGGGCACAGGGCGCGGGGCTACGCTCCCAGCCGCGTGCGCAGGAACGCCAGGGCGGCCTCGTCGTCGTCGATCGCGCCGCCCTCGTGGCCGTTGTAGGGCCAGACGGCGATGTCCTTGGGACCCGCGTAGGCGTTGTACGCGGCGAAGACCGTCGAGGGCGGGGTGATCTCGTCCATCAGGGCCGCCGAGAAGCGGGCGGGGACGCGGGCGCGGGCGGCGAAGTTGACGCCGTCGAAGTACGCCAGGGTGCGGTGGACGCGGGCGGCGCGGTCGCGGTGCACGGCGAGGTAGCGGCCGATCTCGCGGTACGGGTCGGCGTCCGTGACGACGACGGCGCGGGGGAAGTCGCACAGGAACGGCACGTGCGCGACCAGGGCCGAGACGTCGGGGACGAGGGCCGCGACCGCGAGGGCCGTGCCGCCGCCCTGGCTGGCGCCGAGCACCGCCACGCGGTCGGGGTCGACGGAGGGCAGCGTGCGTACCGCGTCGACGGCGCGCACGGCGTCCGTGAACAGCCGCCGGTAGTAGTACCGGTGGGGATCCTCGATGCCGCGGGTCATCATGCCGGGTGCCTGCGGGCCGGCGGACCCGGAGTCGGGGGTGTCGCCGCGGCTCCAGCCAGAGCCCTGGCCGCGGGTGTCCATGTGGAGGTGGGCGAAGCCCGCGGACGCCCACAGCAGCGACTCCAGGGCGTGCCCGCGGCCGCCGCCGTAACCGACGTAGGACACGACGGCGGGCAGCGGGCCCTCCGCGCCGCGCGGGAGCCGCAGCCAGGCGCGTACCGGCTCGCCGCCGTACCCGGGGAAGGTGACGTCGAAGACGTGCACGGTGCGCAGGCCGGTGTCGACCGGTTCGACCGTGACGGCGCCGGGCGGCGCGGCGGCGCGCGCCGCGGCGAGCGTGCCGTACCAGAAGTCGTCGAAGTCGTCCGGCGCGGTCTGGGTGCTGCGGTGGGCCCGCAGTTCCGGCTCGGGCAGATCGGTGAACACGGCTGTGGCTCCAGGGTGGTCAGGGGGTGAGGGGCCGGTAGTCGAACCAGTCGACGTCGGCGACGCCGGCGGAGGCGGCCCCGTGCGCGGTGGCGTAGGGGCCGAACCACACGCCGAGGAAGCCCCCGGCGCGCGGGGAGCTGAGGAATCCCCCGTCCACCGCGGTCAGTTCGGTCTCCCCCGGCTCGGGGCCGTCCACCGGGGCGTACCGCAGCCCGAGGCGCTGGCCCTCGGCGTGGATGCGCAGCACCACAGGACCGCCCGCGGGCAGCGGTGCCTCGGCGACGACGCGTTGCACACCGTGCTCGCGGACGGCGGCGAGCACGCGGCGCCCGCCGCGGCCGTCGCCCGCGACCGCCAGCACGAGGTGATCGGCCTCGGACTGGCGGACGGCCAGGCCCGCCCACTCGCCGGGCGACCGCGGCGCCACGTCGAACAGCGCGGAGACGCTGACGCGCTGGTGCTGCTGCCGCCGTCCGAGGAAGCAGGGCGTGGCGGTGTCGGCGAGCGACGCCGCACCGAGCGGCAGCCGCAGGTGGCCGGGCCGTGCGGTCAGCGACCAGAACGGCGGGCCGGTGCGGACCTGGTTCCAGGACGGGCGCAGCGCGGGGCCGTCGAAGTCGTCGCGGGCCGGTTCCCGGTACGGCTCGGCCGGCGGGCCCGCGACCGCGGGCGGGGCGAACGGCCCGAGGGTCGTGCCGACGCCGGGCGCGAAGAGGGGCCAGCCGTCCTCCCACGTCACGGGGACGAGGAAGGTCTCCCGCCCGAGGTTGGGGTGGTAGCCGCCGTAGGGGCGGCTGCCGAGGAGCACCGCCCACCACTCCCCCGCCGCGGTGTGCACGAGGTCGGCGTGGCCGACGCCGACGACGGGGAAGTCGCGGCCCAGGTGCCGGTGGGTGAACACCGGGTTGGCCGGGTTGCCGGTCCAGGGCCCGGTGACGTGGTCGGCGCGGGCGACGCTGACGGCGTGCCGGTGCTCGGTGCCGCCCTCGGCGGCGAGCAGGTAGTAGCGGCCGTCGACCTTGTACAGGTGCGGCCCCTCCGCCCACACCGCGCCGTGCAGCGCTCCGCGCCACAGCAGGTGCTCGGGCCCGGTGAGGGCGACCGCGACGGGGTCGAACTCCCGCAGCCAGACGTCGGTCTGGCCGTCCCACTCCCCCGGTTCGGCGAGCCGGGTGCCCGTGCACCAGGCGCGGCCGTCGTCGTCGAAGAAGAGGGAGGGGTCGATGCCGGGGGCGTCGTCGAGCCACACCGGGTCGCTCCACGGCCCGGCGGGGTCGGTGGCGGTCACGACGAAGGTGCCGTTCCTGCCCGTGCCGCCGACCAGGGTGGTGATGACCCAGAAGAGCCCGTCGTGGTGCCGGATGGTGGCGGCGAAGATCCCCTCGGAGGAGGCGACGCCGCCGAGGTCCACCTGCGCGGGGCGGTCCAGGACGTGGCCGATCGGCCGCCAGTGCACCAGGTCGCGGCTGTGGAAGACGGGGATGCCGGGGAAGTACTCGAAGGTCGAGGTGATCAGGTAGTGGTCGTCGCCGACCCGGCAGACGCTCGGGTCGGGGTGGCAGCCCGGCAGTACGGGGGCGGCGGGGGCGGCAGCCTGGTCACAGCCGCCCGCCACCTCCCCCGTACCGTCGGACGGCTTCACCCGGTCGCCCCGGAGGCGGCCGTGACCCGCGCGTGCAGCCTGCGGGTGTGATCCACCTGCCGTGCCGGGCCGGTGAGTTCGGCCCGTGCCGTGAGCCGGACATCGGCACTGGAGGCACCCAGTCGCAGTTCCAGCGCGCCGGGCTCCACGACGCGCCGGCCGTCCCGGCCGGTGAACGCCGCGACGTCGGCGGGCACGGTCACCCGGACGCGGGTCGCCTCGCCCGCCTCCAGCGGGAGCCGCAGGTACCCCACCAGCCGCTGCACGGGCTGCACGACCGAGGCGACCGGGTCGTGCAGATAGACCTGGACGACCTCGCTGCCCGCGCGGGCACCGGTGTTGCGGACGGTGAAGGACAGCTCGACCTCGCCGTCGGTGCCGGTGACGGCCCGGCCGTCCTGCGCGGCGCCCGCTCCCGCGACGTCGAGATCGCCCCACTCGAAGGCCGTGTAGGTCAGCCCGTGGCCGAACGCGAACGCGGCGGCCGGGTCGATGTTGGAGACCTCGCTGGCCCGCGCGAGCGGTGCGGCCAGATACGTGGACGGCTGCACGGCCGGGTGTGCGGGCACGCTGACCGGCAGGCGCCCGGAGGGGGCGATGCGGCCGCCCAGGACGCCGGCGAGCGCCGGGGTCCCCTCCTGGCCGGGGAAGAAGGACTGCACGATCGCGGCGGCCTCGGTGACGGCCCGGCCCAGGGCGTAGGGCCGTCCGGCGAGCAGGGTGAGCACCACGGGGGTGCCCGAGTCGAGCAGCGCGTCGAGGAGTTGCTGCTGCACGCCGGGGAGGGTGAGCGACTCGGCGTCGCAGCCCTCGCCGCTGGTGCCGCGCCCGAACAGGCCGGCCCGGTCGCCGAGCGCGGCGATGACGACGTCCGCGTCCCGCGCGGCGCGCACGGCCGCCGCGAAGCCCTTGGTGTCGGGGTCGTCGATGCCGCAGCCCGCGACGGTGACGATCTCGGCGCCGGGGAACTCCGCGACCAGCGCCTGGCGGAGCGTGGGCAGGTCGATGCCGGGCGGGGTGCCCGGGTGCTGCGACCCGACGTGGACGGGGAAGGAGTAGCACCCCAGGACGGCGGCCGGGGTCTCGGCCTGGGGGCCGACGAGCGCGATCCTGGCGGGCCGGTGGAGCGGCAGGGTGCCGTCGTTGCTCAGCAGGATCACCGACCGCTCGGCGAGCTGCCGGGACAGCTCGCGGTGGGCCGCGGAGTCCAGGTCGACGGTGCCGCGCAGGCTCTCGGGGTCGGTGAGGTCGGAACCGGCGAGGGCGGGCGGCACCGGGCTCCACTCGGGGTCGAGCAGCCCGAGTTGCGCCTTCTGCGTCAGGACCCGGCGCAGGGCCCGGTCGATCAGCTTCTCGTCGATCCGGCCGGCGGCGACGGCGTCGCGCAGCGGCTGCCCGAAGGTCTTGACGGTCGGCAGTTCGATGTCGACACCGGCGGTGAGCGCGGTGCCGGCGGCATCGGCCCAGTCGGCGGCGACGCCGTGCAGGGTCTTGAGGAAGGCGATGCCGAAGTAGTCGGCGACCACGGTGCCGTCGAAGCCCCAGGTGTCGCGGAGCAGTCCGGTCAGCAGTTCCTCGTCGGCGGCCGACGGCACGCCGTCGGTGTCGGTGTAGGCGTGCATCACCGACCGGACGCCGCTCTCGCGGACCGCCATCTCGAACGGCGGCAGGACGACGTCGGCGCGCTCGCGCGGTCCCATGCTGACGGGCGCCAGGTTGCGCCCGGCGCGGGAGGCCGAGTAGCCGGCGAAGTGCTTCAGGGTGGCGACGATGCCGGCCGACTCCAGTCCCTGGATGTACGCGGTGGCGATGGTGCCCACCAGGTACGGGTCCTCGCCGATCGTCTCCTCCACACGGCCCCACCGCGCGTCGCGCACGACGTCGAGGACGGGGGCCAGGCCCTGGTGGATGCCGACGGCGCGCATGTCGCGGCCGATGGCGGCGGCCATGACCCGGACCAGGTCCGGGTCGAAGGAGGCGCCCCACGACAGGGGTACGGGGTAGGTGGTGGCGCCCCAGGCGGCGAAGCCGGCGAGGCACTCCTCGTGCGCCATGGCGGGGATGCCGAAGCGGTTGGCGGCGGCGATCCGCTCCTGGGTGCGCATCAGGGACAGCGCGCCGAGGGCGGGGTCGACGGGGGCGGTACCGAAGGGCCGGGTGAGCTGGCCGAGGCCGGACGGAAGAAGGTCGTCGAGGCTGGGGGGCTGGTCCATGTCGTGCTGGTGCGGGGCGACTTCGGCGCCCTCGTTGGACGCGCCGACCCAGAGGCCGTACAGCTGCGCGATCTTCTCGTCCGGGGTCATGTCGCGGATCAGCGCCTCGACGCGGGAGTCGGCGGTCACGTTGTCGTTCACTTTCCTCCGACACCCATCAGCCCTTGGACGAGGGCACGGCGGGCGAACAGGTAGACGAGCAGGACGGGGATGGTCGACAGGACCACGGCGGCCAGCAGGCCGGGGATGTTGATGCCGTACTGGGTCCGGAAGTTGTACAGGCCCAGCGTGATCACCTTGGTCTCGTCGGACTGGGTGAGCACCAGGGGGAAGAGAAATCCGTTCCACGCCTGGAGCGCGGAGAAGACGACGATCGTCGACAGCCCGCTCTTGGACAGCGGCACCACCAGCTGGAAGAAGGTGCGGCGCACCGAGGCGCCGTCGACGGCCATCGCCTCGAACAGTTCGGTGGTGATGTCGCGCATGGTGCCGGTGAGGATCAGCGTGCAGACCGGCAGGCAGAACGCGGCCGTGGGCAGGATGACGCCGACAAGGTTGTCGTAGAGCCCGGCCTTGCTGATCACGTAGAACATCGGGACGATCACCGCCTGGGCGGGGATGGCGAGTCCGAGCAGGAAGAGCCGGAACACCCCGGAGGTGCCGCGTCCCCGGTTGCGGACGATCGTGAACGCCAGCGGCGGCACGAGCAGCACGACGATGGCGACGACACTGACGGTGACGACCACGGTGTTGAGGAAGTACTGCCCGAAGCCGTTGCTGAAGTCCTGGACGTAGTTGTCCAGGGTGAAGGACTTGGGGAAGGACAGCGGGCCGTTGGCGCTGTACGCCGAGCGGGACTGCACGGTCGCGCCGAGCATCACGTACAGCGGCAGGCCGACCAGTGCGAGCCACACCAGGGCGCCGAGGCCCGCGAGGTAATTGGGGCGGCGCCTCATCAGAGCCCTTCCTTGGTGCCGGCCATCTTGTCGTAGCCGGAGACCTTGACCACGACGAGCGAGATCACGGTGGCGACGACGACGAGCATCAGCGCGATGGCGGCGCCCGCGCCGAAGTCGAAGCCCTTGAAGGCCTTGTCGTACATGTAGTAGGCGCTGATGGTGGTGTCGGTGCCGGGCCCGCCCTGGGTGAGGATCAGCACGGTGTCGAAGGTCGTGAGGCCGCCGACGACCATGAGGATCACCGAGGTGATGATCGAGTTGCGCAGCTGCGGCAGTGTGATGTGGAAGAACTTCCGTACGGTGCCCGCCCCGTCGATCTCCGCCGCCTGGTAGAGCACCTGCGGGATGGCCCGGGTGGCGCCCTGGTAGATCAAGGCGTGGAACGGCGTGAACTGCCAGGTGCTGACGAACACCAGCACCCCGATGGCGGCGGTCTGCGTGCCGAAGAGGTTGCCGTCGCCGAACAGCCAGCGCGCCTGCGAGGGCACGCCGAAGTTCGGGTCGAGCAGGGCCCGCCAGAGCACCGACACGGCGGTGGCCGACAGCAGCAGCGGTACAAAGAAGATCGCGGACAGCACGGCCCGGTTGCGCTCGGGACCCGCCGCCCAGACGCCGAGCAGGATGCTCAGCGGGGTCTGGACGACGACGCCGAGCACGGTGAGCAGGACGCTCAGCCACAGGCTCTTGATCATCACCGGGTCCTGGAAGAGGCGGACCCAGTTGTCGAAGCCGGCGTACTCGGGCGAGCCGAGGCCGTTCCAGGCGGTGAAGGACAGGACCGCGACCATCACCAGCGGAACGAGGGCGAACAGCGCGAAGAACACGGTGGCGGGGAGCGCCCAGGCCAGGCCCGGCCGGCCGACGGTGCGGCCGGCCGGGCGCTGGGTCTGTCGCTTGCCCGTCACGGTGGCGGCGAGGGAAGCCATGCGGGGGACGTCGCTTTCAGGAGGCGGGCAGGGCCTGCATGGCCTTGATGAAACCGTCGGCGTCGAGCTGGCCGTTGAAGAACTGCTGCACGGCCTGCTGGATCGGCGTGCCGGCCGCCGGCGGGTAGGCCTGGTCCCACGACAGCTGGAACGAGGGGGCCTTCTGGACCAGATCGAACTGGTACTTCAGGTACTCGGGGTGGTCGGTCGTGTCGAGGAACTTGGTGGTGTTCGTGGTGGTCGGCAGGTTGCCGATGGCCAGCTGCTGCTTCACGAAGCTGTCGGAGTACATGAGCTTGAGGAAGTCCGCGACCGCGTCCGGGTGCTCGGTCTTCTTCAGCACCGAGTAGAAGTTGTTGGTGTTGCCGACGACGTTCGCCGGGTCGCCCTTGCCGCCGGGGATCGTCGGGAAGCTGGTGTAGCCGAAGTCGTTCTTGACGAAGTCCGGGTTGGCGTCCTGCTGCGTGGAGTACTCCCACGAGCCCATGAGCTCGAAGCCTGCCTTGCCGGCGGCCAGCAGGGCGGGCGAGCCGCCGTCGGTGAACTTCACCGAGTCGTAGTTGGTGCCGAAGGCGCCGGCGTCGATGAGCTGCTTGAGCATGTCGAGCGCCTTCTTGCTGTCCTCGCTCTCCCAGGCGCTCTTGTCGCCGCTGAGCGCCTTCGAGAACAGCTCCGGGCCCGCGACGCGGTCGTAGAGGTACTCGAACCACATCAGGGTCGGCCACCTGTCGCCGCCGCCGAGCGCGATCGGGGTGACGCCCTTGGCCTTGAGCTTCTTGACCGCGTCGACGAGCTCGTCCCAGGTCTGCGGGGGCTGGATGCCGGCGTCGGCGAGGACCTTCTTGTTGTTGAACATCAGCACCGGCTGGGTGCCGCGCATCGGCACGCCGTAGGCCTTCCCGTCGATCACCGCGGTGTTGAAGACCGAGGGCAGGAAGTTGTCCTTCAGGCCCGGGTCCTTCTGGATGAAGTCGTCGAGCGGGAGCAGCAGACCGGCCTTGACGAACGGCTGGATGCTGCCACCACCCCAGTTGAAGAAGACGTCGGGGGCCTGCTTGGTGTTGATGACGGTCTGCAGCTTCTGCTGGTAGTCCGCGCCGGGGATGGTGTCGAGGACCGCCTTGACCTTCGAGGTCTTGTTGAACTCGGCGACGAGCGCCTTCTCCACCTTGTTGGCGGAGTCGCCGTACACCAGGACGTGAATCGTCCCGGAACCGCCGCCCGCGGAGGAGTCACTGCCGCCGCAGGCACTCAGGGTCAGGCCCAGTGCCAGTGCCGCACCGCCGGCGACGGCACGGGGAAACCACGCACGCTTCTTCATCTTCGACCTCTCGAAAGTTTCGGCCACTTTGCCGAAATTCGCCTGACGACGGACCGTAGGCTTCCCTCAGCCCGGGGTCAACAGGGTGGAATCGCCGGGACCAAACCGTTATCGAACGGCGGCGCTCCCGGTGCCCTATCCTGTGCGCCATGCATGAAGATGAGATCGCGGGCGGCCGGATCACGCTGGCCGACGTGGCTTCGAAAGCCGGCGTATCACTTTCGACAGTTTCGAAAGTCCTCAACGGCCGTCCCGATGTCGCCGCCCCGACCCGGAGCAAGGTCGAACGGCTGCTGGAGGCCAACGGCTACCAGCGCCCGGCGCCCACCCAGCCCGAGTCCCGGCTGATCGAGATCGTCTTCCACGAGCTCGAGAGCATCTGGGCGATGGAGCTGATCCGCGGTGTGGAGAACGTCGCCAAGAGCCGCAACATGAGCGTGGTGCTCACCGAGAGCGGCACCCGGCACGCCCCCGGCCCGGAGTGGATCGAGGGGGTGCTGCGCCGCCGCCCGCTGGGCGTCGTCCTGGTGTTCTCCACGCTCCCGGACGACCTGAAGCGGAAACTGCGGTCACGGGCCATCAACTTCGTGATCATCGACCCCGCGGGCGACCCGGAACCCGATGTGCCCTCCGTGGGCTCGGCGAACTGGGCCGGCGGGGTCGCCGCCACCCGGCACCTGATCGAACTCGGCCACCGCCGCATAGGGATCATCACCGGCCCGGACGACATGCTCTGCTCCCTCGCCCGCCTGGACGGCTTCCGCTCGGCCATGGGCATGGCCGGGCTCGCGGTCGACCCCGATCTCATCCGGTACGGGGACTTCCACGTCCAGGGCGGCCACGACGGCGCGCTCGACCTGCTGGAGCGGCCCGACCCGCCGACCGCGATCTTCGCGGGCAGCGACCTGCAGGCGCTCGGCGTCCTGGAGGCGGCCCGGGTGAAGGGGCTGCAGGTGCCCCGGGACCTGTCCGTCGTCGGGTACGACGACATCCCGCTGGCGCAGTGGGCGAGCCCGGCCCTCACCACCGTCAATCAGCCGCTGCTCGAAATGGCCGAGGAGGCGACCCAGATGCTGCTGCGCATGGCCCACTCCGGGGACACCGCGGACGCGGGCACCATGCGCGTGGAGCTCGGGGTCCGACTGATCGTCAGGAAGAGCACCGCCCCGCCCCGCGACTCCACAGGTCCGGGCGCCGGCTGAGCCGGCGGCGGCCGCGGGCAGGGCGCACGGCGGGCGCACGGCAGCGTCGGCGTGAGCACGGAGGACCCTCCGGCGAGGAGGTGTGACGAAGGCCACACCCAATGTCAACGGTCTTCGGAGCGGCGGCGATTACCACGGGCGGGTGGCGGGAAATGCTCGCTATGGCCGCGGCCGAGAGCCCTGGTCGGCCCCACTGATGGGCGTTCTTCTGAGGGGGAGATGCACCCATGCGTACCCACGCACGACACAGTCGCGGCGAGCGCACGACAGCCGCGCTCGGGGAGGAGCACGAACGCACTCAGGTGCTCGCGCTCCTGGCGGCGGACGACTCCGACGCCGCTCCGGACTCCACCGATGACGCCGCCGACGGCCTCGACGCCTTCGACGAAGAGGGCTACGAGATCTTCCGCGTGCACTGCCCCGACTGTGCCCGCCCGATCGCGCTGCTCGCCGACGAGGACCTGCTGCCGGAGCACGCGCTGTGCTCCTCGCCCTGGAATCCCTTCGGGCTGACGGTCTGCCCCGGCTCGGGCCGGCCCGCCGCGGACGCGACGTCCGCCGACGGGGACGACGCGGCCGAGGACCAGGACTGGGGGCAGCTGCTCACGCTGCCGGACAGCCTCGACTGGCGCACGCAGCCCTTCTCGCACGTCGGCGGCCCGGGCTCGCAGCCGATCCGGCTGCCGTTCCAGCGCGCCGCCTGACCGCGCCCCGCCGGCCGCGGTGCCGCGCCACCCGTGAGGAGCGGCGCGGCACCGGAGCACCACCGGGTGCCGCTCAGGGGGCCTTGCTCTCCGGCCCGGCGAGGCTGCGGGCGATGACCATCCGCTGGATCTGGTTGGTGCCCTCGACGATCTGCAGGACCTTGGCCTCGCGCATGTACCGCTCGACCGGGAAGTCGGCGGTGTAGCCGTAGCCGCCGAGCAGTTGGACCGCGTCCGTGGTCACCTGCATCGCGGCGTCGGTGCAGAACAGCTTCGCCATGGCGGCCTGCCGGGAGAACGGCCGGCCGGCGTCGCGCAGCCGGGCCGCCGCGAGGTACAGGGCCCGGCCCGCCTCGATCCGGGTCGCCATGTCGGCGAGCATGAAGCGCAGGCCCTGGAAGTCCACCACGGGCCGGCCGAACTGCTGCCGGTTCATGCCGTACGCCAGCGCCTCGTCGAGGGCCGCCTGTGCGATGCCGATCGCGCACGCGGCGATGCCGAGGCGCCCGGAGTCCAGGGCGGACAGCGCGATCGTGAAGCCCTGCCCCTCCTCGCCGATCCGGCGGGCGTCGGGAACGGTGACCCCGTCGAAGTGCACCTGTGCGGTGGGCGAGCCCTTCATGCCCATCTTCTTCTCCGGGGCCGCCGCCGACAGCCCCTCGGCGTCGCCCGGGACCAGGTAGGCGGTGATGCCGCGCGCACCCTCGACGCCGCTGCGGGCGAGCACGGTGTAGAAGTCGGCGACGCCGCCGTGCGTGATCCACGCCTTGGTGCCCTCGATACGCCAGCCCTCGCCCACCCGGGTGGCCCGGGTGCGCAGCGCGGCGGCGTCGGAACCGGCGGCCGGCTCGGACAGGCAGTAGGCGCCGAGCAGCGAGCCCTCCAGCATCGCGGGCAGGTACTCGGTGCGCTGCTCCTTGGCGCCGTAGTGGGCGACCGCGTGGCTGGCCAGGGTGTGCACACTGACGCCGAGCCCCACCGTGAGCCGGGCGGCGGCCAGTTCCTCCAGCACCTGCAGGTACACCTCGTACGGCTGGCCTCCGCCGCCGTACTCCTCGGGGTAGGGCAGGCCGAGCAGTCCGGCCTCTCCGATCAGGCGGAAGGTGTCGCGCGGGAAGATCCCCGCGTCCTCCTCCTCGGCCGCCTTGGGCTTGATCTCCCGCTGGGCCAGCTCACGCACGAGCGCGAGCAGGTCGCGGGCCTCCTCGGTGGGTAGCTGGCGTTCCACCGGCTGGGGGCCGTCGTGGGTCATGGCGGCGCTCTCCTCCCTGTCGGGCGCGGCGGTGGCGTCCGCCCAGGATGTGGCGGCGCTACCGGTATACGTACCCTCCGCCCATGGTCTCCCGCCGGGTCACGGCATGGTCCGACCTGCGGCTTCGGCGCGATGGAGTATGCCCGATCGGAGGTGCCGGCGTCACGGGTTGCCGGTCGGCTGAGCGGGAGCGGCGGATTTTGTCATATCGCGCGCCGCCCAGGCACGGCTTTCGCAAGGCCGCACGGGTTGCGCGGGGTCCGGGATACCGTCTGCGGGCGCGCGGTGCGCGTCGAGGGCCGTGCGATCCGTGCGGCCGGCACAGACGCTGGGGAAGGGTGATGCGGGTGTCCGTGATCCGTACGTGGGGTCCGCGGGCGGCCGCCGCCGCGGCGGTGGCGCTGCTGGTGACGGCCTGTGGCGGCCAGGGCTCCGGGACGCCGGACGGCCCGGTGGCGCTGGAACGGATCGGCCGGGCGATCGGCTGCACCCCGCAGGTGCAGACCGATGTCGACGAGCTGCGCCAGGGGGCGTGCACGACGGAGCGCGGGGCGTACGTGATGGTGACCTTCACCAGCGCCGCGGGGCAGCAGTCCTGGCTGGACGAGGCGCAGCCGTACGGAGGCTCGTACCTGGTCGGCGAGCGCTGGGTGGTCGAGGCCGAGCCCGACGCCCTGGAGCCGGTCCGCAAGGAGCTCGGCGGCACGGTCGAGGAGGGGCAGCACCACGGGGGGCACGCCTCCCACCCCGGCGCCTCGGCTCCCTCCGCCCCCTCTTCCTCCTCGGCGTCCCCGGACTCGCCGAAGGGCTGATCTCCCCCCACGGGACCGGCCCGGCACACGTGGCGTCGCCGCCGTGTGCCGGGCCGTCACCGGCCGCGGGGTGGTCGGGTCGGACGGGGTCAGATCTCCAGGTCGGCCTCGATGCGCTTGAGCTGGTGGCGGGCCATCGCCAGGTTCGCGCGGTCCTTGTCCAGCGCGACGTAGAGGAAGAGGCCCTTGCCCGAGCGACCGGTCAGCAGCCGGATCATGTGGATCTGGGTGTTGAGCGTGATCAGGATGTCCTCGATGTGCTCCTTGAGGTTGAGCATCTCCATCGTGCGCATCTTGGCGCGGACGACGTCGGTGTTGCCCGCGGCCGCGACGGTCAGGTCGAGGTCCTTGGAACCACCGAGGGTGCCCAGGGCCATGCCACTGCCGTAGTCCACGAGAGCGACGCCCAGGACGCCCTCGATCGACGTCATTACATCCTTCAGCGCGGTCTCGGTGTTGGCCATGACGGTCTCGCTTCCTTGTCGTTGAGTTCTGTTGCGTGATGAATGCCTGGGACCCGTGGCGGCGCGGCCGCGTCCGGTGCCCGACGGCTTGTCGGCTGGTGAAGGTGGTCGTACGGTCACTTCCGCTCCTGACGTTGGAGCGCGAGGTCGACGAGATCCTCGATCCGTCGACTGGATCGGCGGGCCTCCAGGTGCAGCCGGCCCACGTTCGAACCTGGACCCGCGACCAGGGCGAGGGCCATCGCGCTGCCCGCCGCGTACGCCGCGACGTATCCGCTGTCCCCCCGGACGATCAGCTCCCGGAAGGCACCCCGTTCGGTCGCCTCGGTGATCCTCGCCGCCACGCCCAGCGCGGCGGCGGTGAGCGCGGCGACGCCCTCCGGTTCCGGCCCGCTGAGGTCGTGCGCCACGACCAGGCCGTCGGCACTGGCGACGAGCCCGCCCGTCAGGTGCGGCACCCTCGTCCGCAGACTCCGGAGTTCGGCCAGCACATCGGCTTCGAGTGCCACGAGCTGTCTCCTTCCGGCGAGCTGCCGCAGAGCCTTCCTCCACGGTCGGTCGGCAGGCGCCGGGCGGGTCGGCAGGGCGCTCACAGGCGGGCCTCCAGGGCGGCACGTAGTCGGAGCAAGAGGGCGACGGAGGGATCGGTGGACGCCGACGCCGCGGGCTGCGGTCCGGCGGCCGCCGGGGGTGGGGCGAGGGTGGACGGTTCGGCCCGGGCCGCGGTGGCGATCCGGCCCCCGGCGGCCAGCCGCCGGACGTCCAGCAGCGTGGCGAAGGCGGAGCGGCCCAGGTGCCACGCGATCTGGACGGGGGTGCGGCAGCCGTCCGCCGCCGCGAGCACGGCCAGTTGACCCCGGGTGGGGGCGCGGGCCCGCCCGCCGCGGAACTCCTCCCCGGGGCGCGGGACGACGGGGCCCGCGTCGGTGTCGTCCCACGGCCAGGCGCGTTCCAGCTGGGTGCGCCTGCGCTGGGCTTCCCTGGCGATCCGCTGTGCCGGGACCGGCCGGGAGATCGGGCCGAGCCGGGAGGTGGCGCCCGGCTGGAACCGGTCGGGCTCCGAGTCGGGCAGCAGGGTGAAGTACGCGGCGTCGAACAGCGCGAGCAGGTGGCACAGTTCGAGTTCGCCGCGGGCCACCCGGCCGGTGTCCACCAGGTGCGGGCCCACGCCGCGGCCGACGTCCGCGGTGGTGACCGCCTCACGCCACTGGTCGGGAGTCAGACGGCCGCAGGCCATCAGCCGCACCCCCAGGTCGGGGGCGCACGGGCTCTCGGCGTGCACGACGGCGCCGTCGCGCAGGTAGACCGCGCCCGCGGACCCGTACAGCGCGCCGCTGGCCCCCGCGTCGGCGAGCCGGGCGAGCGCGGCGCCGAAGGCGTACGCCCCGAACCGGCCGGGGCCGCCGGCGACCGGGTCCGGAGCCGGGACGCCTCCGCGGGACGGCGTCCGGCGGGGCAGCGAACGCAGCGCAAGCGGAGGCCGCGCGGCCTCGGCCCCGGTCATACGAGCACCAGCCGGTCGGCGATGGACTGGAGCCCGATCCGGGCGACGGCCAGGTTGGCGATCGCCCGGTCCAGCCAGATGTACAGGATGACGTCGCTGTCGAAGGACGTGTCCAGGAAGCGGATCAGGTGATAGCTCCCCGGCGCGGTGATGATGATGTCCTCCACCGGTATACGCCCCGGCTCCTTCGCCGTGAAGGTGGCGCCCTCCACGACCGCCCGGGCCGCCTCGGTGGTGTCCGCGGCCGCGGCCTCGTGGCCGTGGCCCGGTTCCTGCCCGACCGCCCCGAGGATCAGGCCGCTGCTCCAGTCGACCACGCTCGCCCCGAGCACACCGGGTATGGCCAACGCCTCGGAAAGGCATTCGTCGATGCCGGGCACGCGCACCCCTTCGCCGCCACGTCTGGTATACGGAACAGCACGGAACGTTACTCAAGCCGTACGCGAATCAGGTGAGTTACGGCATTTTCCATTGGCACGTGCGACGGACTCGCTAGGATTCCGAACCGCTTGCGCTCACTCGGCGGAATTGTCCTCCGGTGCCCCCTTGGCGATCACCGCGAGCGTGTCCAGCGCACGCCCGAGGACCTGCGGGGACGGTGAGGCGAGGCCGATCCGCACGGCGTGCGGGGCACCGCCCTTCCCGGCGGCGAAGGCGGCGGCGGGGGTGACGGCGATGCCGTGCCGGGCGGCCGCGGCGACGAAGGTGTCGGCCCGCCACCGGCCGGGCAGCCGCCACCAGCAGAAGTAGGCGTGCGGGTCGGCGGACACCGCGAAGCCGGCCAGCCGCTCGGCGGCCAGGCGCGCGCGGGCGGCCGCGTCGTGCCGCTTGGCCGTCATCACGGTGTCGAGCGTCCCGTCGCCGATCCACCGCGTGGCCGCCTCCAGGGCGAAGCCGGTGGCGAGACCGCCCGCGGAGCGCAGGGCGGCGGCGACCGGGGCGGTCAGTGCCCCGGGGACGAGGGCGAAGCCCGCGGTGAGGCCGGGGGCCAGCCGCTTGGAGAGACTGTCGGTGAGGATCACGTGCCCGGGCGCGTACGCGGCGAGCGGGGGCGGTGCGTCGGGCCGCAGAAAGGCCCAGACGGCGTCCTCGACCGCGTGCAGGCCCAGCCGGCCGAGGGTAGCGGCGAGCTCGGCGCGGCGGTCGCCGGACATGGTGACGCCGAGCGGGTTGTGGAGCGTGGGCTGCAGGTAGAGGGCGTGCAGCGGAGCGGCGGCGTGGAGTGCGGCGAGCGCGTCGGGCCGCACGCCGTCCTCGTCGCACGGAACGGGGACGAGGCTCACTCCGAGCCGTGCCGCGACGGAGGCGATCGCGGGGTACGTCAACGGCTCGACGCCGAGCCGGCCGCCCGGCGGGACCAGGGCGGCGACGGCCGCGGCGATGGCCTGGCGCCCGTTGCCCGCGAACAGCAGCCGCCGCGGGTCCGGCCGCCACGCCGGGCCGGACAGCAGCGCGGCGACCGCCTCCCGGGCGGCCGGCGTGCCGTCGGCGGTGAGCGGCCGCAGGGCCGCGCCGAGGACGTCCGGCCGCAGGAGTGGGGCGAGGCCTGCGCCCAGCAGTTCCGACTGGCCTTCGGCGACGGGGTAGTTGAGCTCCAGGTCGACGCGCTGCCGCGCGGGTTCGGCGAGCGCGGGGCCCGCCGCCGGTGCGGTGGCGCGGACGAAGGTGCCGCGGCCCACCTCGCCGACGACCAGCCCGCGGCGGGCGAGTTCGGCGTAGACGCGGACGGCCGTCGAGTTGGCGATGCCGTGCCGCCGCGCGAAGGCGCGCTGCGGCGCGAGCCGGTCACCCGGACGCAGCCGGCCCGCGGCGATGTCGGCCGCCACGGCGTCGGCGACCGTGCGGTAGTCCTCCGTCGGCATGTCCCCTCCAGAGCGAAGCCCGTATTGCACCGAGAGCAAAGAGCTTATTGCTCGGAGCGAGAGGGGGCGCCTAGCATCACGGCCAACGGCCCGGCACCGTCGGGCGATCGGGGAATCCTCCGGCGGGAAAGGGGCACGGTTGTGGCGACCGCGCACGTCAACGGCATCACCGTCGCCTACGAGGACGAGGACGAGGGCGGGCACGGGGACGGCGCCGCGCTCCCGCTGCTGCTCGTGCACGGGCACCCCTTCGACCGCACCATGTGGGCCCCCCAACTGGCCGCGGCCGCCGCGTCCGGGCGCCGGGTGATCGCCCCCGACCTGCGCGGCTACGGGGCCAGCGAAGTGGTCCCCGGCATCACGCCGCTGGGGACCTTCGCGCAGGACCTCGCCGCCCTGCTGGACCACCTGGGAGTCGCCCGGGTCGTGCTCGGCGGGCTGTCGATGGGCGGCCAGATCGTGATGGAGTTCCAGCGGCGCTTCCCGGAACGGGTCGCCGCGCTCGTCCTCGCGGACACCTTCCCCGGCGCCGACACCGAGGACGGCAGGAAGGCCCGCGAGGCGATGGCCGAGCGCCTGCTCGGCGAGGGCATGGCGGGGTACGCCGACGAGGTGCTGGACCGGATGCTCGCGCCGTACAACGTCAGCGGGCGGCCCGAAGTGGCCGCCCATGTGCTGCGCATGATGCGCGGCACCCCGCCCGGGGGCGCCGCCGCCGCGCTGCGCGGGCGCGCCATCCGTCCGGACTACGGCGACGTGCTCGCCGCCGTCCGCGTGCCCACCCTGATCGTGGTCGGCCGGGACGACGTGTTCACCCCCGTCGCCGAGGCCGAGGCGATGCACCGTGCCGTGGCCGGTTCGCGGCTGGCGGTGGTGGAGGAGGCCGGGCATCTGCCCAACCTGGAACGTCCCGAGGCCTTCGAGGGCGTACTGCGCGATTTTCTCGGCGAGTTGGACGAATAGGAGCGCATCCGCCACGTCCCGGGCCGGGTTGCGACGGGAACGGCACCCTCGCCGCCAGACCCGGCCGCTGCCGCACGGGCACGGGCCTGCACGGCGTCACACGCCACGGCACCACGCACGGCCGCCACCGCACCGCCGCTCACGACCCCGTTCGCGTCCACCGGGCACAGCGAGGGGAAGGCAATCGGGCGGCCCCGCGCACCCCCTCACAGCCCGCAGCACCACCACAGGGGCCCCCAGCGGCCGTCCCACCCTCGTCCGGGCCATCACATCCAGAGGCCCCACCACGGCACAACCCACCGCACCGCGAACCGCACGCTCCCCGACAGGGACTCCGCCGGCGCGTGCCCCCCGCCCCACCTCCCGCGCCCAGGCCGTCGCGTCGTCCAGCGGCAGCGAAGGGCGGCGATCGCGCGGCACCCCCCGCGCGACCTCACGGCCCGCGGCAGCGCCCGGGCTCAGGCCGTCGCGTCGACCAGCGACAGCGAGTGGAGGCGGTCGGGCGGGCCGGGTCTGGCGTAGTACCAGCCCTGGGCGGTGTCGCAGCCGAGGGCCCGCAGGTACTCGGCCTGGGTGCCGGTCTCGACGCCCTCGACGGTCACCGACAGGCCGAGCGTGTGGGCGAGGTCGACGACGACCTCGACGATCTTCACGTCGACCGGGTCGGCCGGGTGCTGCTGCATGCCGCGGGTGAAGGAGCGGTCCAGCTTGAGCGTGGTGATCGGCAGCCGGCGCAGCGCGGCCAGGTTGGAGTAGCCGGTGCCGAAGTCGTCCAGCGCGATGGCCATGCCCAGGTCGGCGAACTCCCGCAGCGGTCGGAGCAGTTCCTCGTCGGCGCCGATGAAGGCGCTCTCGGTGACCTCCAGGCACAGGGCGGTCGGCTCCAGCCCCGCGTCCTTGATGACGGCGAGGGTCTCCGGGACCAGCCCGCGGTGGCTCAACTGCGCCGGGGACAGGTTGACGTTGATCCGCAGCGGGTGGCCGTCGCTGCGCGGGAACTGCCAGTCGCGGGCCTGCCAGGCGGCCTGTTCCAGCACCCAGTGGCCGAGCGGCACGATCAGCCCGGTGCTCTCCGCCAGCGGGATGAACCGGTCGGGACCGAGCACCCCGTGCACCGGGTGGCACCAGCGCACCAGCGCCTCCGCGCCGCGCACGCTGCCGTCCGCGAGCCGGACCAGCGGCTGGTACTCGATGAAGAACTCACCGCGCTCCAGGGCGATGGGCAGCCGGTTGGTGAGTCCGTGCCGGGTGATGGCGCGGGCGTCGGAGTCGGGGTCGGCGAGCTCGAAGCGGTTCCCGCCCGCGGCCTTGGCGCGGTACATGGTGATGTCGGCGCTGCGCAGCACCTCGGCCGGGCCGAGGCTGCCGGCCTGGCCCTCGACGATGCCGATGCTGCACCGCACGGACAGTTCGCGGTCGTCGACGCGGATGGGGTCGGCGAGCGCGGCGAGCACGAGGTCGGCGAGGCCGGTGACGTCCGCGCGGCTCGCCGGGTTGACCACGAGCGCGGCGAACTCGTCGCCGCCGATCCGGGCGACGAGCTGGTCGGACGAGGTGACGCAGGCCTTCAGCCGCTCGGCCACGGCCACCAGCAGCCGGTCGCCGACCGCGTGGCCGAGGCTGTCGTTGACGTCCTTGAACCCGTCGAGGTCGAGGTAGCAGACCCCGACGCGCGAGCCGTCCGGGCCTCCGAGCACCTGCTCCAGGCGCTCGAAGAACAGGTTCCGGTTGGCCAGCCCGGTGAGCGCGTCGTGTGTCGCCTCGTACCGCAGGCGCTCGTTGAGCAGGCGTTCCTCGGTGATGTCCTCGGTGAGCGCGAGCATGTACTGCGGGACGCCGGCGTGGTCGCGGAGCAGGGAGACCGTCAGATTGGTCCACAGGGCGGTGCCGTCGGGGCGGTAGTACGCCTTCTCCACGCTGTAGCGGTCGCGTTCGCCCCGGTTGAGCTGGCGCTGCATCTCCCAGACCTCGGGGGCGTCCTCCGGGTGCACCCAGTCGTAGACGTTCCTGCTGAGGATGCGGCGTTCCATGCCGCCGAACATGGCGGTGAGGGCGTCGTTGACGTCGAGGATGCGGCCTTCCATGTCGGCGATGCCGATGCCTATGGAGGCGCCCTGGAAGACGGCGCGGAACCGCACCTCGCTCTCGTGGAGGGCCTGTTCGACGGCGATGCGGGCGGCCAGCGCGGCCCGGGACAGCGCCTCCTGCTCGGTCCTGGTCCGCTCCTGCAGGGCGCGCGCGTAGCCGGAGGCCATCCAGTGCTGCAGCCGGGCGGAGCGGGTGCGGCCCTCGTCGGCCGGCAGCGACGGGTCCAGCGGCGAGTACAGCAGCAGGTAGGCGTCCACGACGCCGAGGATGCGGGGCAGCGACTCGGGGTCCGTGCAGTGCGCGGCCACCAGCGCCGCGCCGATCTCCGCACCGGCGCGCGGGTCGAAGGGCTGGGCGTGCAGGGCCGCCTCCAGCCGCGCGGCGAGCGGGAGCAGGTACTCCTCGAACTCGCCGCGGGTCATGGAGGTGGCGGTGGCCGGATAGATCGCCCGGCTCCAGATGATCGCGAAGCGCCGCAGGCTGTCGGCGGACTCCGGGTCCGGTTCCGGGTCGGGTTCCGTGGCCACGGTCACGCCTTGCGGCCGACGCCCGCGAACCCGCTGAAGACGACCGGGTCGGGCTCGTCGTCGTCCGCGCCGTCCGGCCGCCACAGCGGTGCCGGGACCAGACCGGGTTCGACGAGGTCGAAGCCGTCGAAGAACGTCTCCACCTCGTCCCGTGACCGCATGATCAAGGGTGAACTGGCGCTGCGGTAGACGTTCTGCACCCCCTCGCCCTCCTCGGGCCGGCGCGGGCCGCCCTCCATGGAGGCGTGGGTGAGGACCAGCAGGCTGCCCGGAGCGAGGGCGTCGCGCAGTTCGGCGACGGCCTTGGCCGGATCGTCGGCGTCCTCGAGGAAGTGCAGGACGGCCACCAGCAGCAGCGCCACCGGACGGTCCAGGTCCAGCATCCGGCCGGCCTCCTCGCTGTCCAGGATGTCGCGCGGGGACCGCAGGTCGGCGGCGACGACCACGGCGTCCTCTTTGCCGTCCAGCACGGCGCGGCTGTGCGCGACCGCGACCGGATCGTTGTCGACGTAGAGCACGCGGGCGCCGGGGCTCGCGGCCTGGGCGACCTCGTGGACGTTGCCGAAGGTGGGGATGCCGGAGCCGATGTCGAGGAACTGGGTGACGCCCTCGTTCACCGCGAAGCGCACGGCCCTGCGCATGAAGGCGCGATTGGCCTGCATGATCTTGGGCAGGCCCGGGAAGGCCTCGATCGCCCGTCGCCCCGCCTCCCGGTCGACCTCGAAGTTGTGCGAGCCGCCCAGGTAGTAGTCGTAGATGCGGGACACGCTCGGCACGGACAGGTCGATTCCGTGGGGGGCCCAGGCAGGACGCTCCATCAACGACTCCAGCTCGTCGGGATCAGGACAGCGGGCCGTGCGGACGGCCGCGTGGCTCAGAGGCTACTGATCGTTCGTTCGAGAGGAAACCAGAAATGGAAATATTCGATCCGTTTCGGTCACTCGCCAACGGCAAGTGCCCTGCCCCCGGAATGCGGGGAACAGGGCACATGCTACCGCCGGATGACGGGTGATCAGTGGGCTCAGATGCTGACGCCGTGCGCGCGCAGGTAGGCCAGCGGGTCGATGTCGGAACCGAACGACGCGGTGGTGCGCACCTCGAAGTGCAGGTGCGGGCCGGTGACGTTGCCAGTGGCGCCCGACAGGCCCAGCTGCTGGCCCTCGGAGACGGTCTGGCCGGCCGAGACCGACAGCGAGGACATGTGGGCGTACTGCGAGTACTTGCCGTCGGCGTGCTTGATGACGACCTGGTTGCCGTAGGAGCCGCCCCAGCCCGCGGAGACCACGGTGCCGGACGCGATCGCCTTCACCTTGGTACCGGTGGAGGCGATGAAGTCGACACCGGTGTGGTAGCCCTTCGACCACATGGAACCCGCCTGGTGGTACGGGGTGCCCAGGGTGACGTGGTCCAGCGGGGCCGTGTAGCCGGAGGCGGACGAGGAGGAGGGCTTGGCCGGGGCGGGCGTGCTCGCGGCGGGCTTGTCCGGGAGCGCGACCGTGGCCTTGCCGCTCAGCGCCAGGACCTGTCCGGGGCGGATCAGGTTGGGGTCGGCGCCGATGACGGACCGGTTGGCCGCGTAGAGCTCGTGCCAGCCGCCGGTCACGTCCTGGGCGTCGGCGATCCTGGAGAGGGTGTCGCCGACGACGACCTTGTAGGTGTCGCCGGTGGCGGGCTTGGAGGCCTGCGTGTCCTTCGCCGGGGTGGCGGGGGTGGCGGGCTTGGGGGTGGTGGTACCGGTACCGGCGACGCTCTCCGGGGTGGCCGACGTGTCGGCCATCGCCTTGGTCAGACCGGCCCTGGGGCCGCACACCGGCCAGGCCTGCGGGCCCTGGACGGCCAGCACCTTCTCGGCGACGGCGATCTGCTCGGACTTGGTGGCGAGGTCCGCACGCGCGGCGTACTTGGTCCCGCCGAAACCGGCCCAGGTGCTCTGGGTGAACTGCAGCCCGCCGTAGAAACCGTTACCGGTGTTGATGGCCCAGTTGTTGGTGCTCTCGCAGCTGGCGACCTTGTCCCAGACGCTCACCGGTGCGGCATGGGCGCCGGTGGCGCCGACGACCGGGAGGGCGATCGCGGCACTCGTGGTGCCGGCGAATGCGCCGAGACGGACGAATCGATTGGTCCGCTGACGACGGTGCTTTCCCTTTGCGGGCATGGGGAATTCCTCTCCGACGCCTACGAGGTGAGCTGTCGGGTTCGGGCTGGAGATGCCCGGCCGCTTCGAGGCATGCCGACTAAAGGCACGTCGCTGCGACTTCACCCCAAGCCGTCCCGTGACACGGAACGGCACTTACCTGGGTCCCCCGCTCCTGCCGTGCGGTCTTGTCATCCGGCTTACGAGTGGCGGCAGGATTAGGCGTTCCACTCGGAAGAATTCCCGCCGGCATCCGGCCTGCGGGACTTGGAAGCTAGACGACGCAATCGCGCCCCGGCAAGGTCCCGAATCACAGCAATCCCGGACCGGCAAGTCGATCAATGAATTCCGTGACGTTACGTGAGAAGTGTCCGCTCTGCGTAGGCGAAATAATGACCCCGGGCGAACGGCATTGCACAGGCGGTGAATACGGGGAAGATAAATCGACGCTCGGTGGTTCAAACCTGCCGGAGCGTGTTCGCCGCGTGACACCCATCACGTGCCTATTGCCTACGCATGCACTGTGGATACATATGTCCGCTTACGACCTTCGATGCCGGATAAGGCATGACATGGGCGTTCCAACCCGCCTTCCAGGAAGGCGTCGTGGCGCCCGCACACGTCGTCGTGTCCAGCAGGACAACCGACGACCGGCCCGCGTCGATTCCCGACGGCGTCGCCGCCCTCCGGGACCGGTGACCGCGGCTCTCGCTCCGCGCTCGGCCGCACCGCGAAGGCACGGGCCGACCCCGCGTCCGGCGGCACCTCCCGGGCGGTCCGACCTGCCCCGCGGGCAGGGGCAGGGGACGGTCCGGAACCCGGGTGACACGGCCAAGCCCCAGGGGTAGCCTCCCAATCCCGAACATTTTCTTACATCGACACCTCGACCGGGAGCCCCCGCGTGCCCTACCTCGCCGCCGAAGACCGCTACGCCTCGATGCAGTACCGCCGCACCGGCCGCAGCGGGGTCCTGCTCCCCGCCGTCTCCCTGGGCCTGTGGCACAACTTCGGCGACACCTCGCCGCTGGAGACCCAGCGCGCCGTGCTGCGCCGTGCCGTCGACCGCGGGGTCGTCCACCTCGACCTCGCCAACAACTACGGGCCGCCCGCCGGCTCGGCCGAGGCCAACTTCGGCACCCTCTTCGCCCAGGACCTGCGCCCGTACCGCGACGAGCTGTTCATCGCCAGCAAGGCGGGCTACGACATGTGGCCCGGTCCGTACGGCGAGTGGGGCAGCCGCAAGTACATGCTGGCCTCGCTCGACCAGTCCCTCGGCCGCATGGGCCTGGACTACGTCGACGTCTTCTACTCCCACCGCTTCGACCCCGACACGCCCCTGGAGGAGACCATGGGCGCCCTGGACACCGCGGTCCGCCAGGGCAAGGCGCTGTACGCCGGCATCTCCAACTACCCCGCGGACGCCCACCGCCGGGCCACCGAGATCCTGCGCGAGCTCGGCACCCCGCTGCTGATCCACCAGGCCGCCTACAGCCTCCTGCAGCGAAGCCCCGAGGCCGGCGTCCTCGACGCCGTCGGCGAGACCGAGACCGCCCTGATCGCCTACTCACCCCTCGCCCAGGGCCAGCTGACCGACCGTTACCTCGACGGCGTCCCCGCGGACTCCCGTATGGCCCTCGGCCACTTCCTCAAGCGCGACGCCCTCACCGACGAGAAGCTCACGCTGCTCCACGCCCTCAACAAGCTTGCCGGCGAACGCGGCCAGACCCTCGCGCAGCTGGCCCTCACCTGGGTCCTGCGCGACCCGCGCGTCGTCTCCGTCCTCATCGGCGCGAGCAGCGTGGCCCAGCTCGACCAGAACCTCGCCGCCCTCGACGCCGCGCCCCTCACCGAGGCCGAACTCACCGAGATCGACCGCCTGTCGGCGCAGGCCGGCGTCGAGATCCCGTAGGTCCCCCGGGCCTCGGCCGCCCCGGAGGTCCTGGCCGCCGTCAGGACCTCCGGAGACGCTCCTCCAGAGCCGCCCTGACGCCGGGCCACTCGTCCTGGAGGACGGAGTAGTACGCGCTGTCGCGCACGGTGCCGTCGGTCGCGGGAACGTGCGCGCGGCGGACGCCCTCGAAGCGTCCGCCGATGCGCTCGATCGCGGCGCGCGAGCGGGCGTTGCGGGCATCGGTCTTGAGCGTGACGCGCAGCACGCCCCAGGTCTCGAAGGCGTGCGTGAGCAGCAGGAGCTTGGCCTCGGTGTTGCTGGGGGTGCGCTGGGCGGAGGCGGACAGCCAGGTGCTGCCGATCTCGGCGACCGTGGGCACCCCGTCCGGGCGCGGTGCGGTGCGCCCCGCGGGCCGGGCCGGCGTGGCGGTCCAGTAGTCGAGGTCCAGGAAGCGCGTCGAGCCGATCAGGGTGTCGCGCGCGATGTCGACCACGGCGAACGGGAGAGCGGCGCCGGTGGCCTGGTCCGCCAGTGCCCCCTGGATGTACCGCTCCATCGCGGGCAGGTCGTCCGGCACCAAGGTGAATCCATAGGTGTCGCGGGACTCCTGGGCGGCGCGCAGCAGCCCGTCCGCGTGGTCCGCGGTGAGCGGCTCCAGGCGGACGTACCCGCCTCGCAAGGTCACGGTTTCCGGCATGCCCCGGATGCTATGCGCACCGCCGCGCGGCTGGTCAACTGCGTGTCCCGCGCGGGGCGCGGTCGGGAGTGGCGAGCGGGGATGTGAAAATGTCGGCATGAGCAACAACGACGTGTACTTCGACATCACGATCGACGGCGAGCCCGCCGGACGGATCGTCTTCACCCTCTTCGACGACGTGGTGCCCAAGACCGCGCGGAACTTCCGCGAGCTCGCCACCGGCGAGAACGGCTTCGGCTACGAGGGCTCGCACTTCCACCGCGTCATCCCGGACTTCATGCTCCAGGGCGGTGACTTCACCGCCGGCAACGGCACCGGCGGCAAGAGCATCTACGGCGCCAAGTTCGCCGACGAGAACTTCCAGCTCAAGCACACCAAGCCGGGCCAGCTGTCGATGGCCAACGCGGGCCCGAACACCAACGGCTCGCAGTTCTTCATCACGACCATCGTCACCGACTGGCTGGACAACAAGCACGTCGTCTTCGGCGAGGTCGTCGAGGGCATGGACGTGGTCAAGAAGATCGAGTCGCTCGGCTCGCGCAGCGGCACCACCAGTGCCCGCATCGAGATCGCGAAGTCCGGCACCGTCGCCTGACCCACGTCCCGCCGCCCGGCACCCGGGCCGCCCCGCGCGGCCTCCGGTGCCGGGCGCCCGGCTTTCCCGGTCCCGGTCCGCGACCGGCCCCCGTCCCGGCCGAACCGCGGGCGGCGTACGATCCCCATCGGCGCTGCTCACCGCTGGTGCGCGCGCCGACCAGTCCGGGCGCCTGGCGGCACGCCGGGCGCCGTACGACGGAAAGGAACGACCACGATGTCCGCGGAGAGGAACTGGGGCGGCAACATCGCCTTCCACGCGCGGCGGCTCCACAGCCCGGAGTCCGTCGGCGCACTGCAGGAGATCGTGGCCCGCTCCGAGCGCATCCGGCCGCTGGGCACCCGGCACTCCTTCAGCACCGTCGCGGACACGGACGGCGACCACGTCTCCACCGCGGCGCTGCCGCCCGTGGTCGACGTCGACAGCGCCGCGCGCACCGCGACCGTGAGCTCGGGCCTGCGTTTCGGCGAGATCGCCGGGACCATCGACCGGGCGGGTTTCGCGCTGCACAACCTCGGCTCGCTGCCGCACATCTCCGTGGCCGGCGCGTGCGCCACCGGCACCCACGGCTCGGGGACCGCGAACGCGTGCCTGGCGGGGGCCGTCCGCGCGCTCAACATGGTCACCGCCGACGGCGAGCAGGTCGAGGTCCGCCGCGGCGACCCGGACTTCGAGGGCTCCGTCGTCTCCCTCGGCGCGCTCGGCATCGTCACGCACCTGACGCTGGACCTGCTGCCCGCCTTCTCCGTGCGGCAGTGGGTGTACGACGACATGCCGCGCGAGGAGCTGGGGCGGAACTTCGCCGAGGTGATGTCCGCCGGGTACAGCGTGTCCGCCTTCACGCGCTGGCAGGACCCCGTGCTGGAGCAGGTGTGGCTCAAGGAGCGCGTCGAGGACCCCTCGGCGCCCCCCGCCCCGGCGCCACGCGAGTGGTACGGCGCCGTCCTGGCCGACGGCCCCCGCCATCCCGTCCCGGGCATGCCCGCCGCGCACTGCACTCCGCAGAACGGCGACGTCGGCTCCTGGTACGAGCGGCTGCCGCACTTCCGGATGGAGTTCACGCCCAGCAGCGGCGAGGAGATCCAGTCGGAGTACTTCGTGGACCGCGCGGACGCCCCGGCGGCGTTCGACGCCCTGTGGGAGGTGCGCGAGCACTTCGCGCCCGCCGTGCAGATCGGCGAGATCCGCGCCATCGCGGCCGACGAGCTGTGGCTGAGCCCCGCGTTCGGGCGCGACAGCGTCGCCTTCCACTTCACCTGGATCCCCGACACCGCGGCGGTCCTGCCCGCCCTCAAGGCGATCGAGCAGGCGCTGCGCCCGTTCTCCGCCCGCCCGCACTGGGGCAAGCTCTTCACCACCCCGGCCGCCGACCTCCCGGCGCTCTACCCGCGCTACGACGACTTCCGCGCGCTCGCCGCGCGCCGGGACCCCAACGGCACCTTCCGCAACGACTACCTGCGGGAGTTCTTCCCCGGCCGCTGACCGGCAGGCGGCCCGGCCGGGGCCGCCGGGCTGAGGTGTGCCGTCCCGGGACGTCGGTGGGACACGTGCCGTGGGCCTCCCGGCGGTCCGGGGGCGATGCCCACATCCCCCACCGGCCGCCGGAAGGCCGCGGCGTCCCACCGCGAAGCGCCTCCGGGCCGGCCGGCGCCGACGGGATGCACGCCCGCTCGAGCCCGCCCGCACGCCCGGCCACGTCGACGCACACGTCCCGCGGCCGCGGCGCGCATGCCGCTACGGCCCGCTGGTGGTGTGCCGTTCGGGGCGGTGTGTCCGCGGTCGTGGCCGCGGGTGCGCAGCCGGCCGTCGTCCGCGGCACAACGGGCCGGGCGCGGCCGCCCGGTCTCGGTCAGGGGTGCGTTCCGGTGGGGCACGAAGGCCTTTCCGGTCGCGGTGCGGAGTCGCGATCCACCACCGGCCCGAAGGCCCTCACCCGTGTCGAGATCCCTCGACCGGGGCCCGCTTCACCGTCCACGACCTCCCCGGACAGGACACCTAGGGCCAGAGCAGCTGCTTCGTCCACCCCTGGGCGGACGCGCGGTAGACGAGACGGGTGTGCCGTCGTTCCTTGTCGCCCTGCCAGAACTCGACGGAGACCGCGCGCAGCGCGTACAGCGTCCAGCCCGGCGCCACGAGGCCCGGCGTGCGGGCCAGCCGTGCCGAGGACTCCCGCACGGCCGCGTCCCGTTCGGCCAGGTCGGCCAGCGGCTGCGACTGCCGGCCGAGCAGGGCCTCGGCGCGCGCGCCCGGACCGCGGGCCAGGAAGTCCGCCGCGCTGCGCTCCGGGTCCTCGGCCACGACGGGACCGCGGACCCGGACCTGCCGGGCGAGCGCGGGCCAGTAGAACGTGAGCGCCGCGCTGGGGCGGGCGGCCAGGTCGCGGCCCTTGGCGCTGCCGGCGTCGGAGGCGAACTGCCAGCCCCGCTCGCCCACGTCCTTGAGGATGAGCACCCGGGCGGCCGGATTCCCGTCCGCGTCCACCGTCGCCAGCGTCATGGCGTGCGGTTCCCGCACCCCGGCCCGTACCGCCGCCAGCAGCCATTCGGTGAACAGGGCCACCGGGTCCTCCGGAGCGGCCGCGGGGTCGAAGCCCGGCAGGTCCCCCGCGAAGACCTCGATGCTCCGCAGCAGTTCACGCACACCGGCCGCGCCGGACGTGCTGTCACCCTCGTGATCGTTCACGTGCCGAACGTACACGGTCGGCGTGCCCTGGCGTCAGGGCTCCCGCGCCGAGGCCGCCTCGGCGATGTCGAGGCGCATCTCCTCGGCGTCCAGGGCGGCCTGCACACGGCGCAGGACGATGTCGTCGATGCGGCCGCTGTCGCGCAGGCGCACGACGGTGGTCCGCTTGACGCCGACCACCAGGCGGCGCAGCTCGCGGTCGGCGCGCAGCACCGCGCGGGGTGAGGAGCGGCCGACGCTGTCGTCGCACAACGCGTCGCGCTGCGCGAGCAGTTCCTGCCGCAGGGACTCGGCGACCTCGGCGTGGGCACTGGGCCGGTCCGTGGCGCCCTCCAGGGCGTGCAGGGCGGCGTCGGTCATCTCCCGGCGGGCCAGCAGTTCCTCGTCCGCCACCGAGGTGTCGGGGGCGAGGCGCGCCCATCGGATCACGTGCGGCAGGGTCTGGCCCTGCACGAGCAGCGTCACGATGATCACGACGACCGTGGCGAAGACCACCGCGTCACGGCCGCGCAGCGGGCTGCCGTCGACGGCCGTCATCGGTACGGCCAGAGCCGCCGCCAGCGACACCGCGCCGCGCATGCCGCCCCAGGCGTGCGGCATCCGCTCGCGGGCGCCCATGCGCAGGGTGCGCTGCACGGCCCGCCGGTCGATCAGCCGGATGAGATAGGGCACGGTGTACGTCCACACCAGGCGGGTCGCCATCACGACCCCGCCGGTGGCCAGCGCCCCGAGCAGCGCCTCGACGGGACGCACCGAGGCGATCCCCCGGACGGCGCCGGGCACCTGCATGCCCACCAGCACGAAGAGCGCCCCGTTGAGCACGAAGGTCGTCGTCTCCCAGAACGCCTCGGTCCGAATCCGCGTCCCGGCCGGGATCAGCCGGGGGCCCGCCTGGCTGAGGACCAGCCCGCAGGCGACCACGGCCAGCACACCGGAGAGGTTCAGCGCCTCGGCCGGCAGGTAGGCCGCGAAAGGGGTCAGCAGGCTCAGCGCGGTCTCCACCTGCCGGTCCCGTACGCGCCCGCGCACGACGACGACCAGGGCGGCGACCGCCAGTCCCACCGCCACGCCGCCCACGTATCCCACGGCGAATCGCAGGACGGCGCTGCCCCAGCCGAAGGGGTGCGCGCCGGTGGCGATGCCGACCGCGACCGCGAACAGGGCGAGTGCCGTGCCGTCGTTGACCAGGCTCTCCGCACGCAGGATGGTCACCGTGCGGCGCGGCAGGCCCTTGGCGACCGCGGCGACCGCCGTGGCGTCGGTGGGGGCCACGACCGCGCCCAGGACGAGCGCCATCGCCCAGGACAGCCCCAGCGCGTTGCCGACGGAGGCGACCGCGGCGGCGGTGGCCAGCACCAGGACGGTCGACAGCATGAAGATCGTGCGGATGTTGGTCCGGATCTCCCGCAGCGACGTCGACAGCGACTCCCAGTACAGCAGCGCCGGGAGGAACAGCAGCAGCACGACGTCCGAGGGGAGTTCCACCGATCCGAGGGCCGGGACGAACCCGATGGCGCAGCCGCCCGCGACGAGGAGCAGCGGCTCGCTCAGCCGCAGCCGCCGCGCCACCCAGGTCAGTACCAGTACCGCCGTGAGGACCACGACGACGATCTCCAGGCCCCGCACCGAGGCCACCTCCGCCCAGCTCGTCCGAAGCACCGTCATACCGTGGCGGTGCTCAGGGCCGTGGCATCGGCTCGCCCCGCGCGACCTGCTGCCCGCAGGCGGCGCCGTCCGAGGGAGGCGCCTGCCCGGCCCCCGCTGGGAGGCGCCCCCGAAGACCGCCCTCCCCCGGGCCTTCGGCCGAACGTGCGCACCCCGCGGATCAGGGCGTCCTGGGCGCGCCCGGGGTGCGTTCGGCACGTCAACGCAGTCGTACGCGGTCGTACGCGGTCGCGGACGGCACCGCGGCCACGCCCGCGGCCCGTCAGCTCGCCCGGGCCCGGCCCTCGTCGCCCTCCCCGAGCACCCGCTCGATGTCGGCCCACGAGGCCCCGAACTCCGCGAGCACGTCGGCCACCACGCCGGGACCGGTGGCGAGCGCCAGCAGCAGGTGCTCGTCACCGATGTGGCGGTCGCCGCGGGCGAGCGCGGCCCGCAGCGAGCGCTCCAGCACGGTCTTCGCGCCGCGGGTGAGGGGCGGGCGCCCGGCCGGGCGCCACCGCCGGGGCTTGCGGCCGACGGCCAGCGCTCCGGCCCCGTGGGCGTCCTCGACGCGGGCGACGATCTCGGCGACGTCGATGCCGAGCCCGGCAAGCGCCTCGGCGTCCGCCCGTGAGACCCCGCCGCGGCGCCGGGTCTGCGCGAGTGCCTGCGCCAGTTCCTCGCGACGCCGGTCCACGCCCAGCGCGGCGAGCACGCCGGAGGCCCGGGTACCGTCCGCGTCCAGGATCGAGAACAGCAGGTGCTCCTCGGCGACCGCCTCGTCCCGCACCTTGTCGGCGCGCGCGAGCGCGCCCTCCACCACGTCGCGAGCGCTCTTGGTGAACCTCTCGAACATCGTCAATTCCTCCCGTACTTCTTGTGCACGGCCTGCCTGCTGACGCCCAGTTCGTGGGCGATCTCCTGCCAGGACCACCCCTTGGCCCGCGCGCTCCTGACTTGCACGGCCTCGAGCTGCTCCAGCAGCCGCCGCAGTGCGGCGACGGCCCGCAGCCCGATCCGCGGATCACGGTCTCCCGCACGCTCGGCGAGATCGGTTGCCTCGGTCATGCCTGTCAATCTACGTTGACAGACGCCGCACGTCAACCAGAGTTGACGGGGGCGCGGGGCGACGACAACGCGCCCGGCCCTCCGTGTCGACGGAGGGCCGGGCGCGCGCCGGAGCGGGTTGCGGCGGGGGGCGCCGGTCAGCCGAAGGCCTTGACCGCCTGGTAGTAGGTCCACGCGGTGCCGTTGCACGCGGTCGCGGTGGCACCGCTGTAGCCCGCGCAGACGCGCTTCAGGTCCTCGTAGAGGGCGCTGTCCAGCCGGCTCTTGTTGGCCGAGAAGGTGCCGGCGGCCTTGTAGTTGCGGTAGCCGAAGTCGTGCCGGGCGCAGGAGGTCGCGAACGGGAAGCCGAAGGGGTTGTCCGGGGAGGTGCTGCAGTAGTCCGTGGACCAGTCGAAGGCGTAGGCCGACCAGGCGGCCTGGTTCTGGCGCGCGGCCGACCAGGCGTTGTAGCTGGAGGCGCTGGTCTGGGTCCAGCTCGACAGCACCTGGGCCTTGTCGGCGGGGACGGCGTTGGCGGGCGTGGTCAGGGCGACGGTGGCGACAGCGGCGACCGCGGCGGCGGCGAAGCCGGTGGTGATTCGGCGCATGGGGTCTCCTGAGACGGGCGCGCGGACGGCGCGCGGGTACGGGGGTGGCACCGGATGCGGAATCTCACGGGTGGTGCGGACGTGCCGGATCAGAATCGCGCCGGGAGGGTCTATGCGAGTAGACCTGGGACGGCAAAATTTGCATGAACATGCCTAAGCGCCGTCGGCGTCAATCGTCGACGGCGCATCACGAACGGTTCAGGAGCGCGGGGAACGGCCCCGCGGCCCGCGGATCAGGAGTCCTGGCCGCCCGCCGGGCCACCGGAACCCGAGGAACCCGATGAACCGGAGGCATCCGAGGAACCGGCGGAGGGGACGGCGGCGGACGCGGTCCGCCCGGCGACCGCCGTGTCCCCGTCCGCGGCGTCCTCGGCGTGGTCCCAGTGCGGATGGTGCAGCCGCGCCCAGTTCGGCGTGACGAAGCCCGTGCGCATCCCCAGCCGCGCCTCGGCGTCGTGGGCCGCCATCCACCAGTGGCCCGCGACCGCGACCGCGACGGCCAGCGCGAGCCAGTCGTGGACGAAGGTGGCCCCCGTACGCCACACGACCGCCGTCAGCCGCGGGAACATCATCATCAGCCCGGTGCCCAGCATCACCAGCACCGCTCCGGCCGCGAAGGCCGCGTAGAGCTTCTGCCCCGCGTTGAACTTGCCCGCCGGGCGCCCCTGGTAGAGCCGGCCGCGCAACGCGGCGCGCAGCCAGCTCCTGTCGTACGGAACGAAGCGGTTGAGCCGCCGCAGGTCGTGCCGGAACGCCCGGGAGGCCAGGCCGGCGAACGCCGGAACCGGCAGCGCGATGCCGGACCACTCGTGGACGGTGACGACCAGGCGCCTGCGGCCCACGATCTCGGCGAGCGGGGGCAGGTAGAGGCACGCCGCGGTGAAGAGGCAGATCATCATCAGCGTCGCCGTGCTGCGGTGCACCCAGCGCTCGGCCCGGGTGAAACGGCGTACGGACTCAGGAAGTCGGGGCATCGTCGCGTCCGTTCGAGCGGCCGACCCAGGCGTCGACGTCGTAGCCGTAGTGCTCCCAGTAGCCGGGCTGCACCGCCTCGGTGACCTCGATGCCCGAGAGCCACTTGGCGGACTTGTAGAAGTACATCGGCGCGACGTACAGCCGCACCGGACCGCCGTGGGCCGGGGTCACCGGCTTGCCCTGCATCTTCAGCGCGACCAGCACGTCGTCCCTGCGGGCCTGTTCGAGAGTCAGGCTCTCGGTGTACGCGCCGTCGAAGCACGTGAAGCGGATGGCGCCGGCCCCGTCCCGTACGCCCGCGAGGTCGAGCAGATGGGACAGCCGCACCCCTTCGAAGGCGGTGTCGTCCACCCGCCACCCGGTCACGCACTGCACATCGCGCACCATGTGCGTCTGCGGCATGGCCCGCAGGTCGGCAAGGGTGTAACCGGCCTGGCGCTCGACGAGTCCGGAGACGGTCAGCCGGTAGTCCGTGGCGTCGCGGTGCGGGACCGAGCCCGTCACGTTGTAGAAGCGGAACCCCCCGCCGCCTGGCAGCAGTCCCGTCAGACCGGTGGGGTCCTTGCTCGTCACCTGCGACAGCGCCGAGTCCAGGCCGTCCTGCACCCGGCTGCCCACCGCCACGCCGAGGGCACCCAGCCCGAGCATGCCGAGCACCACGCGCCGCCCGACCGGCGTGCCCTTGCTTTCCATGTCCTCACCGTAATCCCGTGGACGCTGCCCACAGAGTGCCTGGTCCCCCCGTAAGCAACACGTAATAGGTCGGTCAGCCGATCTCCAGGCCCGCGTAGTTCTCCGCCAGCTCCGCCGCCGCGTGCCGGGAGGCAGCGATGCGGTCGAGCTGGCTGGTCTGCAGCCGGGCGTCGAAGTCGCTGTGCGCGGGGTCGGTGTGCAGGGTCGTGGTCATGAACCAGGAGAAGTGCTCCGCCCGCCACACCCGGCGCAGGCAGGTGGCGGAGTACGCCTCCAGGAGTTCCTCCGACCCGGTCGCCCTCAGGTGGGCGAACGCCCTTGCCAGGACGACCACATCGGCGGCGGCCAGGTTGAGCCCCTTGGCGCCGGTGGGCGGCACGATGTGCGCGGCGTCCCCGGCGAGCAGCACCCGGCCCCAGCGCATCGGCTCGGTGACGAAACTGCGCATCGGCAGCACTGCCCTGGCCGTGATGGGCCCCCGCTCCAGCTTCCAGTCGCCGTCGATCGCGAAGCGGGCGTCCAGCTCGTCCCAGATCCGCTCGTCGGGCCAGTCGTCCGTGTCGGTGCCGTTCGGCACCTGCAGATACAGCCGGCTGACCTCGGGCGAGCGCATGCTGTGCAGGGCGAAGCCGCGCGGCGAGTGCGCGTAGATCAACTCGTCGCAGGACGGCGGGACGTCGGCGAGGATGCCGAACCAGGAGTACGGGTAGACCCGCTCGTACGTCCGGATCGCGCCCCGCGGGACCGCGCGGCGGGTCACACCGTGGAAGCCGTCGCAGCCCACGACGTAGTCGCAGGTCAGGGTCTTGTCGCGGTCCTCGTGGGTGTAGTGGATCACCGGACGGTCCGTGTCGGCCCCCTCGACCGCACGCACCTGGGCGCCGAACACCAGCGGGGCGCCGTCCTCGATCTGCAGCGCGATGAGGTCCTTGACCACCTCGGTCTGCGCGTACACCCACACGCGGCGGCCGCCGGTGAGCGCGGGGAAGTCCAGTCGGTGCGTGTGCCGGTTCCAGCGCAGTTCGATGCCGTCGTGGACCATGGCCTCGCGATCCAGCCGGCCGGCCGCACCGGAGGACCGCAGCACGTCGACCGTGGACTGTTCGAGGATGCCGGCCCGCTGACGGTGCTCGACGTAGGCGCGTTCCCGGCTCTCCAGTACCACGCAGTCGACGCCGGAGCGGTGCAGGAGCCGGGCCAGCAGCAGGCCGGCGGGGCCGCCGCCGACGATGCCGACGGTGGTGTGGGGCTGCATGGGTGGGCTACTCCCCCTCTTCAGGTACTGCTACCGGTGTTTCTTCCCGTACTCGTTCCCGTACGTGTTCCCGTGCTTCTTCCGGTACTTCGGGCTCTTCTGGTTCTTCTGGTTCTTCCTCTTCGAGGACGCGGTTCGCGATGGCGAACGCCGTGTTCGCGGCGGGCACGCCGCAGTAGACCGCCGACTGGAGCAGGACCTCCTGGATCTCCTCCCGGGTCAGTCCGTTGCGCCGGGCGGCCCGGACGTGCAGCGCCAGTTCCTCGTGGTGGCCGTGCGCCACGAGCGCGGTGAGCGTGACGCAGCTGCGGGTCCTGAGGTCGAGCCCGGGACGGGTCCAGATCTCGCCCCACGCGTAGCGGGTGATGAAGTCCTGGAACGGCGCCGTGAAGGCCGTGGTCCGCGCGACCGCCCGGTCCACGTGGGCGTCACCGAGCACCGCGCGCCGGACGGCCGTGCCCGCGGCGTGCCGGGAGCCGTCGTCGGCGGCGGGGCCGGGTGTCAGGTGCCCGAGCAGCGCGGCCAGTACGGGTGCCGGCCGCTCGACGTTGGCCAGGTGCGCGGCGTGCCCGACCTCGGTGAGGCTCGCGCCGCGGATGCCGTCCGCGAGTGCCCGGGCGTCGGCCACCGGTACGACGGGGTCCTCCCGGCCCGCGACGACGAGCGTCGGTGTGCTGATCGCGGCCAGTCCGGCCCGCGCGTCGTGCGTGGCGAGCACGTCGCACAGCCGCGCGTACGCCTCCGGGTCGGCGGCCCGCAGATCGTCCACGAGCGCCTCGGCCGCGGGGCCCGGTACGGAGCCGGACGTGAACCAGCGTGCCGCCGTGGTGTCGGCGACCGGCCCGGTGCCCTTCGCCCGTACCAGCGCGGCCCGGTCCCGCCAGCTCTCGGGCGTCCCGACACGGGCCGCGGCGCACAGGACCGCCAGCGAGGTCACCCGCCGCGGGTGGTGGACCGCCAGCCAGGTCCCGACCGCGCCGCCCAGCGAGATGCCCGCGTACGCGAAGCGCTCGACGCCGAGCGCGTCGGCGAGTTCGAGCACCAGCCGTCCCAGGTCCGCCGTCGTCGGGTCCGATGGCAGCAGCCCGGCCGGCGTGCCGCCGTGTCCCGGCAGGTCCCAGCGGATCACCCGGTGGTCGCGGGCGAGCGCGGGCACCTGGGCGTCCCACACCGCCAGCGACGTCCCCAGGCTCGGCCCCAGCAGCAACGCGGGCCGCCCGGCCGCCCCGTCCA
This sequence comes from Streptomyces sp. MI02-7b, assembly GCF_033793585.1. NCBI lineage: Bacteria > Bacillati > Actinomycetota > Actinomycetes > Kitasatosporales > Streptomycetaceae > Streptomyces > Streptomyces sp. MI02-7b. The sequence goes on along the minus strand of NZ_JARAWX010000002.1, from coordinate 433,423 downwards.
CCCGGTGATGCAGCAGCCGCGGCTCCGCGCCGCCGGCCGATGTGCTGCCGCTCATGCGTCCTCCTCTGTGCGGGCTTCGTGCGCGCTCTGCGCGGGCGTACGGGTGGGCTCCGGCGGCCGGAGGGTCACGAAGCGGTGCCCGGCGGGTCGGGGCGGCGCAGGGCCCGGTCGACGAGAGCGGCCGCGGAGCCGGTGTAGCGGGTCGGGTCGGTGAGGTCGCGCAGGCGCTCCTTGGGGAGGAGGGCCGCGAGGCCGGGGTCCTCGGCGAGGACGTCGTCGAGGTCGATGCCCTCCTCGACGGCCCGGAGCGAGGCCCGGGAGAGCGCGGCCTTCGCCTCGCCGCGGCCGATCAGGGCGGCGAGGGCGGCGGCCAGGCGCTCGCTGACGACCAGGCCGCCGGTCGCGTCGAGGTTGTCGCGCATGCGGTGCGGGTGGACGCGCAGTCCCTCGGCGAGTTCCGCCGCTCCCCGCGCCGCGCCGCCGGCCAGGCGCAGGGCCTCGCGCAGCGGCTGCCACTCGGCGTGCCAGGCGCCGGCCGGCCGTTCGTCCTCGGCGGCCAGGGAGCCGTACAGGACGGAGGCGAGCGCCGGCACCTGGCGGGCCGCGGCGGCGATCAGGGCGGCGCGCACGGGGTTGGCCTTGTGGGGCATGGCGGAGGAGTCCCCGCCGGCGCCTTCGGTGACCTCCCCGATCTCGGTGCGGCTCAGTACCAGGACGTCGGCCGCGATCTTCCCCAGCGCGCCCGCCGTGAGGGCGAGCGCTCCGCCGAGGTCCGCGACCGGCGTGCGCAGGGTGTGCCAGGGCAGCATGGGTTCGGCGAGCCCGGTCTCGGCGGCGTACGCGGCCGTCAGCCGCTCCCCCAGGTCGGGCACCCCCTCCGCGCCGCCACCCCCGCCCGCTGCGTCCGCCTCGGCGAAGGCGTGGAACGCCGCGAGCGTGCCCGCGGCGCCTCCCAGTTGTGCGGGCAGCGTGCGGCGAACGGCCGTCAGTCGGTCGTGGGCGTCCAGGACGAGGGCGCGCCAGCCGGCCGCCTTGAGCCCGAAGGTGGTGGGGACGGCGTGCTGGGTGAGCGTGCGCCCGGCCATGGGCGTGGTCCGGTGCTCGCGGGCGAGCGCTCCGAGCGCGCGGGCGGCGCGGGCGAGGTCGTCGAGTACGGGCTCCAGCGCGCGGAAGGCCACCAGCATGGCGGCGGTGTCGACGATGTCCTGGCTGGTGGCGCCGCGGTGCACATAGGGAGCGGCGGCCTCGTCCCGCTCTCCCACGGCAGCCGTCAGGTCGGCGGCCAGCGGGATGACGGGGTTGCCGCCGGAGCGGGCGCGCAGTGCGAGGTCGCGCGCGTCGTACCTGCCGGTCTCGGCCGCGGCGGCGGTGACCGCGGCCGCCGCCGAAGCGGGCGCGAGGCCGAGCGTGGCCTGCGCGCGGGTCAGCGCGGCCTCGGCGTCGAGCATGCCGCGGACGAACGCCGCGTCGCCGGTCGCCTCCTCCACGGGCGTGCCGGCCCGGCCCGGGGAGAGCAGGCCGGTGTCCGCGAAGGGTTCAGTCGAAGGCAAGGAAGACCGTCTCCTCGTGCACTCCGTCGTACTGCAGTCGGACGTCGAAGCGGTGGACGCCCTCACCGTCCGGAGTGGCGACCAGCGTGGCACGCCGCCCGGGTTCCAGCGAGCCGAGCAGCGCGTCGTCTGCCGCGTCGTCCAGATAGACGCGGGTGTGCAGATGGTGCAGCAGGCCGCGGGCGAAGACGATCACCGACAGGTACGGGACGCCGCCGGGCGGCAGCGTACGGAAGGCGTAGTGCCCGTCGGCGTCGGTGGGCACGCGGCCGAAGCCGGTGAAGACCAGTCCGTCGCGACCGAGGACCGCGCCGTTCACCGGGTCGCGGCGCAGTGATCCGGGTGCGCCCTGCCGGGAACCGTCGGGGGCCGGCTGCCAGATCTCGATCAGCGCGTCGGGCACGGGCCGCCCGGCGCCGTCGTACACGTACCCGTGCACGGTGATCGTGCCGGGATGCCCGGCTGGCGCCAGCTCGCCGCCCTTGGCGAAGGGCAGCGCGTAGCCGTAGAAGGGGCCGACGGTCTGGGAGGGGGTGGGAGCCAGGGGTGAGCTCATCGGCCCTCCTCGGTCCAGGTGGCGGCAGGGCCGTCCAGGACGATGTCCCAGCGGTAGCCGAGCGACCGTTCCGGGGTGGACAGCCCGTGGTCGTAGGCCGCGACCAGCCGCTGCCGTGCCGAGTCGTCGGTCACCGACTGCAGGATCGGGTCCCGGGCGAAGAGCGGGTCGCCGGGGAAGTACATCTGCGTGACCAGGCGCTGGGTGAACGCGGTACCGAAGAGCGAGAAGTGGATGTGCGCCGGGCGCCAGGCGTTGACGTGGTTGCGCCAGGGGTAGGCGCCGGGCTTGATCGTGACGAACTCGTACGATCCGTCGTCGCCGGTCAGGGTGCGCCCGACCCCGGTGAAGCCGGGGTCGAGCGGGGCGGGGTGGTCGTCGCGCTGGTGGGCGTAGCGGCCCGAGGCGTTGGCCTGCCAGATCTCGACGAGCTGGCCGCGTACGGGCCGGCCCCGCCGGTCCAGCACGCGCCCGGTGACCCGGATCCGCTCGCCGAGCGGCTCGCCCTGGTGCTGCCGGGTGAGGTCGTGGTCGAGGGCGGTGATGTCGGTGACGCCGAAGACCGGCCCGGACAGCTCGACGGCCTCGGGGTCGCCGCCCGCCGGACCGGCGGCGACCAGCGGGCGCTTGGGGTGCCGCAGCGCGCTGCTGCGGTAGGGGGCGTAGCCACGCCTGGGGTGGTGCTCGGCGGCCGCGCCGTCCGCGAGGCGCTTGGCGTACGCCGCGTGCGCCTCCGCGATCTCGCGGGAGATCTCGTCCTGCGTGAGCGGGGTGGCCATGCGGGGGCTCCTACCTCTCCAGGACCAGGGCCAGGCCCTGCCCGACGCCGATGCACAGGGCCGCCAGGCCGGTGCCGGAGCCCCGGGCAGCGAGCTGGTGGGCGACGGCGCCGGCGATGCGGGCGCCGGACGCGCCGAGCGGGTGGCCGACCGCGATGGCGCCGCCGCGCGGGTTGACGAGCGCCGGGTCGAGTTCCGGCCAGCCGGCCAGGCAGCCCAGCACCTGGGCGGCGAAGGCCTCGTTGAGCTCGACGGTGCTGAGGTCGCCGAAGCCCTTGCCGGACTTGGCCAGCGCCTTGCGCACGGCCTCCACGGGCGCCAGGCCGAAGTAGTCGGGCTCGATGCCGGTGACCGCGGAGGAGCGGATGCGGGCGAGCGGCTCGCGGCCGGTGGCCCGCAGGCCCTCCTCGTCGACGATCAGCAGGGCGGCCGCGCCGTCGTTGAGCGGCGAGGAGTTGCCCGCGGTGACCGTGCCGCCGTCCTTGCGGAAGGCGGGCTTCAGGCGGGCGAGCGCCTCCATGGAGGTGTTGTCGCGGATGGTCTCGTCACGGGCGAGGTCCACGCCGTCGAGCGGCACGACCTCGGCCTCGTACAGGCCGTCCTTCCACGCCCGGGCGGCCTTCTCGTGGCTGGCGACGGACCAGGCGTCCTGCTGCTCGCGGGTGATGCCGTGCCGGTCGGCGATCAGCTCGGCGCTCTCGCCCAGCGGGATCGTCCACTGCGGGTTCATCCGCGGATTGACCATGCGCCAGCCGAGGGTGGTGGAGTACATCTCCTGGTGCCCGGCGGGGAAGGCCCGTTCGGGCTTGGGCAGCACCCACGGGGCGCGGCTCATGGACTCCACGCCGCCGGCTATGGCGACGGAGACGTCGCCGACGGCGACCGCGCGGGCGGCCTGGATGACGGCTTCGAGGCCGGAGCCGCAGAGCCGGTTGACGGTGGTGCCGGGGACGGTGACGGGCAGTCCGGCCAGCAGGACGGCCATGCGCGCGACGTCGCGGTTGTCCTCGCCGGCGCCGTTGGCGTCGCCGAAGAACACGTCGTCGACGCGGGCCGGGTCCAGGTCGGGGGTGCGGGCCATGAGCGAGCCGACGACGTGCGCGGCGAGGTCGTCCGGACGCACGCCCGACAGGGCGCCGCCGTACTTGCCGACCGGGGTGCGGACGGCGTCGACGATGTAGACCTCGCGCAGCTGCTGGCTCATGACTGGCCTCCTTGGCCGGTGGCGGCGACGGCGGCGTTGCCGGCGCCTCGGGTGGTGCGGACCGGGGCGGCGGTCTTCTCCAGGATCTCCTCCACGGCGACGCCGGGGGCCGTCTCGACGAGGACGAGTCCGTCGTCGGTGACGTCGAGGACGCCGAGGTCGGTGATGATCCGGTCGACGCACGCCTTGCCGGTGAGCGGCAGGGCGCACTCCTGGAGGATCTTGGGGCTGCCGTCCTTGGCCGTGTGGGTCATGGTGACGATCACGCGCCGGGCGCCGTGCACCAGGTCCATCGCACCGCCGATGCCGGTGACCAGCTTGCCGGGGATGGCCCAGTTGGCCAGGTCGCCTCGGGCGGAGACCTGCATGGCGCCCAGCACGGCGGTGTCGATGTGGCCGCCGCGGATCATGCCGAAGGACAGCGCGGAGTCGAAGAACGAGGCGCCGGGCAGGACGGTGACGGTCTCCTTGCCGGCGTTGATCAGATCGGGGTCGACCTCGTCCTCGAACGGGAAGGGGCCGGTGCCCAGGATGCCGTTCTCCGACTCCAGGACGACCTCGACACCGGCGGGCAGGTGGTTGGGGATCAGCGTCGGCAGGCCGATGCCGAGGTTGACGTACTCGCCGTCGCGCAGTTCCAGCGCCGCGCGGGCGGCCATCTCGTCGCGTGTCCAGGCCATCAGGCCGACGCCTCCCTCGCGGTGACCGTGCGGAACTCGATCTTCTTGTCGGCGGCCTGCTCGGCGGTGAGGGCCACCACCCGCTGGACGAAGATGCCCGGCAGGTGCACCTGGTCGGGGTCGAGTTCACCGGGCTCGACCAGTTCCTCCACCTCGGCGATCGTGATCCGGCCGGCCATGGCCGCCAGCGGGTTGAAGTTGCGGGAGGACTTGGCGAAGACCAGGTTGCCGTGCCGGTCGCCCCTGGCGGCCCTGACCAGGGCGAAGTCGGTGGTGATGCCGCGCTCCAGGACGTACTCGACGCCGTCGAACTCGCGGACCTCCTTGGGCGGGGAGGCCAGCACCACCCCGCCGTCGCCGTCGTAGCGCCAGGGCAGTCCGCCCTCGGCGACCTGCGTGCCGACCCCGGCGGGCGTGTAGAAGGCGGGGATGCCGCAGCCTCCGGCGCGCAGCCGCTCGGCGAGGGTGCCCTGCGGGATGAGTTCGAGCTCCAGCTCGCCGGCCAGGTACTGGCGGGCGAACTCCTTGTTGGCGCCGATGTAGCTGCCGGTGACCCGGGCGATGCGCCCGGCGGCGAGCAGAACGGCGAGGCCGGACTCCAGGGCGCCGCAGTTGTTGGAGACCACGGCGAGGCCGCCGGTCCCGGCATCGTGGACGGCCTGGATGAGCGTGTCGGGCACACCGCTCAGCCCGAAACCGCCGACGGCCAGCGACGCCCCGTCATGGACGTCCGCCACGGCCTCGGCGGCCGAGGCGACCACCTTGTCCATCCTGTGCCACCTCTTGTTCGTCCAGTGAACTTAAGTTCACAATCTTCCGTGGCCGAGTCTGATCCTCGGTGCCCGCTCTGTCAACGTTTCGGGGCGGTACGGTTTCGACGACATATCTCCATGCTGGAGCGCCGATGACATCCCCCGCACTCGTGACCGCTCCCCCGCCGCAGGAGGCCGTGGGCCCCCTCATCCGGGGGCTCGCCGTGCTGCGCGGGCTCGCGGCGGCCGACGGACGGCGCTCGGTGGGCGACCTGGTACGCGACACCGGGCTCGCCCGCTCCACCGTGGACCGGGTGGTCAGCACGCTCACCCGCACCGGCTACCTGCGCCTGGAGGGCCGGGACGCGGTCCTCGCGCCCCGGCTGATGGAACTGGGCAACGCCTACCTGGCCGCCAGCCGGCTGCCCGAGGTCCTGGGACCGCTCGCCGACGCGCTGGCGGACGGCCTGGACGAGTCGGTGTCCATCGCGGTGCCCGACGGGGACGGGGTGCGCTTCGTCCACCAGGTCACCCGGCGCCGCGCCATGTCGCTGACCTTCCGGCTGGGGGATCTGCTGCCCGCCGAACGGGGCGCCCCCGGTGCGCTGTTCGCCTCCGGGTGGGGCGAGGCGGAGTGGGACGGCTGGCGGCTGCGCCGGGCGTCCGACCCGCACGGCGCGGGCTTCCCCGCGCTGCCCGACGGGCACGGCGAGGGCGCCGACTCCTTCGAGGAACGCGTCCGGGCCGCCCGCGAGCACGGCTGGTCGGCGGACGACCAGCTCATCGAGCCCGGTCTGATCGCCGTCGCGGTACCGGTGCGCGACCCGGCCGGCGCCGCGGTGTGCGCGGTGAGCGTGGTCAGCCACACCAGCCGGCACAGCGCTGCGTCGCTGCGGGAAGCGGTGCTGCCCCGGCTGCGCGAGACCGTCGCCGCGATGGAACGCTCCCTCGCGGCCCCCGCCGGCCGGCCCGCCGCCGTGCCGGCCGGCCCCACCCCGGCGGCATGGACGCGGGCCTCCAAGCAGGAACTCGGACCCGAGTTCGTGGAGTCCCTGGCGCGCGGGCTCACCGTGCTCACCGCCTTCGGCGAGGGCAGCGCCGCACTGTCCCTGACCGCCGTCGCCGAGGCGACCGGCCTGGCCAGGGCCACCGCGCGCCGCTCCCTGATCACCCTGGAGCACCTGGGCTACGTCGCCTCCGAGGACCGGCTCTTCCGGCTCACCCCGCACGTGCTGGAGCTCGGCTGCGCCCACCTGTCCCGGCTGACCCTGTCCCAGATCGCCGGGCCGCACCTGGTCGGCCTCGTGGAGCGCGTGCACGACTCCGCCTCCATGGCCGTACTGTCGGGCGCGGACATCCAGTACGTGGCCAGGGTCCCCACCGTCCGCATCATGAGCGTCAACATCACCGTCGGCACCCGCTTCCCCGCCTACGCCACCGCCATGGGCCGGGTCCTGCTCGCGGGCCTGCCCGCCCACGAGCGCGCCGGGCTCCTCGCGCACACCGATCGTGCCGCGCTCACCCCGCACACCGTCACGGACGCGCGGGCCCTGAACGACGTCCTCGACGTGGTCGCCGCCGACGGCCACGCGCTGGTGAGCGAGGAACTGGAGGAGGGCCTGCGGTCCATCGCGGTCCCCGTCCGGGACGGCACCGGTCGCGTCGTCGCCGCCGTCAACGTCTCGATGCACGCCAGCCGCCGCACCGTCGAGCAGTCCCGCGCCGACCTCCTCCCCCCGCTCCGGGCGGCCGCCTCCCGCATCGAGGAGGATCTGCGCGTGGTGGGCCGCTACGCCCGCGTCGCCGTCTCGTGACCGGCCGCCTCACGACGGGGGCGAGGGTGCGCCGTCCCCGTGGGACGGATCCACATTCCACTCGCCGGGCAGGGCGCTCCCGCAGAAGACGCACACGAAGTCGTCCTCGCGCACGATGCCGCGCTCCCCGCAGCCGGTGCAGCGGCGGAAGACCACCGCGTGCGTGAAACCTGACGGGCGGCCGAGGCCCGCGCGGTCCAGGGCGCGGGCGACGGAGGACCACGAGGGGGTGTCGGGGCAGTAGCCGGTCGAGAGGTTGCTCACCTCGGCGGCCGCCCATGTCCCGGAGGTCTCGCGCAAGGCGATCTCCCCGGCACCCAGGACCTCCCCGCCGTCCGCGCACGCGACGTGCTCGCTGCGGCGCGGCGCCAGGCGCAGCACACCGGCGACGTCGACGACGTAGGTGAAGGGCTCGGCCAGGTCCGCCGCCGTCTGTTCCTCGGCCCAGGCGGCGAGGTCGGCCGCGTCGCGGATCGGGCGCCCGGTGCCCCCGGGCCGGACGGCGGCTCGCAGGTCCGCCGGTCCCACGTAGCGGTAGCGCCGCACCCCCTGGTCCACGGCGTCACCTTGACATCCTCTCCGTCCTGAAGGAAGGAGATTCCCGCCTGCCTGCCGGTGGACACCGGCTGGGGCCTCGGGTGGGTCCCTGTTTCTTCGCGCTGCGCCGGTACGAGTACCGGTCCTACCCGCGCTCCGCAGGCCGATACGGCCAGTCCGGCCGCCTTCGCGACGACGACCGTCGTACGCCGGTACATCGAGAGCCGGAAGCGGCCTGCCTGACCGTCACGCCGGAGCCGTAGCGGCATCCGCCGCCTCGCGGCTCCGGGCCGAGGACGGCCTTCACCCCCGCCCCAAAGGACGGAGTACTGGCCAGGATCAGAGGTGGAAGATCCCTCGCACCGGGGGAACCACGCCGGCCGGGCGTGCGTGATCACAGGACGTGATCCCGAAGAACGTGGCAGCGCCGGCACTCGTGCACCTCACCGCGGTGTGGTTCGTGGGCTGTGCGCTCACCGCGATCGGGTTCGAGGCGGTGCTGTTCGGGTTGTTCACCGGTGGCGCCGCGGCGGGGGTGGCCGCCGCCGCCTGCTGGGCGCCGTTCGCGGTGGCGCTGCTCGCGGCGCCGGGGTTCGCGGCGCGCCGGCTGAGCCCGGTGACGGGCCGGCGCGGCGGGGTGTGGGCATGGTCGGTCGGGGTGTTCGGTGCGGGCACGGCCGGAGTGCTGATCGCCGTGGCGGTGCGCCTGCATGTCGACGGGCTGCGGAACGGCTTCGTGCTCTGCGTCTCCGGAGGGGTCTGCTACGCCCTCGCCGCCGCGCTTCTCCTGCCCGGCGCCCGGACCCGGATCGCCGCCGTCACGGCGGCCGCGGTGTTCGCGGCCGCCGGGGCCTGGACCGCGTGGGATGCCGGGCGGCTGCCCACCCTCGACGCGTGGATCCGCGCGAACGGTGTGGACCGCGGCCTGCTGCGCGTGGGCGACCCGCCGCCGGGCTACACGCTGCGGGTCCTCGGCGCGGGCGAGGACGGCTTCGGCGCCGACTACGAACGCCCGGGAACGACGGCCATGCACCTGGCCGTCGAACGCGCCGGCCACGACACCCGGCGCGTGGACGCGCGCGGCTGCCCGGTCCCTTTCGGCGGGACGATCCGCTGCACCGGCGACGGCGGGGGCCGACGGCTCGTCACGTACGAGGGCGCCTACGAACGACAGGAACTGCGGCTGCGGCGCGGCGGCCTGGTCTGCACCGTGACCCTGTACGGCCCCGGCCCCCGACCCGGGTCCGGACTCCCGGCCGCCCGCCGCGTGCTGTCGACCCTCCGGCCCGCGACCGACGCCGAACTCGCTCCGCTGGTACGGCTGCCCCTGCGCGGATGACGCGGCCCGTCACGCCGGGCGCAGGTCGACCGGCTCGCCCCAGGCACCGGAGAAGAAGCTCTCGTCCAGGGGCCGCCGGTGGCGCGGGGCGGTCTCGCGGGCCCGCAGGGAGTCGTCCAGGCGTTCCGGGTCGGCGACCGCGCCGACGGCGATGACGGCGAGCGGACGGAATCCGTCGGGGATGCCGAAGGCGGTGGCGAGGCGGCCGGCGTCGAAGCCGCTCATCTGGTGGGCGTGGAGGCCCTCCGCGTGCGCCTGGGTGGTCAGTTGGGCGGCGGCCAGCCCCGTGTCGTAGGCGGCCGTGGGGACCGGTGCGCCGTCCGCCCCGGACTCGGCGGCGACGGCGACGATCAGGACGGACGCGTCGCCGGCCCACCGCTGGTTGAAGCCGACGAGGGCACCGTGCACCGCCTTGAAGGTGGCGTCGCCGCGCCGGCCGACGAGGAACCGCCAGGGCTGGACGTTGAACGCGGACGCCGCCCAGCGGGCGGCCTCCAGCAGGGAGGCGAGCTGTCCGCCGCCGAGTGTGTGCGCGGGGTCGAAGGACCGGGGGCTCCAGCGCTCGGCGAGCAGCGGGTGCACGGGGACCGAGGTGAGGGCGCGGTGCGGCATGTGTGGACTCCTGTCGGCAGAGAGCCGGCCGGGGCATCGTGGTGCCCCATCCGCTCAGCGGGCCGGACCCGCACCGGAATTCCCGCTTCCGCTGCTTTCCAGGGCCCGCGGCGGTGATTTCACACGGCCGCAACAGTGCCGGGCCCGGGCCGGGCTCAGAGCACCCCGATCCGGTGCAGCACCCGGCTTTGGGCCGGGGACGGCCACAACGGCCAGGACAGGTAGCAGACGCCGCCGGTGCCGCTGCGGACCTGGCCGTCGGCGGCGTAGCGCTTCGTCCTCAGCCAGTTGGTCTCGAACTGCTCCCGCCGGTAGACCCGGCGCACCGCCTCGTCGTCCCGGCTCGCGGGGTCGTTGACGACCACATCGCCCTCAGGGGTGAATCCGATGACGCACATCAGATGGCCGGAGGTGCCGTAGCCGGCCCCGTCCAGCTCGGTGGCGAGGAAGGACTGGGACGTCATCACCGGGATGCCGGCCCGGATCAGCCGCTCCACGTCGTGCAGGCCGTGCAGACGCGTCACGGTCGCGACGAGGTCCCGGTAGGTGGCGGTGTAGGCGGTGTTGAAGGGCCAGTTGCCGCAGCCCTCGTACTGGTAGTCGTAGGTGGAGCGGGCGGCGTGGTCGACCTGCGGGTCCTCGTAGGAGGGGTCGACCCAGGCGAGGTCGTCCTCGTCCGGTCCCCGGCCCCAGTACTCGATGACCATCTGCGAGGAGGTGGGGCTGCACCAGGCCTCGCCGCCGTTGTCGTACTCGGGGTACTGGCCCTTGTGGATCTCCTGGGAGTAGCGCGGCACGGGCAGTTCGATGCCGCGGGCGACACCGGGCCCGGAGGGGGGCACGGTGAAGCGGTCGGGGATGTCGGAGGCCATCGCGCCGACCCGCCAGACGGTGGGGGTGGCGTCGCTGCCGGGGCGGCGCAGGAGGGTGAGGCGCAGGCGGTACCAGGCCAGGCGCACGCCGGAGGCGGGGTCGTCGATCGCGAGGGTGTCGGTCGAGACGCTGCTCTTGGCGTCGGTCTGGCCGTCCACCGAGGTGCGCCGGATGTCGGCGTCGCCGGACGCCCAGCGGCCCATGACGTACCAGGGGGTCATGCTGCCGTCGGTGTAGGTGGCGCACAGCTCGACCTGGATCCAGGTGTCCGCGGGGGTCCGGGCGTTCCAGGAGGCGACGATCTCGGTCGCGGGACTGCGCGGGGTGTGGACCGGTGACGTCCACGTGGCGGTCTCCCACGTCTCGGTGATCCCGGTGTGCGGGTCGGCGTACTCCAGGACGCCCGAGGGCCTGCCGATGGCGATCCCGGGGCGGGGACCGGGCTCGACGCAGGTGCCGCTGCCGTCACCGCTGTGCCAGTCGGACCAGCGGGTCCATGCGTGGTGGTCCACGGAGGCCTCGTCGTGATCGCCGTACGGGTGCCGGCCGGGTCGGCCGCCGGACGGGCCGGGCTCGCAGGGGCGGCGGTCCCCGCCGGTCGCTGCGAGGGCCCGCGGAGTGGCCGCGGCGGTCGCGGCCACGAGGGCGCCGACCAGCATCGTACGGCGTGGGGCGGGTCGTGTCATGAACGGTCCCCCTGTCATGAGCACGGACGCCGGTTTCTCAACTGTCGTCCCGCGCGCGCCTCTCGACCATCACTTCCCGGCACATTGGAGCACGGTCCGTGGTGGATACCATGGAATGCAGCCAAGGGACACGCCAAAAAAGTGTCAAGGATATCCGCACCGTTTCGCGCGCATTACTCATATTGACTTACCGGAAAAAACGCGAACGGAGTGTCATCCACGCACCCCGCATGGCGGATGAGAATCTTGCGCTTCTGGCCATGTCGACGCCGTCCGGAGGAAGCCTGATGACACTCGGTGCCGTCAGAAGCAAGCGCACACTGGCCGGTCTGGCCGTCCTGTTCACCGGGGCGGCGGGCTGGCAGGCGCCGGCCGGAGAGGCGGCCGTGGCACCCACCGCCCAATGCGCCACGTCCGTGCCGTTCCGCTCCGGCACCGGCGGTTACCACACCTTCCGTATCCCGGCCGTGCTGCGGATCGGCAAGAGCACCGTGCTGGCGTTCGCCGAGGGCCGCCGTACGTCGGCGGACGACGAGGGGGACATCGACGTGGTGCTGCGCCGCTCCCTGGACGGCGGCTGCACCTGGCAGGCCATGCGCGTCGTCGCCCGCGGCGCCGGTGAGACGTTCGGCAACCCCACCCCGGTGGCCGACCCGAAGACCGGCCGCATCGTGCTGCTGATCTGCCGCACCGTCGGAAATCTGACGAAGGCTCAACTCGGCGGCAGCTCCAAGGCGGTCTACGACGCCCGGCAGGTCTGGGAACTGCACAGCGACTCCGGCGGGGCCAAGTGGTCCGCGCCCCGGCAGATCACCAGCAGCGTCAAACCCGACAACTGGCGCTGGTACGCCACCGGGCCCGGCCACGCCATCGCGCTGCGCAACGGCCCGCACGCAGGACGCCTGCTCGTGCCGGCCAACCACACCGCCGTCGTCGACGGCGAGGTGGTGCACGGCGCCCACTCCCTCTACAGCGACGACCACGGCAAGACCTGGCACATCGGGTTCGTCGAGGAGGTCCCGGGCGGCTGGATCAATCTCAACGAGACCACCATGGCCGAGCTGCCGGACGGCCGGATCTACATCAACAGCCGTGACGACGGCGGCTTCTCCAACGCCTCGCGCGCCAACGCCTACAGCACCGACGGCGGAGAGAGCGTGGAGGGCAGCTTCGAGCCCCAGGAGGCCATCGAGGGGCCGGAGGTGCAGGGCAGCGTCCTGCAGCTGCCGGGCGGGCTGCTGCTGTACTCCGGACCGTCCGATCCGGGGGCGCGCGCCGCCATGGAGGTCCGGGCCAGCGCCGACGGCGGCATCTACTGGGAACCGGCCCTGCTGACGAGTAGTCACCCGGCCGCGTACTCCGACCTGGTGGACTTGGGGGGTGGCACGGTGGGGCTGCTCTACGAGACGGGAACCACTTCTCCGTACGAGACCCTGACCTTCACCCGGTTCACCACGTGACCGGACCGGCGGGCGCACACATTCGGGTGGCGCCGCACGTCGTCGGACGGGGTCACCAACGAATTTCGAAGGAGAACGCCATGAAGCGCATCGCGAAGGCCGCGGCCCTGTCCGCCGTCGCCGGTGTGACCGTGCTCGGTGCCGCCACCGGCGCCGTCGCCGGCGGCCACGGCGGCGGTTTCGGCGGCCACGGCGGTGGCGGTGCCAACGCGCGGGCCGCCGCCATCGGCTCGCCCGGCATTCTGAGCGGCAACATCGTCCAGGTGCCCGTCAACATCCCGATCAACGTCTGCGGCAACGGCATCAACGCCGTCGCGCTGCTCAACCCGGTGGCCGGCAACGTCTGCGTCAACCGCTGACACCGCGAGAACGGCGCGAGGGGCGTACCGGGATCGTCCGGTACGCCCCTCGGCGTTCTCCAGCAGTTCCGCGGCGGCCTTTCCCGGGGAATTCGTTCCCCGGGAAATTCTCCCCCGGGGAACCGCTCACACGGATTGCGCGGCCATTTCCTCGGCCAGCGCAGCCGCGAAGGAGTCCACGTCCTCCTCGGTGGTGTCGAAGGAGCACATCCAGCGCACCTCGCCGGTGGCCTCGTCCCAGAAGTAGAAGCGGTAGCGCTTCTGCAGCCGCTCGCCGACCTCGCGCGGGAGCAGCGCGAAGACGGCGTTCGCCTGGACCGGGCGGACGACCGTCACCCCGTCCACCTCCCGCACGGCCGCCTCCAGGCGGCGGGCCATCGCGTTGGCGTGGCGGGCGCTGCGCAGCCAGAGGTCGCCCGTGAGCAGCGCCTCGAACTGCACCGAGACGAAGCGCATCTTCGAGGCGAGCTGCATGGACAGTTTGCGCAGATGCTTCATCGCCCGGACCCGTTCCGGGTTCAGCACCACGACGCACTCGCCGAACAGCAGCCCGTTCTTGGTGCCGCCGAAGGACAGCACGTCCACGCCCGCGTCGGTGGTGAACTCGCGCAGGGGCACGCCGAGGGTGGCGGCCGCGTTCGCGATCCGCGAGCCGTCCAGGTGGACGGCGAGACCGCGCTCGTGCGCGTGCTCGCAGATCGCCCGGATCTCCTCGGGGGTGTAGCAGGTGCCCAGCTCGGTGGTCTGGGTGATCGAGACGACCTGCGGCTGGGCGCGGTGCTCGTCGTCGAAGCCCCAGGCCTCCTGGTCGATCAGCTCGGGGGTCAGCTTGCCGTCCGGGGTGGCCACGGTGAGCAGCTTCAGACCGCCCATGCGCTCCGGGGCGCCGCCCTCGTCCACGTGGATGTGGGCGGAGGCCGCACAGATCACCGCGCCCCAGCGCTCGGTGAGCGCCTGCAGACCGACCACGTTGGCGCCGGTGCCGTTGAAGACCGGGAAGGCCTGGGCGCGCGGGCCGAAGTGGGCGCGGAAGACGTCCTGCAGGTGCAGGGTGTACTCGTCCTCGCCGTAGGCGACCTGGTGGCCGCCGTTGGCGAGGGCGATCGCCGCCAGCACCTCGGGGTGGACGCCCGCGTAGTTGTCGCTCGCGAAGCCGCGGGTCCGCGGGTCGTGGTGGCGGACGGCGTCCGTACGGGTATCGGTCACGGGCGGGGTGTGAGCCACTGGCGGGTTCCGTTCACTTCCTCGGCGGGCCGGCTCCAGACGTCGGCGACGGCGTCGGCCAGGTCGGTCACATCGGTGAAGCCCGCGAACTTGGCGTTCGGGCGCTCCTTGCGCATCCCATCATGCACGAGGGCCTTGATCACCAGGACGGTGGCGGCCGCGGTCGGCGCCTGCTCCCCCGCCGCCTTGCGGAAGGAGTCGCCGAGCGCCAGCGTCCACGCCTCGGCGGCGGCCTTGGCGGCGGCGTACGCCGCGTTGCCCGCGGTGGGCCGGCTGGCGCCGGCCGCGCTGATCAGTACGTACCGCCCGGCGGGCGCGGCCAGCAGGGCGTCATGGAAGGCGAGCGAGGTGTGCTGGACGGTGCGGATCAGCAGCTTCTCGAGGAAGTCCCAGTCCGCGAGGTCGGTCTCGGGGAAGGACGCGGAACCGCGCCAGCCGCCCACCAGGTGGACCATCCCGTCGACGCGCCCGTGCTCCTTCTCGATCCGGCCGGCCCACTCCTTGGTCGCGGACAGGTCCAGCAGGTCGACCACGTCGCCGGTGATGACGGCGCCGCCCGCGTCGAAGCGCGCCAGGTCGACGGCCTCGGCGAGCCGCTCCGGATTGGCGTCCGCGCCGACCACACGGGCCCCCGCGCGGGCGAGCCGCTGCAGGGTCGCGCGTCCGGCGGGACCGCCGGCCCCCGCCACCGCGATCACGGCCCCGGCCAGGGATCCTCCGGCCGTACCGCCTGCTTCCGTCATCTGCGCCGCCTCCTCCGCTGCGTCGGTCACGCGGCCACCTGACCCGTGCCGTGGGCCGTGATGCCCTTGGTCGAGGCGATCACATCACGGAGCTTCTTGGCCAGGGCCTCGTAGAACATGCTCAGCGGAAACTCGTCCGGCAGCACCTCGTCGACGAGCTTGCGCGGCGGCAGACCGAGGTCCAGGGCGTCCGGTCCCTTGGCCCACACCGAGCCGGGGTGCGGGGAGAGGTAAGTGGAGACGAGGTCGTAGGCGGCGAACCAGTGGACGAGCTTGGGGCGGTCGATGCCGTCCCGGTACAGCTTCTCGATCTCGCCGCAGAGCTGGTTGGTCACCTGCGGGGCGCGCTCCCAGTCGATGCGGAGCTTGTTGTCGGTCCAGCGCACGGCGTCGTGCTTGTGCAGGTACGCGAAGAGCAGCTGGCCGCCGAGCCCGTCGTAGTTGCGGACGCGGTCGCCGGTGACCGGGAAGCGGAAGAGGCGGTCGAAGAGGATCGCGTACTGGAGGTAGCGGCCCATGCCGTGGCCCTCGGCCTCCAGGTTCACGGCCTCCTTGAAGGTCGTGAGGTCGCAGCGCAGCTCCTCCAGGCCGTACATCCAGAACGGCTGGCGCTGCTTGATCATGAAGGGGTCGAAGGGCAGGTCGCCGTGGCTGTGGGTGCGGTCGTGGATCATGTCCCACAGCACGAAGGTCTGCTGGCTGAGCTCCTGGTCCGCCAGCAGCTCCTCGGCGTCCTCGGGCAGCGCCACGCCGAGGGTGTCCACGGCGGCGCGGCTCACGGCGCGGAAGCGGGCGGCCTCGCGGTCGCAGAAGATGCCGCCCCAGGTGAAGCGCTCGGGGGCCTCGCGCACGGCGACGGTCTCGGGGAAGAGCACCGCGGAGTTCGTGTCGTACCCGGGCGTGAAGTCCTCGAAGGTGATCGGCACGAAGAGCGGGTTGTCGTAGCGGGTGCGCTCCAGCTCGGACAGCCACTGCGGCCACACCACGCGCAGCGCGACGGCCTCCAGGTTGCGGTCGGGGTTGCCGTTCTGGGTGTACATCGGGAACACCACGAGGTGCTCCAGGCCGTCGGTGCGCTCGGCGGCGGGGTGGAAGGAGAGCAGGGCGTCCAGGAAGTCCGGGACCGCGTAGCCGCCGTCCGACCAGCGCCGCAGGTCCTTGACCAGGGCCTCGTGGTAGGCGGAGTCGTGCGGGAGCAGCGGGGAGAGTTCCTCCACGGCGCGGACCACGCGGTCCAGCGCGTTGTCGACGACGGCGCGCTGCGGCGCGTCCTGTGCGGAGAAGTCGATGGAGCCGTCCTTGAGCTGCCAGGGGCGGATCTCCTCCACCGCCTGCTTCAGGACCGCCCAGGCCGGGTGCCGGACAACACCGCCGCCGGACACACCGGTCCCGCTGGTGCCCGCGCTGTCGTTCGACGCCGTCGCCGGCGACAGGATTTCCGTCATGACCCCTCCTTCACAGAAGAACCTCTTGTATGGCCACCGTATATAGGCCTGCTTCTTCCGTTCAAGTGCAGGCGGAGGAAAATCTTCCGCTCAGGGCGGCCCTCGCCGCGATTCTTCCTGCGGGCGGGCGCGCCGTTCACCCGGCGTTCGGCCCGCCGCCTCAGGGGCCCGCTAGGCTGCGCGGTGTCCGTGGACCAAACGCAAGCACCAGCACCGGAAGCGAACGAACCGTCTTGAGCTTCTTCACCGTCGGTCACCGCGGTGTCATGGGCGTCGAGCCCGAGAACACCCTCCGCTCCTTCGTCCGCGCCGAGCGGGAGGGACTGGACCAGATCGAGCTCGACCTGCACCTCAGCAAGGACGGCGCCCTGATCGTCATGCACGACGAGAAGGTCGACCGCACCACCGACGGCTCCGGCTTCGTCTCCGATCTCACCCTGGAGGAGCTGCGCGGCCTCGACGCGGGCCGCGGCGAGCGGGTGCCGGTCTTCGAGGAGGTCGTCGACGCGGTCGCGGCGCCCATCCAGGCGGAGATCAAGGACGTCGCCGCCGCCCGTGTCCTCGCGGACGTGCTGCGCGAGCGCGACCTGGTCGAGCGGGTGGACGTGCTGTCCTTCCACGACGCGGCCCTCGCCGAGATCCGCGCCTGCCTGCCGGAGGCCCGCACCGTGCTGGTCGCCGAGGGCCCGATGGGCTCCGAGATCATCCCGCGCGCCCAGGCCGTCGGCGCCCGCCTCGTCAGCCTCAGCCTGCGGCGCATCAGCCTCGCCTTGGTGCAGGAGTGCCACCGCGCCGGCATCTCGGTGATCGCCTGGACGGTCAACACCCCGCGCGAACTCGCCCTCGCCCACGCCCTGGGCCTGGACGGCGCGGTCACCGACGTCCCCAAGGTCAAGCGCGCGGTCGAGACCGGCCTCACGGACTGGTAGCCGGCAACACGCCGGACACAAACGTCCGGCATACGGGATCGCCGCGTTTTGGCGTGGACAGTGCCCGCCCGGCGGTGCCAAGGTCCCGCCATGTCTCACGCTCCCGCCTCCCGGGCGTCCTCGCGCCTCGCCGCCGCGGCGGCCCTCTCCGTCCTCGTCCTCACCGCGGCGGCGTGCGCGCCGCAGGAGGACTCCGCCTCGGGCGACACCAAGGCCGTCACGCCCGGGCCCTCGGGATCCGCGTCCGCCGCCTCGTGCCCGCCTTCCGCACTGCGCACACGCACCTCGGGCAAGCTGACGATCGGCACCGACAACCCGGCCTACGCACCCTGGTTCGAGGACAACGAACCGGCCAACGGCAAGGGCTACGAGTCGGCGGTCGCCTACGCGGTGGCCCGGCGACTCGGCTACGACCGGGCCGCGGTCGACTGGCAGTCGGTCCCCTTCAACAACGCCTTCGCACCCGGCGCCAAGACCTTCGACTTCGACATCAACCAGATCTCGATCACCGACGAGCGCCGCAAGGCCGTGGACTTCTCCTCCGGCTACTACGACGTCCGTCAGGCGGTCATCGCCCTCAAGGGCTCCAAGGCCGCCTCCGCCACGAGCGTCGCGGCGCTGAAGAAGGTGAAGCTGGGTGCCCAGATCGGCACCACGAGCCTCGACGTGATCAACGACGAGATCAGGCCCACCGCGGCCGCGGCCGTCTACCAGAAGAACGACCTCGCGGTCGCCGCGCTCAAGAACGGCCAGGTCGACGCCATCGTGCTCGACCTGCCCACCGCCTTCTACATCACCTCCGCCGAGCTGGAGGACGCCCGGATCGTCGGCCAGTTCGCTACCGGCGGCGGCGCGCAGGAACAGTTCGGCCTCGTCCTGGACAAGGGCAGCCCGCTCACCGCCTGCGTCACCCGGGCCGTCGACGCCCTGCGCTCCGACGGCACCCTGGCGAAGCTCGAACAGCAGTGGCTGTCCGACGCCGTCGACGCGCCGGTGCTCAAGTGACCCTCGGCGAGGACGTCCGCAAGGACCCGCACCCGTACACGCCGTCGGAGCGGCGGATCGCCCGCGAGCGCCACCGCCGTGTCCGGACCCGCCGTTCCGCGGGCATCGCCGCGGCCAGCACCCTCGTCACGGCCGTGCTGCTGTACCTCGGCATCACCCGCTCCCCCGGCTGGCCCCGCGTGCGGGAGACGTTTCTCAGCGGCCACTACGCGCGCGAGGCGCTGCCCAAGGTCCTCGAAGGGCTGCTGCTCAACCTGCGGCTGCTGGTCGTGTGCGGGGCCGTCGTGCTCGTCGTGGGCCTGCTGCTGGCGATCGCGCGCACCCTGCGCGGACCGGTGCTCTTCCCGCTGCGGGCGCTGGCCGTCGTGTACGTCGACTTCTTCCGGGGCCTGCCGCTGATCATCTGCCTGCTGACGGTGATCTACGGCGTCCCGGCCCTCCGCCTCCAAGGTGTGCCCACCGACCCGGTGGTGCTCGGCGGCACCGGGCTGGTGCTCACCTACTCCGCGTACGTGGCCGAGGTGTTCCGGGCCGGTATCGAGAGCGTCCACCCCAGCCAGCGGGCGGCGGCGCGCTCGCTCGGGCTGAGCGGCGCGCAGACCCTCCGGTTCGTCGTGCTCCCACAGGCCGTACGGCGCGTCGTGCCCGCACTCCTGAACGACCTCGTGTCGCTGCAGAAGGACACCGGCCTGGTCTCCATCGCCGGGGCCGTCGACGCCGTCTACGCGGCGCAGATCATCGCCGGCCAGAGCTTCAACTACACCCCCTACATCGTCGCGGGGCTCGTGTTCGTCGCCCTCACCATCCCGATGACCCGCTTCACCGACTGGGTCACCGCGCGGATGAACCGCCGTGAGTCGCAAGGAGGGACCGTATGACCGACGCACCCGTGCTGCGGCTGGAGTCCGTGCGCAAGACCTTCGGCGGCGCACCCGTGCTGCGGGACGTCGACCTGGAGGTGGCGCCGCACAGCGTCACCGTCCTCATCGGCGCGTCCGGCTCCGGCAAGTCCACGCTGCTGCGCTGCGCCAACCTCCTGGAGGAGATCGATGACGGGGCGATCTTCCTGGACGGCGAGGAGATCACCCACCCCCGCGTGAACCCGGACACGGTGCGGCGTCGCGTCGGCGTGGTCTTCCAGGCGTACAACCTCTTCCCGCACATGACCGTGCTGGACAACGTCACCCTCGCACCGCGCCGGGTGCACGGCGTGGCCCGCGCGGAGGCGGAGGCGCGGGCGCACGAACTGCTCGGCCGCCTCGGGCTGGACGGGAAGGCGCGCGAGTACCCGGACCGGCTCAGCGGCGGACAGCAGCAGCGCGTGGCGATCGTCAGGGCCCTGGCGGGCAGGCCCCGGCTGCTGCTCCTCGACGAGATCACCGCCGCGCTCGACCCCGAACTCGTCGGCGAGGTGCTCGGCGTCGTCCGCGACCTGAAGGGGGAGGGGATGACCATGGTGATCGCCACGCACGAAATGGGCTTCGCCCGCGACGTCGCCGACCAGGTGTGCTTCCTGGACGGCGGCGTCGTCCTGGAGCGCGGCACGCCCGAGCAGGTCTTCGGCGCCCCCGAGCAGGAGCGGACCCGGCGCTTCCTGTCGCGGATCGTCGAGGCCGGGCGGCTCTGAGCGTCCGCGGGCCGGCTCAGCCGAGCTTCTTCACCAGCAGCTCGAAGGCCAGGTCGTCACGGGTGGGCAGGCCGAAGCGGGCGTCGCCGTACGGGAAGGGGCTGATCGTGCCGGTGCGCTCGTAGCCACGGCGCACGTACCAGGCGATCAGCTCCTCGCGCTGGGTGATCACGGTCATGTGCATCGCGTCGGCGCCCCACTCCTCACGCGCGAAACGCTCCGCCTCGGCCAGCACGATCCTGCCGAGGCCGCCGCCCTGCCGGCCCGGGCGGACGGCGAACATGCCGAAGTAGGCGTGCCCGTCCCGGTTCTCCAGCTGGCAGCAGGCCACGATCTCACCGTCCGACTCGACCACGATCATCCGGCTCCGCTCCCCGTCGACGACGGCCGCGACGCCCGCGGGGTCGGTCCGCTGCCCCTCCAGGAGATCCGCCTCGGTGGTCCATCCGGCCCGGCTCGCGTCGCCGCGGTACGCCGACTCGACGAGCGCGACGAGCGCGGGCACGTCGGCGGTGGTCGCGGTGCGGAAGTCGGGGGTGACGAGGGGCTCGCTCTCCATGACGGGGGTCCTCTCGGGGCCGGCGGGTCGTCCCGAGGCTAGCCGGTCACGGCGGGCGGCGGCGCGAAACCCCTGGCCCGTGCGTGCGCGACGAACTCCGCGGGCGGCGCGCAGCCGTGCTCGTGCACCCAGTGCCGCCACGCCAGGTCCCAGGTCCACGTACCGTCGGTGGCCAGGTCGACCGGGACGTGGTCGTACGGGTCCTGCGCCAGCGGGTCCGGTGCCACGCCCGCCGCGATGACGACGACGCTGCCCCCGGCGAGGTGGACGGCCAGGGGGGCGCGCAGTTCCTCGGCGAGGCTCCCCGGCACCAGCTCGACCTCTGGCGCGTCCGGTATCTCACCGGCCTCCTCCACCTCGGCCCCGCTCGCCCGGAACGGGGCACGGGCGAATGCCGGCCTGCCCTGCGCGGCAGGGTTGGCGGGCCGGCGGGCGTCGAAGCGCCGGTGCTCGTCCGGCGCGTCGCGGCGCTTCCTGGCGAGCGGTTCCGCCACCCGCACGGAGACCGCTGAAACCGGCCTCCTCCAGACGGGCGGCCGGCAGTCTCAGCTCCACCTCGGCGCCCCGCACGCCGTCCTCGGCGAGGGCGCGCAGGCGGGCGCGGACCTCGGAGAGCGGCACGCCGAACAGCTCACGGACGGTCTTGAGCGCGGCGGCCACCGGGCCGCGGCTCCGCGCGCAGCACCGCCTCGCCGTGCCCGGCGATCAGCGCGTCCCGCACGTACCAGGGGATCTCACCGCGACCGCACTCCAACCCCGCGTGCTTCCCGCACGCCGCGCACGTGCCCTCCACGCTCCAGTGCAGATCCCCGTCGATGACGATCGCCCCGCTCTCGCAGCGGGCTTCCGCACCGCACCCCGGACACGTCCTGTACAGCGGGGCGATCGCGCCCGGTCCGTGAGCCATGCGGTCAGGGTGCCGGACGGCGGCCCGACGTGTCAGGCGGTTTTCCCGGGGGCTCGTGGGTAGCTTCGCGCGCATGGTGAACGTACTGAGCAGCAGGATCCTGCTGCGGCCCACCGATCCGGAGCGCTCGCGGGCCTTCTACCGGGACGACCTCGGGCTCGCGGTCTACCGGGAGTTCGGGCCCCGCGAGACGCGCGGCACGGTCTTCTTCCTGGGCGGAGGGTTCCTGGAGGTCTCCGGGCACGCCGGAGGCCCACCGGCGCCGGGTCTGCAACTCTGGCTCCAGGTACCGGACGTGAGCGCGGCCCATGCCGAGCTGGCGGAGCGCGGCGTGCGCGTGGTGCGGGAGCCGCGGCAGGAGCCGTGGGGGCTCCTGGAGATGTGGATCGAGGATCCCGACGGGGTGCGCGTCTGCGTCGTGGAGGTGCCGGAGGACCATCCGCTCAGGTACCGGCCGTGACCACAGGCGGGAGGGCCACCTCGGCCCAGATGGTCTTTCCGTCGGGCCGCTGCCTGGTGCCCCAGCGCTCGGCGAGCTGCGACACGATGAACAGCCCGCGCCCGCCCTCGTCGAGCATCCGGGCCCGGCGCAGGTGGGGGGCGGTGTTGCTGCTGTCGGACACCTCGCAGATCAACGTGGACTGGCGGATGAGGCGCAGCTGCACGGGACCCGTGCCGTAGCGGATGGCGTTGGTGACCAGCTCGCTGACGACCATCTCCGTGGTGAACGCGAGCTCTTCGAGGTCCCAGCCGGCCAGCCGGGACGAGGCGAGGTCGCGGGCGCGGGCGACCTCGGCGAGGTCGTCCGTCAGGTCCCACGCGGCGGCGTGCGTCGTGTCGAACTCCCGGGTACGGGCGATGACGAGGGCGACATCGTCCCGCGAGCCCCCGCCGATCTGCGTGTTCAGGACGTGGTCGCACATGTCCTCCAGGGAGGACATCGGCTCGGACAGGGCTTTCCTCAGGCGCCCCAGTCCCTCGTCGAGGCTGCGTCCGGGGGACTCGATGAGTCCGTCGGTGTAGAGGGCGAGCAGAGTGCCCGCCGGCAGGTCGAGCTCGGCGGTCTCGAAGGGGAGTCCGCCCACGCCCAGCGGGGGTCCCGCGGGGATGTCGAGGTACTCGGCGTTCGATCCCGGACCCACCACGGCCGGTGGCGGGTGGCCGGCGCGAGCGGCCACGCAGTGGCGCGAGACCGGGTCGTAGATCATGTACAGGCAGGTCGCGACGATGCCTCCGGTGTCCGACCGGGGATCGCGGCTCCCGTCCGGGGTCCCTCCCATCTCCTCGCGGAACCGTGTGACGACGTCGTCGAGGTGGGTGAGCAGTTCGTCGGGCGGCAGGTCCACGTCGGCGAGCGTGCGGACCGCGGCACGCAGCCGCCCCATCGTCGCCGAGGCCTGCACGCCGTGCCCGACCACGTCCCCCACCACCAGGGCGACCCGGGCCCCCGAGAGCGGGATGACGTCGTACCAGTCGCCGCCCACGCCCGCGCGCACTCCCGCGGGCACGTAGCGTGTCGCCGCCTCCACCGCCGGCTGCTCGGCCACCACCTGTGGCAGGAGGCTCCGCTGGAGGGCGAGGGACGTGTTGCGCTCGCGGGTGTAGCGCCGGGCGTTGTCCACGCACACCGCGGCCCGCGCCCCGATCTCCGCCGCCAGGAGCAGGTCGTCGGCGTCGAAGGGGGCGCGGCTGCGGGAGCGGGTGAACAGCGCGGCGCCGAGGGTGACCCCCCGTGCGCGAAGGGGTACCACCAGCGCGGAGTGCGGCGCGTTGGTGTCGGCCGCGTCGGCGATCTCCGTCATCACGGGGCCGGCGGTCATCACGTCGGGGGCCGGCGCCGATCCCTGGCACTGGGCGACGACGCCGCCGGTCCGTACACCCCCCAGGGGCAGGGCCGAGCCCGACTGCGCGGTGCGGCGCAGGGTGATCCTGTCCGTGCCGGGTCCGAGAACCGGCTCCTCGCCCTTGAGCACGCAGTCGAAGAGGTCCACCGCGGCGTGGTCCGCGAAGCCGCGCACCGCGACGTCGGCCAGTTCCTCGGCGGTCCGCGCCGCGTCGAGGGTGCTGCCGACGTACGCGCTGGCCTCGCTGAGCAGCGCGAGGCGCTCGCGGGCGATCATCAGGCGTCCGAAGCGCCTCTCCCCCGCCACACGGATGCGGCAGACGACCAGGCTGACGCCCAGTGCGACGGCCAGCGCCGTGATGGTGGTGACCTGGCTGATGAGCCCCATGACGTCGTGGAGGACCGTCCCGTAGACGGCGACGGCGGCGGCCATGTTGAACAGCCCCACGATCAGCGTCCGGCGTACCGACAGCAGTGCGCTCGCCACCACGGGGATCAGCACGGCGTACTCCGCTACGCCCATGATCTGCAGGCCGGCAGCGGCGAATCCCACTCTCACGCCTGAGATCAGCACAACGCTCAGAAGGAGAACGGCGAAGCTTCTGTCGTCCCGGACCGAGTGCACGCGGGGCACCTCCCATGGCCGAGGGCGGGGCCTTGCGGCAGCCCTTCGCGCCGAAGCCGTTTGCAGGAGTCCTACACCCTGTGCCTGCCCCGCACCGGTCGCCCCCACCCCCGCGCCGCAGGACCGGCCGCCGGCCGGGACCCGGCCCGGCCGGCCCGGCGGGGGTTAACGTGAATGCGTGGAGATATTCCATCTGCGCTATTTCGTCGCCGTCGCGGAGGAGCTGAACTTCTCGGCGGCGGCGCGGCGGCTGCACATGGCCACGTCACCGCTCAGCCAGCGGATCAAGGACCTCGAGCACGAGCTCGACCACCGGTTGTTCGACCGTGACACCCACAGCGTCACGCTCACCCGGGCCGGCGAGGCGCTGCTGCCGATCGCGCGCGACGTACTGGAGCAGATCAACTCCGTTCCGTGGCGGCTGCGCGAGGCCACCTCGTCGGGGCGCGGCACCCTCTTCGTGGGCATCCCTCTGGGGGTGCACCCCCGAGTGCGCGACCTCGCCGAGACGCTCCGCGAGCGGGTCGGCGAGAGGTACGAGCTGATGTGCTGGCCGGGCACGTCCAGGGCCCTGATCGGCGGCGTGAGCGAGGGCAGGCTCGCCCTCGCGCTGGTGCGGCTGCCGGTGGGCGATCCGGCACTCGACCTGCTGCCCGTCATGACGGAGAGGCTGGGAGCGGTGGTGCCCGCCGACCGGTTCGCGGGGCGGGACCGCGTGGCGCTGGCCGAGCTGGCCGACCTCAGCTTCGTCGTCGCCCCCAAGGAAGGCAGACCCGCGTACTTCGACGAACTCGACCGGGAAATCTTCGAGCGGGGGATCAGGAAACGCATCGACCTGACCGACACCGACTATTCCGGTATCGCCGAGATAGTGTCCAGCGGGATGGCCTTCTCCTTCTCCCTGCTCGATCCGGACAGCCCCCTGCACGGCTACGCCAGGAAGAACACACGGGTCCTGCCGTTCACGGACTTCGAGCGCCGCCTGGAGACCGTCCTGGTCTGGCGCCGCGACCGGGCCCGCGACGGGGACCTGGACGAACTCGTCGCCATGGCCCGGAAGGTCTTCGCCGAACCGCTGCACGTCTGAGCCGGGGAAACGCTGCGCGGCGGCCCCCCGGGGCCGCCGTGTTCCGCGGCGCCGTGCTCAGCGCACCCGCTGCGCCTCGGCCGTGGCGGGGATCGCTCCCCGCGCCCGCAGTTCGTCGATCTCGGCGGTGTCGAAGCCCAGCTCCGCGAGGATCTCGTCGTTGTGCTCGCCCAGGTCGGGCGCCCGCTTCGCCGGCACCTTCGGCACCCCTCGGAGGGTGACGGGGCTGTTGACGGTGTGGTCCAGCCCGGTGACACCTTCGATCGGCACGACGATGGCGTTCGCGCGCAGTTGCGGGTCCTGCGCGGCCTCTTCCGGAGTCTGGATGAGGCTGTAGTTGACGCGTTCGCGGGCCAGAGCCTCCTTCCAGTCGGCGAAGGGCCGTGCGCGGAACGCGTCGTCGAGCAGTTCGGCCAGCGCGGCGGCGTTCTTGGCGAAGCCCTCGAGGTCGGTGAAACGGGGGTCCTCTGCCAGTTCGGGGCGGTCGATGGCCCGCGCGAGTGCCGGCCAGTGCACGGACGAGGTCGCCAGCATGAACCAGCGGCCGTCGGCCGTCCGATAGGGGTTGGTCAGCGCGTTCGCCGGCATGGTGCGGTCGTGCAGCTCGAACGGCGTGCCCGCGGCGAGGGCCCCGGCCACGAGTGTTCCGGTGGCCCAGACGCCCGTGGCGAGCAGCGACGTCCCGACGTCGGCCCCTTGCCCCGTCCGCTCGCGGCGGTACAGGGCGGTCGCGATCGCCGCGTAGATCGCCGTCGCCGACGTGTAGTCGCCGCTGCCCCAGACCGGCACCGTCGGCGGGGCTCCCGCGTCCCGGGTGGAGGCCAGCAGTCCGCTGCGCGACCAGAAGGCGGTCAGGTCGAAGCCCGGCTGCCTGGCGTCGGGGCCGGCGTCCCCGAAGCCGGTGAGGTCGGCGTAGACGACCCTCGGGTTCCAGCCCGCCACCTCGTCGTAACCGAGGTGCAGTTTCTCGCGTGTGCCGTGCGGGAAGTTGGTGATCACCACGTCGGCCCACCGGACGAGGCGCTTGAGCACCTCCACGGTCGCGGGGGACTTCAGGTCGACCACCATGCCGCGCTTGTTGCGGTTGGCGAGGTGCCAGCCGTAGTTGGCCTGCGCCACGGGGCTGGGCGGCACGGAACTCAGCAGCCGCTGCGGGTCGCCCCTTCCCGGGGGTTCGATCTTGATGACGTCCGCTCCGAAGTCGGAGAGCATGGTGGCCGCTGCCGGTCCTGCGATGTAGGTCGCCACGTCGAGGACCTTCAGGCCGGTGAAGACGGATTCGGTGGTCATGTCGGTCACCCCACGAAGGCGCTGTGGCCGGTGATGGACTTGCCGACGATGAGGGTCTGCATCTGGTGGGTGCCCTCGTAGGAGTAGAGGGCCTCGGCGTCGGTGAAGAACCGGGCGATGTCGTAGTCGAGGAGGATGCCGTTGCCGCCGAAGAGCTCGCGGCACCAGGAGACGACCTCACGCATACGGGCCGCGACGTACTCCTTGGCGAGTGCGGACTGCTCGTCGCGGTACACGCCCCCGTCCTGGAGCCGGGCGAGCTGCACCAGCATGCCCCAGCAGGCGGTGATGTTGCCCAGGCTCTTGACCAGGAGGTCCTGCATCAGCTGGAACCCGGCGATCGGGCGGCCGAAGGCGACGCGCTGCTTGGCGTACTCGAGTGCGAGCTCATAGGCGCCGATCATGACGCCCAGTGACTGCCAGGCGACGCCGCCGCGGGTCCGGCGCAGGACCTCGCCGACGTCCCGGAAGCCCTTCATGTTGTGCAGCCGGTTCGCCTCCGGCACCCGGCAGTCGGTCAGGGTGATCTCCGCGTTCTGCACGATCCGCAGCGCGATCTTGCCCTCGATCTTCGCCGGCGAGAAGCCGGGGGTGCCCTTCTCGACGACGAAGGCCTTGACCTTGTTGTCGTCGACGTCACGGGCGAAGACCACGGTGTAGTCGGCGAAGGTGGCGTTGCCGATCCACTTCTTGGCCCCGTTGATGACCCAAGTGTCGCCCTCGCGGCTGGCGGTGGTGCGCATGCCGCCGGAGACGTCGGAGCCGCCGAGCGGCTCGGTCAGCGCGAACGCGCCGATCTTCTCCATCGTGGCCATGGCGGGCAGGAACCGGTCGCGCTGCTCCTGGTCGCCGCCGTAGTAGATGGAGTAGAAGCCGAGGCCGTTGTGGACCCCGAAGAAGGTGGCGGTCGAGGCGTCGACGCGGCCGAGTTCCACCGCGAGCATCCCGCTGAGCAGGTGGCTGACGGCCTGCTTGTGCTCGCCGTAGCCCTCGTAGGGCAGCGCGGCCAGTCCGCTGCTCCGGAACTTCTCGATGTACTCGACGGGGAACTCGGCCTTGGCCCAGTACTCGTTGACCAGCGGCTTGATCTCCTTGCTCAGGAACGCGCGGGCCCCGAGCAGGATCTCGAGCTCCTCGCCGGACAGCAGCGACTGGTACATGTAGAAGTCGGCCTCCAACTGGTCGTCCACCTGGGTGAGGGGCGTGGCGTTGGTGGTCATGTCAGTTCTCCTTGTCGTGCTGTGTGCGGCGGACGTCGTCCAGGGCGGCCAGGACGGCGAGTTGCTTGCGGTCGCGGGCTTCGGCGAGCTCGGTGTACGGCGTGGCGGCGTAGGCCTTCTCCACCGCTTCGATGACGCGCTCCCGGTCCTGCGGGTCCTGCGAGGGCTGCCCGAGGTCCAGTTGCTGCATGGATTGGCCGATGTGCGCGCTCATGTGGCGGTAGCCGCCGGGGCCGCCGCCCAGGTGCGAGCCGAGGAACGGCCCCACCGCGGACCAGCGGATGCCGAGTGAGTGGGTGACGACGGTGTCCAGGTCCTCGGGCGAGATCACTCCCTGCTGGACGAGGTAGACGGCCTCGCGGCTGAGCGCGCTCTGCAGCCGGTTGCCCACGAAGCCGGGCATCTCCTGGCGTTCGACGACGGGGGTGCGGCCGACCGCGGTGTAGAAGTCGACGGCCGCGTGCACGGCCTCCTCGGTGGTCCGCTCGCCGGGTACGACCTCGACGAGCGGCATCAGGTGGGGCGGGTTGAAGGGGTGTCCGACGAGGACGCGGCCGGCGTCCTCCAGCCCCGCGCTGAACGCTGTCGCCGGGATCGCCGAAGAGGAGCTCAGCAGCAGCGCGTGTCCGGGGGTCTCCCGGATCAGCTGGGCGAACAATTCCTTCTTGAATTCGACGCGCTCGGGCCCGTTCTCCTGCACGACGTCCGCGTCGCGGACCGCTTCGGCGACGTCGGCCGCGAGGTGCACGCGGCCGGCGAGACCGTCGGTGTCCAGGCCCTGGGCAGCCAGGTGCGGGGCGAACTCGGCGAGCGCCTCGTCGGTCGCGTCCTCCAGATCGGGGCGGGGATCGCTGACCTGGACGGTCAGTCCGTGTGCGGCGAACAGGGCTGTCCAGGACAGTCCGACTGTGCCTGCGCCGATCACGGCGGCGGTGCGGAAGGGGCGTGTCATCGCCCGTCCTCCTTCGCGGAGTCGAGGGCCGGCGCGCCGGGGCGGACACCGGGCCGGCGGGATTCCGCCACCCTCTCCGTCTCCACTGCGCGCTCTCTCATTTCACACCCGACGCTAAAGGCGGGCAACGCCGGACGGAATTATCGAACCGGAAACGGCACCGTGACCGCAGCGGTCACACCGTCCCGGAATTTCCCCGGCGACACTTTCCTTGAATTGACTCGCGCCCTTTCGCGCGACAATTCCCGGCCCCGCGTGAATGCTTCGCGCAGCCGGAATTCTGCCCGGGGTGCACGGGGCCGCGGACCGCCGATTGGCCCTCGACCCGGGGACAGCGCGCCGGGGAGACTGGACATCTGCCCTACTGGAGGAGTTGTGATGCAGGTAGCCGTGGTCACCTTCGACGGGTTCAACGAACTCGACAGTTTCATCGCCTCTTCGTTGATCAACCGATGCCGCAAGGACGGTCTGGAAGCCTTCATCACCACCCCGACGCCGGTCGTCACGTCGATGAACGGCGTCGAGGTGAGCGGCCAGCGGCCCATGGACTTCGTGGCCGAGGCCGACGTCGTGCTGATCGGCAGCGGCGTGAAGGCGCGCGAGGTCGCCGCCGACGAAAGGCTGCTCTCCCTGCTGCCGCTCGACCCCTCACGGCAGTTGGTCGGCGCGCAGTGCTCGGGTGCGCTGGTGCTCGCGCGGCTCGGGCTGCTGGGGGACATGCCGGTGTGCACGGACCCCAAGACCCGGCCCTTTGTCGAAGCCCTCGATGTCACCGTGCTGGACGCCCCGTTCCACGCCGAGGGGAACATCGCCACGGCCGGCGCCTGCCTGGCGTCGCAGTACCTCGCCACCTGGGTGATGCACCGGACGCTCGGGGAGGACGCCGTACGCGAGGTGATCGGCTACGTGGCCCCGGTCGGCGAGAGCCAGGAGACCGTCGAGCGCGCCCTGCGGGCCGTCCACGCGGGCGAGGTCGCGCTGAGCTGACGCCCCGCGACCGGCTCAGGTACCTGTTGTGACGCCGGTCTCCGCGCAGGCCGCGGCAAGGCGGCGGACGCCGTCGGCGATCTCGTCGGTGCCGGTGGTGTCGGCGAAGCTGAGGCGGACGTACGGGGCCGGTGCCTCGGCGGCGAAATAGGGGCGGCCGGGGGCGACGGCCGTGCCCGCGCGGAGCGCGGCGGCGGCCAGCACGGTCTCGTCGGTGCCGTCGGGAAGGCGCAGCCAGAACTGGTAGCCGCCGCTGGGCGCCCGGACGCCGGCGGCGAGGGCGGGCAGGTGGCGGTGGAGTGCGCCGAGCATCGCGTCGCGCCGCTCGCGCAGCCCCGCGGAGACCGCGCGCAGGTGGCGGGGCCAGGCGGGGGCGCCGACGAGTTCGAGGGCGGCCTCCTGCAGAGGCCGGGGCACGAAGAAGCTGTCGACGACCTGGATCGCGCGCAGGCGTTCCATGACCGGCCCCCGGGCGACGAGCGCGCCGACCCGCAGGCTGGGCGCGGTCGGCTTGGTCAGCGAGGTCACGTGGACGACCGCGCCGTACGGGTCCTCGGCGACGAGCGGGGGCGGCAGCGGCCCGCCGTGGCCGAGACGGCGCGCGAAGTCGTCCTCGATGACGAAGGCTCCGGCGGCGTGCGCGATCTCGATGACGCGGCGGCGCCGGCCGGGGGCGAGCACGGTGCCGGTCGGGTTCTGGAACAGCGGCTGGCAGAAGAAGGCCCGGGCGCCGGTCGCGGCGAAGGCCTCGGCCAGCAGGTCGGGCCGCACCCCGTCGTCGTCCATGGGCACCGGAACCGGACGCAGTCCCGCGGCGCGGGCTACCGCCAGGGCGCCCGGGTAGGTCGGTGACTCCACGAGCACCGGGGCGCCGGGCGGTGCGAGGGCCCGCAGGGCGGTGGTGATCGCGGCCTGTCCGCCCGCGGTGACCAGGACGTGGGCGGGGCCGAAGTCGCCGCCGGGGCCGCCGGTCTCGCGGGCGAACCAGGTGCGCAGCGCGGTCAGTCCCTCCAGCGGGGGCCGCTCCCAGGCTCCGGGGCGGCGGCCGGCGCGGGCGAGGGCGGCGCCGAGTGCCTGCTCGGGCTGGAGCGAGGGGTGCAGATAGCCGCCGTTGAAGGCGATGACGCCGGGCGGCGGCACCGCGAGGCTCGTGGTGACCCCGGAGGCGTCGACGACCCGCGGCGCGGGTTCGCCGTGCTGCTCCTCGGCCGTGAGGGCCACCTGCTGCCAGGAGGTGTCGACGGCCGGGGCGTCCCTGGTGCGTCCGGGCGAGCGGTAGGCGCCGGCGCCGGGCCGGGTGACCACGAGTCCTTCCGCGGCGAGGGCGGCGAGGGCGCGGGAGACCGTGACCGGGGAGACGCCGAAGCGTTCGACCAGGACGCGACTCGACGGCAGTTTCTCTCCCGGAGAGTAGCGGATCAGCTCACTTCGGAGGGATTCTGCGAGATTCCCCGAACTGCTACCGTCATTCATGACAGCACACAATAGCGCTACCGCACCCACGCCGATAGCGGTCGACGGACCCGGAACGCCGGGTGGACCGGGCGCGCGCACGGCTCTCGGCGGCACGGCCCTGGCCGGCCTCGGCGTCGCCGCCTTCTCCCTCACCTTCCCGGCCACGCACTGGGCGCTGACCGGCTTCGGCCCCTGGACGGCGGCGACGGTCCGGGGCGTCCTCGCGGCCGCCGTCGCCGGTGCGTGCCTGGCTCTCGCGCGCGTACCGGTGCCGGAGCGGCGGTACTGGGCGGGGCTCGCGGTCGTGGCGGCCGGGGTCGTGCTCGGCTTCCCGCTGCTGACGACGCTGGCGCTGCGCACCACCGGCACCTCGCACGCCGCCGTCGTGGTCGGCGCGCTGCCGCTGGTCACCGCCGCGCTCGCCGCCGTACGCATGGGGGCGCGGCCCTCGTCGCTGTTCTGGACCGCGGCCGTCGCGGGCGGGGCGGTCGTGGTGGGGTTCGCGCTGTGGCAGGGCGGTGGCGCCCCGACGACCGGCGACCTCTTCCTGTTCGCGTCGCTGGTGGTCTGCGCGGCGGGCTACGTGGAGGGCGGCCGGCTGGCCTCCGTGATGCCCGGCTGGCAGGTGATCGGCTGGGCGCTCGTCGGGGCGCTCCCGCTGACCGTGCCCGCGGCCGCGGTGTCGCTGACCGCGGAACCGGCGCACGCGGACGCCCGGGCCGTGGTCGGGCTGGTCTGGGTGTCGCTGGTGTCGCAGTTCCTCGGGCTGATGGTCTGGTACCGCGGGATGGCCGCGATCGGTGTGGCCCGCGCGAGCCAACTGCAGTTGGCGCAGCCGCTGCTGACGCTGGTGTGGGCGGCCGCGCTGCTGGGCGAGGACCTGGGCACGCTGACCGCGCCCGCGGCGGTGGCGGTGCTCGTGTGCGTCGCCGTGACGCAGCGCGCCCGCAGCTGATCCCGTGCCGCGCCCCCCTATGCCCCCATGCGCGGGGGTTCGCGCCGCCGGGCAGGGGCATCCTCCGGTGAGGAGCCGAAGGGGGTCGGGTCATGCACGGACCACCGCTGGTGGCCTGGCTGCTCGTGGCGCTGGGAGCGGCCACCGCCGCCTACTGTCTGGTGCGCGCACGGCCGGGCTGCCCGGGGACGACACGGGACGAACGTGAGGAACAGAGCGTGGCGCGTGCCGAGGCGCTGATGGGCGTCGGCATGGCGGTGATGGCGGTACCGGTGTCGGTCCTGGAGCAGCCGCCGTGGGCGGCCGCCGTTCTCGCGCTGGTCTTCGGCGCGGCCGCGGTGCGATCGCTGCTGCCGGCACGGCGGAGCGCGCATCATCTGCACCACGCGGTGGGCGCGGTCGCGATGGTCTACATGACCGCGGCGATGGAGGGCGCCGGTGGGTCGGCGCACGCGGGGCACGGCGCGGTGGGCGCGCCCCTGCTGACCGGACTGCTGCTGGTGTACTTCGCGGTCTATGTGCTGGCCGGGGGCGTGCGCCTGGTGTCCGTTCCGGTCGCGTCGGGGACGGGAGCGGCAGGGCCGGCGGGGCCCGTCGCGGTGCGGCACGCGCCCGAGCTCGCGTCGGCGTGCCGGGTGTCGATGGCGATCGGGATGTTCGCCATGCTCCTGACGCTGTGACGCCCGTGAGGCGTACGTCACTTTAGGGCGCGGCGGCGTACCGGGGGGCCGTGGGGCCCTCATAGTGTGGCGCCATGACGGTCCCGTTGGTGCTGCTGCTGCTCGGTGTGACGGCGGCGGCCACGGCGCCCCGACTGCTGACCCGGGCCGGATGGCCTGAGCGTGAACCCGTCCTGGCCCTGTGGGTGTGGCAGTGCGTGGTCGGCGCCGTGCTCCTGTGCTGCTTCCTGGCGATGGCGCTGAGCGCGTCCGCCGCGTGGGGCTGGCTGCGCGGCGGACTGTTCGCGTTCGCGCCGAACGGGGTCGTGGAGGCCTACGGGCTCTCCGACTACGGCCCCTGGGCGGGGTACCTGGCCGTTCTGCTGGCCTGTGGCGGCGCCTGGACGGGCGCCATGCTGGCCCGCGAGATCCGTACCGCGCGCTCCCGGCAGCGTCGGCGGCGCGCCGAACTGCGCGTGCGTTCGCCGCGGCTGCCCGGCGAGGCGGCGGCCTCCGGCGAGCGGCTGGTCGTCCTGGAGGACGAGCGGCCGGAGGCGTGGTGGCTGGCCGGGCAGCGGCCCCAACTGGTCATCACCACGGGCGCGCTGCGCCGCCTGAAGGGCCGTCAGCTCGATGCGGTCCTCGCGCACGAGCAGGGCCACGCCCGGGCCCGGCACGACGTACTCCTGCACTGCGCGGGCGCGCTTGCGGCCGGCTTCCCGCAGATCCCGGTCTTCGCGGGCTTCCGCCACCAGGTGCACCACCTGATCGAACTGGCCGCCGACGACATCGCCTCGCGCCGCTTCGGAGGGCTCACGACAGCCCTCGCCCTGGTCGAACTCAACGAGGACCGCGGGGTGTTCGGCCCCGGTTCCGCCCCGCACGGCCATCTGCCCGGCCGTGTCAGCCGGCTGCTCGACCCGGCGCCGCGGCTGACCCGGCTCGGCCGTGCCCAGGCCTCCGCGTGCGCCCTGCTCATCCCCTTCGTGCCGCTGCTCGTCGCGTTCGGCCCCGGGATCGGCGCCCTGACGTAATCTCGGGCGCATGGACGCCCCACCCGCCCCCACCGCCACCCGGGGCGGTGGCCCGCGCGCCGTGTGCCTGCGGTACTGCGCCGCGACGGCTGCCGTCTTCCTGCTGCTCCTGGCGCTCGTCGCGGGTCGGTGGGGCCCGCTGACGGACGCCGACCGGCGCATCGTCGTCGCGTTCCACTCCTTCGGGGTCCTTCACCCCGGCTGGACGCGGGTCAACCGCGTGCTGTCGGACGCCGTCTGGGACCCCGCGACCATGCGCGCCCTGCTCGCCGTCTGCCTGCTGTGGCTGGTGTGGCGGCGGGCCGGGCGGCAGGCGCTGTGGCTCGGCGTCTGCGGCATCCTGGGCTGGGCCCTCCAGCATGCCGTCAAGGCCGCCGTGGGGCGCCCCCGGCCCCACTGGCCCGATCCCCTCGCCACGGCGTCCTACGCGGCGTTCCCGTCGGGGCACGCCATGACGGCCGCCATCGGCTGCGGCGCCCTGCTCTGGCTGTTCCTCCTGCGCTGTCCCCGGGCCGGGACCCCGTGGCGGGCCGCCGCCTGGGCCCTGGCCGCGGTCTCGGTCGTCGGGGTCGGCCTCACCCGGATCTACCTGGGCGTCCACTGGCCCAGCGACGTCCTCGGCGGCTGGCTTCTGGGGGCGGCCGTGCTCACGGGGACCGCGGCGCTCTGCGAACCCTGGCGCACGTCGGCGCCGCGGACACCTCGGGGACGACGGGACGCCTGACGCGGCACGCGGCGTCCTTCGCGCCTACCGTGGAGAGTGGAAGGGGCGGGCACACGGCCTCGGTCGGAGGGCGCCCGCGGTCCCCACGTCAGGGAGCACGACATGTCGCGCGAATCCAACCTCTCCATCCTGGAGCACTTCGGCTCGGCGGTGAACGACGGCCGGCTGGACGAGATCGACTCCTATGTGGCGCCCGCCTCGGTCGACCACGACCCGGCGCCGGGGCAGGTCCCGGGTCCCGAGGGCTACGAGGAGATGTTCGCGGCGATGCGGACGGCCTTCCCCGATCTGCACATCGACGTCGAGCACGTACTCGCCACCGACAACGAGATCGCCTTCGCCTACACCGTCACGGGGACCCACCTCGGCGAGCTGATGGGGCATCCGCCGACCGGCCGCACGGTGAGCTACCGGGGCATGCAGATCAGCCGCGTCGAGGACGGCAAGCTCGTCGAACGCTGGGGCAGCAGCGACGAACTCGGCATGCTGCGGCAGCTCGGCCTCGTCGACTGACCGCCGCGGGACGGCAACCGCCCGGAAGGCCGCGGTTCGGCCCCGCGCAGCCGCCCCGTGACGTCTCCGCGAGCAGGGTCGGAGAGGATGTCGGGCATGACCATCAAGGGATTCATGTTCGACTTCTCCGGCACGCTGCTGCGCGTGGAGCCCACGGAGAGCTGGCTGCGCGCGGTCGTGGCGGAGCGCGGCATCCCGCTCGAAGAGGGCGAGTTGGCGGCGTACGCGGAGCGCCTGGAGCGGGTCGGGGCGCTGCCGGGCGGTGTGGCACCGGCGCACGTGCCCGCGCACCTGGCCGAGGCCTGGGGCGAGCGCGACCTGTCGGCCGATCACCACAGGGCCGCGTACACGGGCCTCGCGCGGGAGGCGGGGCTGCCGTGGGACGGCGCCCACGGCATCTATGACGCGCTGTACGAGCGGCACATGCGGCCGGAGGCCTGGACGCCCTACCCGGACACCGCGGAGGTGCTCGGTGAGCTGCGGCGGCGCGGGGTGCCGGTGGCCGTGGTGAGCAACATCGGGTGGGACCTGCGCCCGGTCTTCCGCGCGCACGGACTGGACGGCCTGGTGGACGTGTTCGTGCTGAGTTACGAGCACGGGGTGCAGAAGCCGGACCCGAGGTTGTTCGAGATCGCCTGCGAGGCGCTGGGGCTGCCGCCGGAGCGCGTCGCCATGGTGGGCGACGACCGGCGGGCGGACGGCGGCGCCGCGGCACTGGGGTGCACGGTGCGTCTGGTCGACCATCTGCCGGCGCGGCAGCGCCCGGCCGGTCTGCTGCCGGTGCTGGAGCTCACCGAGTGACCTGGTCGAGCCGTGACCCGGCGGTCCCCCGCGCCGTCGGGTCACGGCCCGATCCCGCGTCCTCGCAGGGGCACGACGCCCGCACGAGCCGGGCTCCGAGTACATTGGCCCGGAGCCAGTCAACGCAGGAGTAAAGCATGTCCCCTCGGCGACCGTCGGTCAACGAAGAGATGCGGCGCCGTTCGCGGGAGCGGCTGCTGCGGGCGACCGTCGAGCTGGTCGAGGAGCGCGGCTACGAGGCCACCACCCTCGGCGACATCGCCGACCGGGCCGGTACGGCGCGCGGGCTGGTCTCCTACTACTTTCCGGGCAAGCGCCAGTTGCTGCAGTCGGCCGCCCACCGCCTGATGCACACCGAGCTGTCCGCGGCGCTGGAACGGCAACCGGCCTCCGCCGACGGACGCGAGCTGCTGGCCCGGGCGATCGACAGCGTGCTGGGACTGCCGGGGCGGTTCCCCGTGCTGATGCGCACTCACATGGCCGGCATCCTGCAGACGGCGGGTTTCAGCGAGTGCACCGAGCGGCAGCGCCTGGCCGAACTGCTGCGCGGCACCGTCGAGGCGTGGGGCTCCGCCGACCCCGAGCACGACTACCGCATGCTGCGAGCGCAGTTGATGGGCGCGGTCTTCGCCCAGCTGATCCCGGGTGCGGCGATGCCGCTGCCCCATCTGCGGGGCGACCTCTTCCGTCGTTACGGGCTGGACTGGGAGCTCGGCGTGCCGCCGGGTGGCCCCGAAGGGCTGCCACCCGGCGGCACGCCACTGCCTGACGCCGCTCAGCGGTAGTCGGGCTGGGACTGCGCGTTGAGCTCGGCGAGCCGGATGCCGCGGGCGCTGTCGGTGCGCCGGTCGGAGATCCGCAGGACGTCGAAGCCCTTGGCGATGTCGTTCGAGTAGATGTAGCCGTTGTAGTAGTACGCACTCCACGAGCCGCCGACCGCGAGCGTGTCGGCGGACAGCGGGCCGCGCTCGAAGAAGCCGATCTCGCGGGGGTGCGAGGAGTCGGTGAAGTCCCAGACGGAGACGCCGCCCTGGTACCAGGCCTGGACCATGATGTCGCGGCCCTTGGCCGGGATGAGCGAGCCGTTGTGGGCGACGCAGTTCTCGGTGTCCGCCTGCTGGCGCGGGATCTTGTAGTAGCCGCGGAAGACGAACTTCAGATGGCCGTGCTTGCGGACGATGTCGTAGATGCCGTCGGCGCCGCGCTTCGGACCGATCAGCGCGTTGCACTCGGCGCCGCCGCCACCGCCGAGCTCGTCGGTGAAGACGACCTTGGTGCCGCGCTCGTTGAAGGTCGCCGAGTGCCAGAACGAGAAGTTGACGTTGTCCTGGACCCGGTCGATCACCTTCGGGCGCACGGGGTCGGAGATGTCCATCAGGATGCCGTCACCCATGCAGGCGCCCGCGGCGAGCCGCAGCTTGGGGAAGGCCGTGATGTCGTGGCAGCCGGTCGTCTCGCTCACCCGCGCCTGGGTGTCGGTGGCCGGGACGCCGGGGTTGCCGCCGTCCGGGAACAGGACGGGGAAGCCGGCGAGAGCGGCGTCCTCGGGGTGCGAGCGGGGGATCTTCACGACGGAGATGCCGTCGTGCGGGGGCTGGCAGTCCGGGAAGGACGCGCTGGGCGAGTACGAGGAGACGTACACGAACAGGTCGCGCTTGCTCGGCACCAGCGTGTGGGTGTGGGAGCCGCAGTTGGTCTCGACGGCGGCGATGTAGCGCGGGTTGGCCTTGTCGCTGATGTCGAAGACCTTGATGCCCTCCCAGGAGGACTTCTCGCTGGCGGGCTGGCTCGCACTCGCGCAGGAGTCGTCCGAGCGCGAGGAGTCCGTGGACAGCACCAGCAGGTTCCCCGACACCGAGATGTCGTTCTGCGAGCCGGGGCACAGGACCTGGCTGACGACCTTGGGGCTGCTGGGGCGGCTGATGTCGTAGACGACGAAGCCGTCGTAGTTGCCGGCGAAGGCGTACTTGCCCTGGAAGGCGAGGTCGGAGTTGAAGCCGGCCAGGGACTGCTTGGGGATGTTCACCAGGTGGTCGACGTTGGCGCTGGTGACGACCTCGTCGACGCCGGGTATCGCGCCGTCGGCGGTCGCCGGCGCCGCGGCCGCGAGGCCGAACAGCATGACCGCCGCGGCCGCGAGGGCCGCCAGGCGTCTGGGGCGGGCGGGGGAAGTACCTAAACGCGTCACCGCGTCCTCCAAAAGTGTTCGGTCAAGATGAAACGATGAAACGACCAAGCCGAAGTATGCACTTTTCATGGCCGCGTCAAAAGATGCACAATGAGGCAGTGCTCGCTACCCGCCGTGCAGTATTAGTGCTGCTTCCGTTGTCCCTGGCCGCCTCGACGCTCGCGCTGAGCGGGTGCGACGGGGGTGGTGACGACGCCAAGGCCGCCGCTCCGTCGGTCATCGCCCCGGGCCGGCCGGGCGAGGACGCGGCCACCCTGTCCGCGGACGAGGCCGCCAAGGCCAGACCGGACGACACCCCCAACACAGCGGACCTGTCCTACACGGCGAACATGATCGCCCACCATGAGCAGGCGCTGGTCATGACCGCGTACGCGGACACCCGCGCGTCCGGCACCAAGGTGCGCGCCCTGGCCGCCCGGATCGACGCCGCCCAGGGCCCGGAGATCAAGGCCATGACCGCCTGGCTCAAGGAGAACGGCGGCGCGTCACCGGCCGCCGGCCACGACCACCACCACGCGTCGATGCCGGGCATGGCGACCCCCGCGCAGTTGGCCGAATTGCGCGCCGCCCGGGGCGCGGCCTTCGACCGGCTCTTCCTCCGGCTGATGATCGCCCACCACGAAGGGGCGGTGACCATGGCGACGGAGGTGCTGTCCAAGGGACGCAACGTCCAGGTGGGCGAGTGGGCGAGCGAGGTGATCGCGCAGCAGAGCGCGGAGATCGGCCGGATGAGGTCCTTGACCTGACATCGCGCGCCGCGACACGGCTGCGCCGGCCTGCCCGGGCCGGCGCCCGGTGCGATGCTGGGAAGTGCCCGGCCGCTCCGGCCGTCGCCTCGACGAGGAGGAGGCGCCTGTGCTTCGCATCGCCGTCGTCGGATCTGGTCCCAGCGGGGTGTACACGGCGGAGGCCCTGGCCCGCCAGGAGGCGGTGCCCCAGGTCGCGGTGGACGTCCTGGACCGGCTCCCCTGCCCGTACGGCCTGGTCAGGTACGGTGTCGCACCCGACCACGAGAAGATCAAGTCCCTGCAGGGCAATCTGCGGCGGGTCCTGGAGGACCCGCGGATCCGCTTCCTGGGCAACGTGACGGCCGGCGCCCCCGGTCTGCCCCCCGAACGCATGCTGGAGCTGTACCACGCGGTGGTCTACTGCGTGGGCGCAGCCACCGACCGCCGGCTCGGCGTCCCCGGCGAGGACCTGCCCGGCAGCTTCTCCGCGACGCGTTTCGTGTCCTGGTACAGCGCGCACCCGGACGAGGCCCCGGACGAGTTCCTGCTCAGCGCCCGGTCCGCCGTCGTCGTCGGCGTCGGCAACGTCGCCGTGGACGTCGCCCGCATCCTGGCGCGCGGCGCGGCCGAGCTGCGCCGCACCGACGTCCCGGAGGAGGCGCTGCACGCGCTGGAGAAGAGCCGGGTCACGGACGTCCACATGGTCGGCAGGCGCGGCCCGTCGCAGGCGAAGTTCACCACCAAGGAGCTGCGCGAACTGGGCGCCCTGGCCGACGCGGACGTGCTCGTGCGGGAGGACGAGCTCGCGCTCGATCCCGCGTACGCCGATCCGCACGCCCTGCCTGCGGTGGCCCGGCGCAATGTCGAGGTGCTGCGCGGCTGGGCCGGGCGCGCGCCCGCCGGGAACCGGCGCCGCATCCATCTGCGCTTCTTCCTGAGGCCTGCCGCCCTGCTGGGCGAGGACAAGGTGGCGGGCGTGCGCTTCGAGCGGACGCTGCCGGACGGGCAGGGCGGAGTGCGGGGCAGCGGCGCGTTCGAGGACATCGACGCGCAGCTGGTGCTGCGCTCGGTCGGCTACCGGGGGGTGGCCATGGAGGGGCTGCCCTTCGACGAGGCGCTGGGCATCGTGCCCAACGAGGAGGGCCGGGTGCTGCGGGACGGCAGGCGGTCGCCGGGCGAGTACGTGGCCGGGTGGATCAAGCGCGGGCCGACCGGCGTGATCGGCACCAACCGGCCGTGCGCCAAGGAGACGGCCACGGCCCTGCTCGCGGACGCCGGGGCGCTGCTGGCACGCGGCGAGCTGCCGGCGGATCCGCTGGAGGGACTCCGCGCGGCGGGACAGCATCCGGTCGAGTGGACGGGCTGGGAGGCGATCGAGGCCGCGGAGGCGGCGCTCGGCCGCTCACTTGACCGGGCGACCGTCAAGATCCCCGACTGGGCGGGCCTGTTGGCGGCCGCGGCCGGGAGCCCCGGGTGACAGCCCCGCAACACACCGGACATCAACAAACTGTTTACGGTCCCTAGGGTCTCGGGCAGCCGTTCACCCGGCACAGCCGCTCATTCGCGCCGCGTTCGAGGAGTCCCCCATGGCGACGACGTCACGCCCGCCGGTCCACCCCGTCGACGAGGTCCTGCCGCCCGCCCGGCTCGCGGCGTTCGGCCTGCAGCACGTGCTGGCGATGTACGCGGGCGCGGTCGCGGTGCCGCTGATCGTGGGCGGCGCGCTGAAGCTGTCGCCGGCCGACCTCGCGTACCTGATCACGGCGGACCTGCTGATCTGCGGCATCGCCACGCTGCTGCAGTGCGTCGGCTGGTGGCGCTTCGGCGTACGGCTGCCGATCATGCAGGGCTGCACCTTCGCGGCGGTCTCCCCCATGGTGCTGATCGGCCAGGACGGCGGACTGCCCGCCATCTACGGCTCGGTGATCGTCGCGGGGCTGGCGATGGTCCTGCTGGCCCCCGTCTTCGGACGGCTGCTGCGCTTCTTCCCGCCCGTGGTGACCGGCACCGTGATCCTGGTCATCGGGCTGAGCCTGCTGCCGGTGGCGGGCAACTGGGTGGCGGGCGGGGCCGGTTCGGCCGACTTCGGCGCGCCGCGCAACATCGCCCTGGCGGCCGCCGTGCTGCTCGCGATCCTGCTGATCCAGCGTTTCGCACCGGATGTGCTCGCGCGGGTCGCCGTGCTCGCCGGCATCGCCGCCGGCACGGCGGCGGCCGTGCCGCTCGGCTTCACCGACTTCGGCGCGGTCCGCGACGCGGACTGGCTCGGGATCAGCACCCCGTTCCACTTCGGCACCCCGACCTTCCAGGGCGCCGCCGTGGTCTCCATGCTCGTGGTCGCGCTCGTGACGATGACCGAGACGACCGGGGACATCATCGCCGTCGGCGAACTCACCGGCCGCAGGGCCGAGCCCGGCCGGCTCGCGGACGGACTGCGCGCGGACGGCGTCTCCACCGTGCTGGGCGGGATCTTCAACACCTTCCCGTACACCGCCTACGCGCAGAACGTGGGCCTGGTGGGACTGACCCGGGTGCGCAGCCGATGGGTGGTGGCCACGGCGGGCGGCATCCTGGTCCTGCTCGGGCTGCTGCCGAAGCTGGGCGCGGTGGTCGCCGCGATCCCGGCACCGGTGCTGGGCGGCGCCGGACTGGTCATGTTCGGCACGGTGGCCGCGAGCGGACTGCGCACGCTGGCCGGTGTGGACTTCCACGGCACCGCCAACCTGATGGTCGTCGCGGTGTCGCTGGGGGTCGGGCTGCTGCCGGTGGGCGTGCCCACGGTGTACGAGAGGTTCCCCGACTGGTTCCGGACGGTCATGGACAGCGGCATCAGCGCGGGCTGCGTCACCGCGATCGCGCTCAACCTGCTCTTCAACCACCTGCCGGCCGGCGGCAGCGGGCGCGCGGCCGGGGAGCCCGGGGAACACGGCGCGTAGGCCGCCGGACGCGGGCTCCGCGGCCGGGTCGCCGCTTCTAGGGGAGCTGCCAGTCGACCGGCTGCGCGCCCTGCTGGAGCAGCAGGTCATTGGCCCGGCTGAAGGGCCGCGAGCCGAAGAACCCGCGATCCGCCGACATCGGGGAGGGATGCGCCGACTCGACGGCCGGCAGATTCCCCAGCAGAGGGCGGGCGTTCCGGGCGTCCCGGCCCCAGAGGATCGACACCAGGGGCTTGCCTCGCGCGGCCAGGGCGCGAATGGCCTGTTCGGTCACTTCCTCCCAGCCCTTGCCGCGATGCGCACCGGGGCTGCGGGGTGCCGTGGTCAACGCCCTGTTGAGCAGCAGCACTCCCTGCCGGGTCCACGGCGTCAGATCGCCGTTCGACGGCCGGGGCAGGCCGAGGTCGGACTGCAGTTCCCGGTAGATGTTCTCCAGGCTTCCGGGCAGTGAACGCACCTCCGCGGCCACGGCGAAGCTGTGCCCGATCGCCATCCCCGGCGTGGGATAGGGGTCCTGCCCGACGATCAGCACCCGCACCTCGTCGAAGGGCTGCTGGAACGCCCGCAGGACATGCTGTCCCGCCGGCAGGTAGGTCCTGCCCGCCGCGATCTCCGCCCGCAGGAAGTCGCCCATCGCCGCGATGCGTTCGGCCACGGGCGCGAGGGCTTCGGCCCACCTGGGCTCGACAAGTTCACTCAATGGTCGTGCTGCCACGGCCGTCACCCTACCGGCCCACAGACCCTCCCTCCCACCAGCGGCAAGACCCCCGCGGGCAACGGCGACCGGATCCGCGTGGCCGGGCGGCACTGAGGGCGAGCACGGGGTGCGTGCTCGCCCTCGGTCACGCCGGACGGCGTGTCAGTCGGCCGTTCAGCCCTGCGCGGGCACGACCTGGACGGTCTTGGAGGTCGTGACCGGCGCGAGTGAGGCGCCGTCGGTGTAGGCACGCATCGAGTCGTTCGTCACGGTGACGGTCACCGAGCCGGCCTTCAGCGCGGTCAGCACCCGGGTCCGCGGGTCGAGGATCGCGACCTTGCCCTTGCGGCGGGCGTCGTCGACGGCGTCCTTGCCGGTGCCGATCGCCAGGTTCGACGAGCCGCTCCAGTGGACCGACATCGGGTACCGCAGCGGGACCACCCGCGAGCCGTTGCCCACACCCTGCGGCTGCACGATGCTGCCGGAGAGCTGCGCGGTCCGGCCCGCCTCGACCGACTCGGGGGTGTTCAGGGTGATGGACTGGGCGAAGGCCCGCACATCGGCCTGGAGCCACTGCTGGCGGGCGTTGCGGTGGGAGTCGACGGACCAGTCGACCCAGCCGGTGAAGCCGCCGCGGTCGGGGGTGCCGTAGGGGTCCTTGCCCGAGGAGGGCAGCACCATGTAGGGGACGCCCTCCAGGTGGTGGACGTCGGCGATCTGGGCGTGCGAGCCGACCATGACGGCGCCCTTGCCGGAGTCGTCGCGGAAGTCGGTCAGCAGGTGCTCGATGAGCGCCGCCTCGTCACGGTCGCCGAGCTGGCTGGACTTGGCCTCGGCCGGGTCGTCCACCGGGTGGTGGGCGAAGACCGCGACGTTGTCGACGGACGTGTCGTCCTTGGCGTCGGCCAGGGCCTGCCGGAGCATCGGGAGCTGGTCCCAGGCGGTGCCGCGCAGCGAGCCGACGGAGCTGGCGAGCAGGATGAAGCGGGTGCCCTTGTGGTCGAAGGTGCGGTAGGGCCTGCCGAACTCGGCGGTGAAGTTGGTCAGGTCCTGCTGGACGTTGTTCAGGCCGTAGGACTCGTGGTTGCCGGGCACGTAGTAGCAGGGGATGGAGCCGGCGTTCGGGTCCGGGGTGCTGTCGGGGGCGGGCTCCTGGCCGACCGGGATCAGGTCGCAGCCGGCGTCGGTGAGCACCTGCCGGGCCAGGGTGAGGTCCTGCGGCAGGCCGCGGTCGGTGATGTCACCGTTGAGGACCAGCAGGTCGGGGTGGGTCGTCCGGATCCGCTGGATGGCGGCCGTGGCGACCTGGGTCAGCGCCGGGTTGTCGGCGGTGAACTGCACGTCCGAGAGCGTCGCGAACTGCCAGGTGCTGCTGCCCTTGAGCAGCGACCCGTCGTCCGAGACCAGCGCGTCGGGCCGCAGGTCCGGCTGCGCGGGAAGGTCGATCGAGGTGGGGACGTCGGCCTCGATGCGGTCCAGGACGAACGTGCCCGCCTTCTGCTGGGCGACGCTGGTGTTGATGCCCTGGAAACCCGAGATCGCGATCGGGAACTTCGTGTCCGCCGGGACCTG
This sequence comes from Streptomyces sp. MI02-7b, assembly GCF_033793585.1. NCBI lineage: Bacteria > Bacillati > Actinomycetota > Actinomycetes > Kitasatosporales > Streptomycetaceae > Streptomyces > Streptomyces sp. MI02-7b. The sequence continues at coordinate 389,517 of NZ_JARAWX010000002.1, read as the reverse complement.
GAAGGTGGCGTACTGCCAGTCGCTGCTCGCGTTCAGGCCCGTCCCGTAGCTGCCGTTGCCCTTGCCGGCGGAGTCGGTGTAGGCGATGTAGGTCAGGCCGCTGGGCACGCTGATGCTGGACTTGAGCCGCACGCGCAGGCGCAGCGGCTGGCCGGGCACGGACACGCGCTGGGCCGACGACGCCGAGGTGATGCCGACGTTGCGCATGGCGTTGAAGTCGATCCGCAGGCCCTCGGGGGCGGTGGAGAACGTCGTGGCCGCCGTGCTGTTGTTGCGCCAGCGGGCCAGCACGTCGTCGTCGAAGTCGTAGACGGTCCTGGTCTGCACACCGATCGTGATCGGCAGCCGCGCGGTCACACCGCCGGCCGTGATCTTCAGGATCGTGCTGGCGTTGGCGAGCGGGGTGATCCGCAGCTTGCCGTCCACGGTCTTGATGCCGACCACGTCGTGGTCGTAGTCCAGCGACAGGTCCTGCGGCTCGATCGGGGCCGTGTAGCCCTCGGCGTCGCGGCCGGTCACGGCGACGGTGGTCGCGTCGTCCGGCGTCACGCCGGCGATCGACAGCAGCTGGGAGGACGGCTCCACGCTGGTCAGCGGGCCCAGGACGGAGACCGTCCCGTGTCCCTGCACGCCGTCCGCCTCGGCGTCCACCGTGACCGGACCGTGCGCCTGCGGGGCCGTGAGCACGGCGCCGTCGACGGTCGCCTCACGCGAGGACCACCGCACGGAGTCGGGGTCGACCGTCACCGGCGTCTGGTGGTTGTCGATGCCCTCCGCGGCCAGAGCGCGGTGCAGACCGGGGAAGACCTTCACGTCACCGTCGGCCGACGCCGCGCCGGGAGCGGGCTTGACGAGGAGCTGGTGCAACCGGCCGTCGCCCTTGGAGACGAACACGCCGACACCGTTCGGGTCGTTGCGCTCGTGGCCGTCGGACGGGACGTTGCGGACGGTGGCGTCGGCGTCGCCGAGGCCGCGGGCGACCATGGTGGACGAGCCGCCGCCGTCGAGGTTGACCGCGGTCTCCACGCCCATCGCGGCGAGGTCGCGCGCTTCCTTGTCGATCCCGATGCCGCCCTTGCCGGTGCCGCCGGGGCCGTCCCAGGTGGCCAGGACGAGCGTCTTGCCGCCGTCCTTGAAGCCGAGCGCGGTGCGCGGGGCGATCGAGGTGTCGAGGCCCTTGACGGGCTGGCCGCCGGAGACGATGGTGCCGCCGTGGCCGATCGCGAACTGCATCGTCTTGGCAACGTTGTCGGCGAGCGAGTGGCTGAGCGTCGCCGGGTCGCCGGGCTGGAGCGCGCGGATCGCGGACGCCGCGGCGCCGCGCCCGACGAGCACGAAGCCGCCGTCCGGGATCGCGCCGGAGCCCGCGGGACCGCTGGGGGTGACCGACACGACCGCGCCGTCCTTCACCAGGACCTCGGCGATCTGGTCGTTGGCGACGCCCGTCAGGCCGCTGTTGCGGCTGTAGGTGCCCCACGCGGGCGTGAACGCGACCATGCCGTCGGCGGGGATGCCGCCGCCGTTCGCGGCGTTGATCGACGAGACCTTGTGGTCCGCGCCCGCGAACTTCGCCGTCGTGTCGACCGTGAGGTCCACCAGCTGGGCGACGCCGTCCTTGCTGACGCCGACGTGCTTGCGGCCGCCGGAGATGTCGGCGGTCTTGACGAGCTGCCCGTTCTGGATCTCGCCGCCGAGCGCCGCGTTGGAGTTGCCGATGTCGAAGAAGTCGCCGTTGACGCCCGCGACGGCGCCGGCCTTGTTGACGGCCTCGCTGAGCGGCCCGCCGGACGCGACCGGTCCGGAGCTCAGCAGGTCCGTGCCGACCGCGCTGTTGGACAGGTCCACGGTCAGGAACTGCGCGTCGTACCAGCCCTTCTGGTCGACCGCCTTGACGTGCTGCAGGCCGATCCCCGGACCGATCTTCTCTGACGTGTTGACCAGCGGGATACCGCCGGTGACGGGCGCCGGCCGGCTGCTGTCCGCGTACGCCACGGCCGGAGCGGCCGCCAGCGCGGTCGCCGTGGCGAGCACCACGAGCAGTGACCTTGCACGCCGATGGTTCGTGACCATCAGATTCATGGAAACCTCGGGTCGGGAGAGGACACGGAGGCAGCGCCTCCGCTGCACCCATGTCGATCACGGGTGCGCACCCGATTAGAGAGATCCAGTGAAGAGCGCACATGACGTCTTCACCATCGGCCAGTGAACCCTGGCTGTGACCTTGCGTGCAGGGCTCCACAACTGACGCCTCGTCAGAATCGCGGCCACCGCCTCCGGGCACGGGCGTCATCGATCCGGTGGACCGGCAACCTGCACTGTCGGTGGCAGCCGTTACCCTGCCCGGGTGACGACGCAATCGAACACCCCGGCGGGCTGGTACACGGACCCGCACGGCACTCAGAACCTGCTGCGCTACTGGGACGGGTCCCAGTGGACGGAGCACACCCACGCGGGCCAAACGCCCCCGCCGTCCACCAAGGAGAACCCCTGGGAGCTGGGCGTCGACGGCGGCCACGACCCCTCGCGCATCCAGCGCCAGGTGCAGCGGCAGGCGGGCCTGGCCCCGGGCGCCGCGGGCGGTGGCACGCTGTTCAGCGAGCCGGTCCTCGTGGTCAACCAGAAGGCCAAGCTCATTGAGCTGAACAACGAGTACAGCGTCTTCGACCAGAACGGCGGCCAACTCGGCTCGGTGATCCAGGTCGGCCAGAGCACCGCGCGCAAGGTGCTGCGCTTCGTCTCCAGCGTCGACCAGTTCCTGTCGGTCCGCCTGGAGGTGCGGGACGCGCACGGGCAGCCGCAGTTGCTGCTGACCCGCCCGGCGAAGTTCATCAAGTCGAAGGTCGTCGTACAACGCCCGGACGGCACGACGCTCGGCGAGATCGTCCAGCAGAACGCGATCGGCAAGATCAACTTCGCGTTCGAGGTGAACGGTCAGCAGATCGGCGCCATCAAGGCGGAGAACTGGCGGGCCTGGAACTTCGCGATCGTCGACCACACCGGGACCGAGGTGGCCCGCATCACCAAGACGTGGGAGGGCCTGGCCAAGACGATGTTCACCACGGCCGACAACTACGTGCTGCAGATCCACCGCCCGCTGGAGGAACCGCTGCTCAGCATGGTCGTAGCCTCGGCGCTCACCGTCGACACCGCCCTGAAGCAGGACTCGCGCGGACTGGGCTGAGACAGGCCCGCGGTAGGGCGCCGGGGCCGCGCGGACCCGGCGCCGTATCGGGACAGAACCGGACAGGTAACCCCTGCGAAGGACCCGCCCGAACAACAGCGCGCGCAAAGGCACTAGCATGCCTCGCCATGAGCACTGCCGAAGGCCCCGCACCCGGCCTGCCCGTTCGAATGCCGCGCCCCCGCCAGCCCGGGCGGCACCGGCGACCGGAAACGCTGACCACGCCCGAGGGCGCCCCCGCGCTGGTCCTTGCCGTGCCCGGTACGCCTTCCCCCGCGATACGCAGCCTGGCCGAGGAGATCGTCAGCATCGCGCGTATCGAGCTGGCCGGTCTCGACCCCCGCGTCGGCTACGTCGACGGTGACGGCGAGGAGTACCCCTCGCTGGAGTCCGTGCTGACCCAGGCCGCCGCCGAGCGCGGTGAGGACTCCCCCGCGGCGATCGTGGTGCCGCTGCTGGCGGGGCCCGAGCCTTCGGTGATGCGCCGGCTGCGGCAGGCCGTGATGGACAGCCGCTCCGCGGCCGAGGTCACCGATGTGCTCGGCCCGCACCCGCTGCTCGCGGAGGCACTGCACGTGCGGCTGTCGGAGGCCGGTCTGGCACGTGCCGACCGTGCCCGGCTGTTCACGGTCGCCACGGCTGCCGACGGCATCATCCTGGCCACCGTGGGCGGCGAGGAGGCGGTCCAGGCCGCCGGCGTGACCGGTCTGCTGCTCGCCGCGCGGCTCGCCGTGCCGGTGCTGCCCGCCGCGCTGGACATCGAGGGCTCGATCGCCGAGGCCGCCGACCAGCTGCGTTCCTCCGGTTCGCTGACCCTGGCCCTGGCGCCGTACGTGGTCGGCCCGGAGGTCGCCCCCGAGGTGCTGCACGACGCGGGCAAGGAGGCCGGCTGCTCGGCCGCCGACGCGCTCGGCCCCTACCCGGCGATCGGCAAGCTCGTGGTCGCCAAGTACACGACCGCGCTGGGCATCCCCCAGTCGCCGGAGGGCGCCCCGATGCCCTGACGGCACACCCCGTACGACGACGGCGTGGTGGTGCGGCCCCGGGCTCCGGGGCGGCACCACCACGCCGTTGTTCGTGGTGCGGCCGGTCCGTCCGGCGCCTGGCGTGCGTCAGCCGAAGACGACGCAGGAGGCGGCCGGAACGGGCAGCGAGCCGGCGAGCCTGGGCGTGCCGGTGGACGGGTCCACGTCGAACCAGCTGACGTCGCCCGAGCGCTCGTTGGCGGCGTACAGCCTCGTGCCGGCCGGGTCGAGGGTCAGGTGGCGGGGCCAGTCGCCGCCGCAGTCCACCGTCTCCAGCAGTTCGAGCGTGTCGCCGTCGGCGTCGAGGGAGAGCACGGCGATGCTGTTGTGACCCCGGTTGGCGGCCCAGGCGAAGCGCCCGTCGGGCGAGACGACCAGTTCGGAGGGGTAGTTGGGGCCGGTCGCGCCCTCGGGCAGCACGGAGACCTCGGCGACCGGCTTCAGCCGTCCCACCTCCGCGTCCCAGTGACAGACGGTCACGACCGAGGCCAGCTCGTTCATGATGTAGGCGCGGTCCCCGCGCGGGTGGAACGTGAGGTGGCGCGGGCCGCTGCCGGACCGCAGGCCCATCTCCCGCTCGATCTCCAGCTCGCCCGTGGCGGCGTCGAGTTCGCACACCCGCACCGAGTCGGTGCCGAGGTCCACGGTGAGCACCCAGCGGCCGGCCGGGTCCGGCAGCACCATGTGGGCGTGCGGGCCGGTCTGCCGGTCCGGGTCGGGGCCGTCGCCCTCGTGCTCCATCACGTGCCGGGTCGCGCCGAGCGTCCCCTCGCCCTCGACGGGCAGCACGCTGATCGTGCCGGTGCCGTAGTTGGCGGTCAGCAGGTGGCCTTGGTGCAGGCACAGGTGGGTCGGCGAGCCGCCGCCCACCGGGACGGCCGCGCCGAGCAGTTCGGGGCGCGAGGGATCGTTCAGCGAGAACGCGGCGGCGGCGCCGTTCTGCGGGTGCTCGACGACCGTGTAGAGGCGCGTGCGGTCCTCCGAGAGGACGAGGAAGGACGGGTCGTCCACCGCGGCGTCGGCATGCAGCGCCGTGAGCGCCCCCGAGTCGGGGTCGACGGCCGCGGTGGTCAGCCCTTTGCCGCCCGCCGAGGTGAACGACCCGATGTAAACGTGCCCGGCCACTGCCGTACCTCTTCCACTGGTTGTACGTACGGCGGCTGAGAGTAACGCAGTGGCCGGAATCCGCTCCCGCTGCCCCCGTCACACCAACGTTTCGCCGCGGGCCAGGGCGAGCGCCTGCGGGTGGTGGACGTACGCCGGGGTCCGTTCCCCGGTCTCGTAGTAGCGGTGGAACACGCCGGTGGCCGACCCCGACATGGGCGGCACGATCCACGACCAGTCGGCGGGCACGGTACGGCCCCTGCGCTCCTCGCGGTCGATGTGGGCGAGGAAGCGGCGGGACTCGGTGTGGTGGTCGGTGACGGTGGCGCCCACGAGGTCGAAGGAGTGCAGCACCGCGCGGTTCAGCTCGACCAGGGCGCGGTCGCGCCACAGCGTCCGGTCCTCGGCGGTGTCCAGGCCGAGCGCCTCGGCGACGCGCGGGAGCAGGTCGTAGCGGTCGGTGTCGGCGAGGTTGCGGGCACCGATCTCGGTGCCCATGTACCAGCCGTTGAAGGGCGCGGCGGGATAGCAGACCCCGCCGATCTCCAGGCACATGCAGGAGATCGCCGGGACGGCGTGCCAGCGCAGGCCCCACTCCGCGAGCCAGTCGAACTCCGGGTGGGCAATGGGGACTTCGAGCACTGCCTCGTCCGGCAACCGAAAGCAGCGCGGCGGCCCGCCGCCGGCGCCCTGGACGATGAGCGGCAGTATGTCGAAGGGCGTCCCGGCGCCGCCCGACCAGCCGAGGCGCACGGCCGCCTCGGTGATGCCGGTGTTGACCGGATCGCCGACGACGGTGCCGTCCGGGGCGCGGTGGCCCGCGTAGCGGATCAGCTGCTCGTTCCAGATCCGCGGGCCCTGCCGCTCCGGGGTGTCCGGGGCGAGGACCGTGATGACGGGGCGGATGCGGCCCCCGTTGGTGGCGGCCCGCAGGTGGGCCACCGCCTCCAGGGCGACGCCCTCGGCGGTCGTGACGTGCCGGCGGTCGCGCACCTGCAGGGAGTTCCAGTACAGCCGGCCGATGCACCGGGTGTTGTTGCGCCACGCCACCCGCGCTCCAAAGACCAGTTCCTCGCGCGTGTGCCGGTACGTGCCGGTCGCCTCGATCTCGGCGAGGACCGCTGCCAGCCTGCGCCCGGGGTCCCCCGCGGCGGGGAACTCCGCGTGGAACAGCCGTACGAAGTCCGTCGCCAGGGCCCGTATGTCGGTGTCCTTGCCCGCTTCGCCGTCCTTGTCCTCCCCGCCCGCCGGCCGGTCCTCCTGCAGGGCGGGGTGCCCGGCCGGGCACCCGGCCACCGGTTCCGGTTCCTCCATTCGTAGGTGCTGGACGTCGGCGGCGGGGGCGCGGCCAGCCCCCGCCGACGTCCGCTGATTCGTTCCTCCTGCACGGCGCAGAAACCTCAGCACGCCACGTACCCCCAAGACGGTTCCCGCGCGGGCCGTGTCCCGTGACGGCCCGCGTATCGGACGTGAGATGGAACCGGTCTACTGCGGAGGCGGAACGATCCGTCGTGTTTTTCCGGGGTGAATACGACGCAAAACCGCGCGGAGCGTCTACACGGGGGCCTGCCGGTGATTGCCTTGTGTCATCCCGCGACTGCAGTGCGTGTCGATGCGTCTGCGCCCGGCGGGTCGACCGGGACGGTGGTGCGCGGCCCGGCGCCCAGCGGAACGGCCAGACCGGTCAGGGCCGCTTCGAGGCCGTGGAGGTGCGCAAGGGCGGTTTCGGCGTGCGGATGGGTGCCGCCGGCGCCGGGCGCGGCCGGGAGCCGGAGCGGGGCCGCGGGAGCCGGTGGGACGAGACGCCGGACGGCGGTCTCGACGCGCCCGCAGGCGGTGGTGAGGCGTTCGTCGTGGCAGGCATGGGGATCGGCCACAACCGCGGCGAGGCCGCGGACCTGACGGGCGCACTCGTCCAGGAGCGCGAGAACGACCCGGGCGCGCGCCTTGCGGGACCGCAGGGGGTTCAGCGGATGCACGAGCGGTGCCACGGACTGCCGCACCCGCGCGAGCAGGGCGTCCAGTTCGGTGACGTGGCGGGCGAGGTCGCCGGCCGGGTCACCGGCCAGGTGTCGCGCGGCCTCGCCGGTGAAGTCGCGCACGGCGCGCAGCGTGCGCCGGATCCACGCGTCCGTGGCCGCGTGCGTCGTCACCGGCAGCACCGCCAGGACCGCCACGGCCGCCCCCAGGGCGCCGACGGCGGTCTCCCCCAGGCGGAGCACGAGCAGCCCGGGCCGGAGGATGCCGAGCAGTCCGTAGAGCAGCCCCGCCATCACCGTGACAAAGAACATCATCCAGCTGTACGAGACCGGGGCGGTCCAGAAGATCCCGAAGACGCACACGGCGAGCAGCGCGGCGGTCGGCGCGGGCGCCCCGTGCAGGGGCAGCGCGACCGCGAGGCCGCCCAAGATGCCCGCGACGGTGCCGAGCATCCGGCGGAACCCCCGGATCAGCGTCTCGCCGCGCGAGGCGGTGTTGACGAAGATCCACCAAACGGTGCCGACGGCCCAGTACCAGCGGTCCTGCGACAGCGCCTGCCCCGCCGCTACGGCGATCCCCGCAGCGAGCAGCGCCTGGAAGGCCTGCCGCGTGGTCGGACGGCGCAGCCCGCGCCCCTGGGGCAGGACGGGCACCGGGCCGGGGGCGCGGGCGGCGCCCCGCTCGTAGCACCACACGCCGAAGCGGACGAGGGCGGCGCTGCCCAGTCCGAGCCCCACGGCCCCGCACAGCGCCGGCAGCAGCGCCGGGCCGGCACGGAGGAACTGGGCGACAAAGAACATCATGAAGGCGAAGACGCCCAGCGCGTGGCCACGCGGCCCCCAGCGGCGCGCGTAGACCCCGGCGAAGACGACGGCCAGGAAAGCCGCGTCCCGGGCGGCGGGAACGGCGTGCAGCCAGACGGCCAGCGCGAGCACGGGGAAGCCGGCGACCGGCATGAGCGCGGTCGTCACCGCCTGGCGGGCCGGGCCCGGGTCCGCCACGACGAACAGCGCCAGCAGCGCCGCGAGACCGCCCGCGACGACGGCGGGCAGCGGCAGCCCCGCCGCCGCGACCGAGGCGACGGCCGAGCCGACGCCGAGGACCGCCCGGGAGGCGGCGCGCAGCCGCACCCGTCCCGGGTCCGGTGCGTGGAACATGCGCTTCACCACGGGTGCCGTCCTGCCCCTGTCCGTGCCGTGCGGCCGTCCGTACATGGCAAAGGCGCCGCGGGGACACCGTCTCCGCAACGCCATCGTCCGTCCCAGGGAAGCATGTCCCGGGCCCATGGCTCAAACGGCTCCCTGGGCGATGGGCCATTGGCACAGCGGCCCCCGTCCCCTGCCGGTCCGGGGCCGGGCCAGTGGCCCAGATCGGAACACCCATTCGGCGTATATTGCTGCCAAAGACGGGCATACCGAGACACAACGGTTGGTTCCTGCCGTTCCCCGGCGCCTGGCGAACCAACTCACCGGATCCGCCCCGCGAGGGGCTCGAGTCGTTTCCGGCCCTTCCGGAGGAGGACGCGATGAGGGACGTGGCGAGCGAGCGGGACGTGGACGACCGTCCCGCGATCATCGAGCGGGTCGTGACGCTCGACGTGAACGGCCGGTCGTACACCCTGCGCCTGGACACCCGGGTGACGCTGCTGGACGCCCTGCGGGACCGGCTGGGCCTGGTCGGCACGAAGAAGGGCTGCGACCAGGGCGCCTGCGGAGCCTGCACGGTGCACGTGGACGGCAGGAGAGTGCTGTCCTGCCTGACCCTGGCCGCCCAGGCCGAGGGCCGGGCCGTCACCACCATCGAGGGCATCTCCGGGGCCGACGGCGCGCACCCGGTGCAGCAGGCGTTCATGGAGCACGACGGCTTCCAGTGCGGCTTCTGCACCCCTGGTCAGATCATGTCCGCGGTGGCGCTGACGGCCGAGGGCCGGACCGGCTCCGACGAGGAGATCCGCGAGTTCATGAGCGGCAACCTGTGCCGCTGCGGCGCCTATCCCAACATCGTGGCCGCGATACGCGAGGCGGCGGCCCGGGGGAGGTCGTGATGCGCAGCTTCGAGTACGTGCGGGCCACGGCCACCCAGGAGGCGGTGCGGATGCTGGCCGACGACCCGGGGGCGTCCTGTCTGGCCGGCGGCACGACGCAGTTCGACCTGATGAAGGACGGCGTCCTGGAGCCGCCACGGCTGATCGACATCACCCGGCTCCCGCTGCACGGCATCGAGCGCCGCGGCGAAGCCCTCCACGTCGGGGCGCTGGCCACCATGGAAGAACTGGCCGCCGACGCCACGGTGGCCGAACGGCTGCCGATGGTGCGCGAGGCCCTGCTGCGGGGCGCGTCGGTGCAGTTGCGGAACATGGCCACCATCGGCGGCAACCTGCTGCAGCGCACACGGTGCCGCTACTTCCGCGACCCCGCGGTCGTCGAGTGCAACAAACGCTCGCCCGGCACGGGTTGCGCCGCGGTGCAGGGCGCGGCGCGCATGCACGCCGTGCTCGGGGCGAGCGAGCGGTGCGTCGCGCTGCACGCCTCCGACCTGGCCGTCGCACTGGTGGCGCTCGACGCGGTCGTGCACATCCAGGGGCCGACGGAGCGTCGCAGCGTGCCGCTGACGGAGTTCTACTTCACCGCCGACGAGAGCCCGGAGCGCGAGAACGTCCTGGAGCACGCCGAGTTGATCACCGAGGTCGAGATCCCGCTGCCGCCACCGGCCGCCCTGTCTGGCTACCTCAAGGTGCGCGACCGTATGAGTTACGAGTTCGCCCTCACCTCGGCCGCGGTGCTGCTCGTCCTGGACGGCGGCGCGATCCGCCAGGCCCGGGTCGGGCTGGGCGGAGTGGGGTCGAAGCCCTGGCGGGCCTACGAGGCCGAGCACGTGCTGACCGGCGCGCCCGTCACGACGGCCACCTTCCTGGACGCGGCCGAGGCGACGATGCGCGACGCCTGGACCCTCCCGGGCACGGCGTTCAAGGTGCCGCTCGCCCGCCGCACCCTCGTCCGCGAGCTGCAGACAGTGTCAGGAGTGACGCCATGAGCACGGTCGAGAGCAGGCCGCTGGTCGGCGAGGGCATCAGCCGGGTCGACGGCCCACGCAAGGTCACCGGCACCGCCCCCTACCCGATGGACTTCAGCGTGCCCGGGCAGGTCTACGGCGCCCTGGTGCAGAGCACGATCGCGGCGGGCCGGATCGTCCGCATGCACACCGAGGAGGCCGAGGGCTCCCCCGGGGTGATCGGTGTGCTCACGCACGAGAACGCCCCCGAGGTCGGGACGGGACCGATGACGGTGCTCGGGGCGTCGCCGCCGCCACCGCTGCGGAACGACCGGATCATCCACCAGGGGCAGCACATCGGCTTCGTGGTGGCCGAGACGGCGGAACAGGCCGCCGCCGCGGCACGCCTGGTACGGGCCGACTACGAGGCCGCCGAACCGCTGCTGGACCTCCAGGACCCCCGTGCCGAGCAACTGACCGACCCGTGGGGGATGGACCACGCCCGCGGCGACGCCACCGCCGCACTGGAGTCCGCCGAGGTGACGCTGCGGGCCACGTACACCACCCCGGACAACACCAACAACCCGCTCGGGCTGTTCGCCACGCTGGCCGTGTGGGAGGGCAACACCCTCACGGTCCACGACACCAGCCAGTGGCCCTCCATGGTGCGCACCACGCTCGCCATGGCCTTCGGTATCCCCGAAAGCTCGGTACGGGTCCTGGTGCCGTACGTCGGCGGGGGGTTCGGCGCCGGACTGCGCGCGTGGCCGCACGTGGTCCTCACCGCCATGGCCGCCCGGATGCTGGGACGCCCGGTCAAACTGGTGCTGACCCGCCCGCAGATGTTCACCTCCGTCGGGCACCGGCCGCACGGCGTGCAGTGGCTGCAACTCGGCGCCACGGGCGAGGGCGAACTGGTCGCCATCGACCACCGCAGCCTCAGCTCCCTGGGCATGGAGGACGGCGACTTCGAGCCGTTCGCCTCGGGTACCGCCTTCGCCTACGCGTGCCCCAATGTGACCACCCGGGACCGGCAGGCCCGGATCAACGTCGCCATGCCGACGTCCATGCGCGCCCCTGCCGAGGCGCAGGGCAACTTCGCGCTGGAGTCGGCCCTCGACGAACTGTCGTACACCCTGGGCATGGACCCGCTGGAGCTGCGGGTGCGCAACCACACCGCCGTCGACCCGCGCAACGGGCTGCCCTGGTCCGGCAAGGCGATCCTGGAGTGCTACGAGGCGGGCGCACTGCGCTTCGGCTGGTCCGACCGGAATCCTGAGCCGCGCTCCATGCGTGACGGGAACTGGCTCATCGGCTACGGCATGGCCAGCGCGATGTTCCCGTACTTCGCGACGCCGTGCATGGCCGAGGCGACCGTCAACCGCGACGGCAGCGCCTTCGTGCGCAGCGCGGCGACCGACATCGGCACCGGAACGTACACCGTGATGGCCCAGCTGTCCGCGCAGGAACTCGGACTGCCCCTGGAGAAGGTCCGCTTCGACCTCGGCGACTCCGACATGCCGGACTCGATGATGGCGGGCGGCTCCGGCCTGACCGGGGCACTCGGCAACGCGGTGCACGACGCGTGCCGCCGGCTGCTGCGCTCGTTCGCCGAACTCGCCCGCCAGGACGCCGACTCGCCCCTGCGGGGGGTGAACCCGGACGACGTGGAGTGCGGCGACGGCCGGGTGTTCGTCGCCGGCCGGCCGGAGCGCGGGGAGTCGTACGCCGACATCCTCGCCCGGCACGGGATGCCCCAGCTCACGGCGACGGGGAGCAGTACCCCGCCGGTCGCCGAGGACGTCGGCATGTCCTCCGCCGGCGCCTACGGCGCGAAGTTCGTGGAGGTCAGGGTCGACGCCGACCTCGGCCTCGTCCGGGTCACGCGGGTGGTGTCGGCGATCGACGGCGGCCGCATCCTCAACGCGAAGACGGCCAGGAGCCAGATCATCGGAGGAACGGTCGGCGGCATCGGCATGGCGCTGTTCGAGGACACCGTCACCGACCCGCGCACCGGGCGGATCGCCAACGCCACGTTCGCCGACTACCTGGTGGCCGTGAACGCCGACATCCCGGAGCTGGACGTGGTCTTCGTCGGCGAACCGGACCGCGGCTCGCCGACCGGCACCAAGGGTGTGGGCGAGGTGGGCCTGGTCGGCATCCCGGCCGCGATCGCCAACGCCGTTTACCACGCGACCGGAAAGCGCCTCTACCACCTGCCGATCACACTCGACGCCCTGCTCTGAGCCGGCCCGTGCCCGCCGACGAGCTGGACGCCCGCATCCTGGTGCTGCTGGAGCGGCCGCGTACCAGCGTGCGCGAGTGCGCCCGCATCCTGGGGGTCGCACGCGGGACCCTGCAGGCCCGCCTGGACCGGATGGAGCGGGACAGGGTGATCACGGACTACCGGCCCCGGGTGTCGCCCGAGGCGCTCGGCTACCCGGTGCTCGCCTTCGTGCACCTGGAGGTCACCCAGGGGCATCTGGACGACACCGGCAAGGCGCTGGCCGCCGTGCCCGAGATCATCGAGGCCTTCTCCATCACCGGCGGCGGCGACCTGCTGACCCGTGTCGTGGCGCGCGACGCCGCGCACCTGGAGGACGTCATCCAGCGGCTGATCCAGCTGCCCGGCGTCGTCCGCACCCGCACCGAGGTGGCGCTGCGGGAACGGGTGCCGCAGCGCATGCTGCCCCTGGTGGAGGAGGTCGGCAGAGCGGCGGCCGCCCGTACGCCGTGATCGCCGGCTTGGCATGCTGGAGGGCATGACACTCCCCGCGGTGATCTTCGACCTGGACGGCACGCTGGTCGACAGCGAGCCGAACTACTTCGAGGCCGGCCGCCGCCTGCTGGCCTCCCACGGCGTCGACGACTTCACCTGGGAGCAGCACGCGCGCTTCATCGGCATCGGCACCCGCGAGACGCTGGAGACCCTGCGCGCCGAGTACGGGCTCACCGCCTCCGTCCAGGAGTTGCTCGACGCGAAGAACCGGCTCTACCTGCGGCTGGCGCGCGAGGCGACCCATGTCTTCCCCGGGATGCGCGCGTTCGTCGAACTCCTGCACGCCGAGGGGCATCCGATGGCGGTCGCCTCGGGGTCCTCGCGGGAGGCGATCGCGGCGGTGCTGGCCGGCACCGGGCTGGGCTCGGTGCTGACCACCGTCGTCTCGGCGGAGGAGGTGGCGCGCGGCAAGCCGGAGCCCGACGTCTTGCTGGAGGCGGCCGCGCGCCTCGGGGTCGACCCCGAGGACTGCGTCGTCGTCGAGGACGCACCGCCCGGCGCGGAGGCAGCGCACCGCGCGGGCATGCGGTGCGTGGCGGTCCCGTACCTGCCGGCGCAGGCGGACGACCCCGCCTTCGCGACGGCGGGGCTACTGGTCCGGGGCGGGCAGCACGCCTTCGACGCGCGCGTTGTGCACGCCTGGGTGACCGCGTGAGCGCGTAACCGGGGACGTCGCCCGCGCCGCCGCTCGAATGGCGCGCGCGGTCCGCCGGCCTTATTGGTGGTGTGGGGACCGCGCTCGCCGCCGTTCCCGCCCGCCACGGCCCGCAGCAGGAGGAGGCGGAACGGTGAAGATTGTCGTCGACCTCAACCGGTGCCAGGGATACGCGCAGTGCGCGTTCCTCGCGCCCGACGTGTTCGAGCTCCACGGCGAGGAGGCGCTGCTGTACGACGCCGGCCCCTCGGACGAGGAGTACGACCGGGTGTCCCGCGCCGCGGCCGCGTGCCCCGTTCAGGCGATCCTCGTCGAAGGCCCTGCCCGGGTGGCCGCGGGGGTGGGTTCCCGTGACTGACCAGCTGACGGACCGAAGGACGGACCAGCGCACGGACCGGCTCCCGCCGCCGGAGCGCATCGTGATCGTCGGCGCCTCGCTCGCCGGGCTCCGGGCCGCCGAGGTCCTGCGCGACGAGGGCTTCACCGGCTCGCTGACCATCATCGGCGAGGAGACAGAACGGCCCTACGACCGCCCGCCGATGTCCAAGGCCGTGCTCCTCGGCCGCATGCCCCCCGAGCACGCCGCACTGCCCGCCCGGCGCGAGGTGGACGCCACCTGGCGCCTCGGCGTTCCGGCCACCGGCCTGGACCTGGCCGCGCGGCGGGTGCTGCTGCGCGACGGCAGCCATGTGGAGTACGACCGCGTGCTGATCGCGACGGGCGTCCGGGCCAGGCCCTGGCCGGACGCCGCGCAGGCGGCCCTGGAGGGGGTGTTCACCCTGCGCACCATGGAGGACGCCCGGCAGCTGGTGGGGCGCCTGGACGCCGGGCCGCGCCGGGTGCTGGTGATCGGCGCCGGCTTCACCGGCTCGGAGATCGCCTCGGTGTGCCGGGAGCGCGGGCTCCAGGTGACGGTGGCCGAGCGCGGGCCCGCGCCCCTGGTCGGCGCGCTCGGCGGGGTGATCGCCGCCGTCGCCGCGGACCTTCAGCGCGAGCACGGCGTCGACCTGCGCTGCGGGATCACCGTCACCGAACTGGTGGGCGACGGGGACGGCCGGCTGCGGTCGGCGCGCCTGTCGGACGGCTCCACCCTCGACTGCGACGTGGCGGTCGTGGCGCTCGGCGCGGTCCGCAACACCGAGTGGCTGCACGACTCCGGTCTCGGCGCCGGGCCGAAGGGGCTCGCGAGCGACGCGGGCTGCCGGGCGTTCGACCTCAACGGGGTCGTGACCGACGACGTGTTCGTGGCCGGCGACGTGGCGCGGACCCCGCACCCGCTGTACGAGTACCAGTTGCTGGCCCTGGAGCACTGGGGCAACGCGGTGGCCCAGGCCGAGGTGGCGGCGCACAACATGGTGAACTGCGGCCCGCGGCGGCGTCCGCACCTGGCGGTCCCCGCCTTCTGGTCCAGCCAGTTCGGGGTGAACATCAAGTCGGTCGGGGTGCCGTCGTTCTCCGACGAGGTCGCGATCGTCCAGGGGTCGGTGGACCAGCGCTCCTTTGTCGCCGTCTACGGCTACCGGGGCCGTCTCACCGCCGCGGTCTCCTTCAACCAGAGCCGCTGGCTGGACTACTACCGCACGCTGATCGAGGCCGCAGCCCCCTTCCCGCCCGACCCCGGCACCTTCGACCGGCCGGCGGAGGTCCTGGTGCAGGCCGCCGACGTGCCCGACCCGTCCCAGCTCTCGCACGGCCCCACGGTCGCGGTCACCGGGCACCTGCCCGACGAGCGCCGCGTGGTCCGCGTCCCCCCGACCGTCCTGGAGGCCCGCGCATGACCAACGAGACGATGCTGCAGCGGATCAACGACTTCGCCAACCGTCACGATCCGTACCCGCTCTACGCAGAGCTGCGGAGCACCCCCGTGGCACGCCAGGAGGACGGCGCGTACCTGGTCAGCACGTACCGCGAGATCAAGGCCCTGCTGCACGACCCGCGGATCAGCTCCGACCTGAGCCACCGTCTGCCGGGCGACCCGCAGGCCGCCCAGGCCGAGGGGCAGCCGCCGTCCTTCATCCGGATGGACCCGCCGGACCACGACCGGGTGCGCCGCCAGGCCATGCGGCCGTTCGGGCCGCCGCACACCCCGGACCGGATCGCGCGCCTGCACGACGAGATCGCGCGGGTCACCGAGGGGCTGGTCAACTCCATGGAGGGGCAGAGCCGCATCGACGTCGTCGAGGACTTCGCCTACCCGCTGCCCGTGAGCGTCATCTGCCGTCTGCTGGGCGTGCCGCGCGAGGACGAGCACCGGTTCCGCGCCTGGGCGGACCGCATCGTGTCCTCCACCGGTGTGCGCACCCGCGGCAGCACCTTCAGCGAGGACGACGAACAGGCCCGCAAGGAAGCCATCACCGAGATGGGCGTCTACATGGCGGGGTTGCTGGAGGAGCGCCGCGCGAGCCCCACCGAGGACCTGATGTCCGGCCTGGTCCACGACAACGGCCCGGACGGGCAGATGGCGCCGATGGAACTGATCGGCAGCATGGTGCTGCTGTTCATCGCCGGACACGAGACCACTGTCAACCTCATCACCAACGGGATGCTCACCCTGCTGCGCTACCCGGAGGCGATGGAACGGCTGCGCCGGGAGCCGGAGTTGATGCCCTCGGCCGTCGAGGAGCTGCTGCGCTTCGAGCCGCCGGTGCACATGCTGCCGCAGCGCACGCCCCTCACCGACATCGAGATCGCCGGAGTCACCGTGCCCAAGGGCTCGCCGCTGATCCTCGTCCTCGCCGCGGGCAGCCGGGACCCGGGCCGTTTCGCCGACCCCGACCACTTCGACCCGGCCCGCGCCGACAACCAGCACTTCGGTTTCGGCAGCGGCATCCACAGCTGCTTCGGCGCGCCGCTGGCCCGTCTGGAGACGCAGATCGCGCTCAGTGCGATGATCCGCCGGCTGGACAACCCGCGCCTGGCCGAGGACCCGCCGCCGTACCGGCCCAGCCCGGTCCTGCGTGGGCCGCGCCATCTGCGGATCGAGTGCGACGGGGTGCGCGCCTGAGCGGGACGGTGAGCGATGACGGGGACCGCCCGTCCCGTTCCAGAGTTGGTCCGGGGCGCCGTCGTGCCCTGCCCCTGCTGGGGCCAGGAAGCTCAACCGCATCGCGTCCTTTCCAACGGACCCCGGACCTACCCCTCCCCCGCGTCCGCGAACGCCGGACACGTCCCGCCGACGACGCCCCGCAGCCGGCCCTGCCGCCAGTGAAGGGACCGCTACCGCACGACAACGAGCCGCCACGGCCGCCTGGCCTGCCCTGCTCGTCATCGACCACGGCGACAACTACAACATCACCGCCGCTCAGATTGTCCGAAACCGGCGAAGTCCTTCACGCCCTCGCCGGTACCGCCGCAACCCACCCCCGAGACGCAGGATGCGGCGGCTGCTTTCGAGCACGTGTCCTGATCGCACATCCACGCCGCACGCGCCCACGACCACGCCCGCACCAAGCCGCCGGAGACCTCGTCCACAGTGGCCCGGCCCGCCGCGGCGGAGAAGACGGCGCCACCACCGCCATTGTCCTGGACATGCAGTTCCTCGCCGTCGCAGCGGCCACCTGTCATGCCAAAGAAGCACCACGCCCAGCAAGCGGCAGCCGCCACCAGGCGGCTGACACTTGCGCACCGCCTACCAAGCCGCCGCTAAACAGGCCATGGCAACGCTCCAGCAGCAGGGCTCCCGGCTGCCCCTCTCCCTGTGACGGCAGCGGTTGAGTGCTCTGCGCCGCGCGCTGCCCAACCTGGCGGACCGCATCGTCGATGAGCCCGGATGGCCGCCGCTCGCAGCACCCACGCCGCCGCGCGAGAGGCCGGACATGGCAGAACGAATTAGCGACGTGCTGGTCTGGCAGATGGTGGATCTCCCCGCCCAACTCCGGGGCTCTCACGCCGTACACCCCCGCAGCACCCTCAAGCCAGGCTCGCCAGTACGGCGAACAGACCGTCCCATGGGCCCCGCTCCACCACCGCAACAGCGCTGATCAAACCACGGCGGCCGCCGGTCGTCGGCGTGAGCGGCTCGCACAAGCCGATCAATATCGCCCTTCTCGCACTGCAGGTGGGGCCGCGCGAGTACAGGAACCAGTGCTTGGTCTCACATGATCAAAACAACCGAGGTCAGCCATGCAGAGGCCCCCTTATGACCAGCTCAAGCATGTTCGCCTCCACGAAAGCGGCAGGCCCTAGTTCGACGGTAAGCGGGTGGCAACCCATCCAGATTCCACAGGCCACGGCTACACGGTCGAACAAGTGCTCATGCCGCCCCGCCCCTCGTCGCCACTCATCATCGGACGAGGGCCAGACGATAAGCCAGCTCTGACCGATCCGGCTGTGGCATCCTGAAGCCCAGGCCAATTGGTCTGTCTCAGCGAGCACTTGGCGAATCGGGGAGAAATGGTCGACATCGTTGCGATCCACGGCATCAACATGCACCGCTCGCAACGTGCAGTGATGCAGCAGAGCTGGCTCGCAGCGACAGTGAACGGCCTGGCGAACATTCGGAGCCCACTTGCTGCAACTCTGTCCCTCGAATGCGCCTTCTACGGCCACGAATACAACGACGGCAAGGCCGGTGGCGAGCCGGGATACACCGCGATCGATCTCGAACCCGGCCTTGAGGAGGAGTTGCTGATCCACTTCGGCACCGCCCTCGAGCAGGACTCCGGCGGCAGCCGACAGGACACCAAGTTCTACCTTCCAGGGGCGGTACAGCGCGCGTTGGTGGCGATTCAGCGCAGCGATCTTTTCGACGGACGGGACAGTCGAGCCATTGCTTTCGTGAAACAGGTCAACCGATATCTGACGGACCGCGATTTCCGTAAGCTCGTTCACCTCGAGATGTCGGCCGCGATGGAGCATACGCCACGTGTGGTCATCGGCCACTCACTCGGCAGTGTAATTGCCTACGAGTGGCTGCGGGAGAACAAGCCGGCGAACCCGCCCGCACTGATCACCCTGGGATCGCCCCTGGGTCTGGAACCGATCCGACGACGTTTGGACCCGAGTTACGGGCCTCTGGGCTTGCCGGACCGGGTCCGTTCATGGACGAACATCGCCGCAGGTCATGATGCGGTTGCCATGGTCAAGAAGCTGGGCCCCCTATACTCGAGGGACATCCGCGATCTGCCCTGCGACAATCCACGCAAGTCGTCACACTCGGCGCTGACCTACCTGGAGAACGTCCGCACGGCACGAGTCCTCGAGGTGGAGCTGGCATGAGACCACGAGGCCTCTTCTGCCTTTCCGGAGTCGGCACCCACGACGATGACGTCCGCTCGAAGATGGGCGTAAACGATCTCGTCAGCGTGCCCATGGAGCTCAGAACCATGCGGCACTCTCTCGCCTCGCTCGGGCTCGAGGAACACCTTTCCTTCACATCGGAGGAGCGCAGGCATGACGCACTCGCGCGTGACCTGCGCATGGTCGACGCCCCTCCCGACGCCGAGACATTGGTCCTCTACTGCACCGGACACGGGGTACTCGAAGACCATGAATTTTCACTGCTGCTGCCGGACGGAAATTTTTTCGATCCCGCTTCCATGATCGCGCCGCTCGCAGCTGAAGGCTGGAGGAACCTTCAGCAGGTGGTGTTCATCATCGATGCCTGCCACTCCGAACCCGGCCTGGACGCGGCACTGTTCAAGGCCCGGACGGCGCACTCCCAAAGGGCGAAGCTGGGGTTCTGGGGGATCGGCGCGAGCCGTCGCCTTGAGGAGGCCGGGCAAGGATTGTTCGCATCCGCCTTCGCCAAGGCCGTGGACCGGTCCGCCCAACCGTCTTGGTCGAAGCGCCACCTTGATCCCCGCTCCATCGCGCGCGAGGTCGACCGGGCACTCGGGCCCGAGCAGTCCGTCTGGCTCGCCGACGGGCACCCTGCCCACCAGTGCCGAGCGCTGCCCAATCCCCATCATCAAAGCCTCTCGCCTCCGAGGGGCCTTCCCCTTCCAGCCGACTGGGCGGCCAGGGCACGGGGGGTAGCAACCGCCGACCTGCCCGGCTTCTTCTTCGTGGGCCGTACCACGCTCGTACGCGAGCTGCGCGGACACCTGATAGGTCAGGGCGACGATCCGGTCGTCGTGGTCACGGGTAGCCCCGGGGCGGGAAAGAGCGCATTACTCGGACACCTTGTGGTGACGGCGCACAAGGATGGGCGCAGCTCGACACCTGGTGAGATTACGCTCATGCGGCCCAAACTGCCAGCGTCTTTGGCCGCGGCCAGGGGAACTCCCACCGAGGTGACAGCCATGCTGCTCCGGGAGCTCGGTCCGCACGGTGAACAGGACCTCGTCAACGTCTTGCGGTCGGCCCCCAAGCCCCTGGCGCTGATTCTTGACGATCTGGACGAAACCACCGAACCGGAGGTGTGGTCGGAGTTCTTCAGCATGCTGCGGTCGATCCCGGATGTCCGTCTGGTAGTCAGCCTTGCCGCTTCATCAAAGATACCCGTCGGCGATTCGTCCCGGGTCCACGACCTCGATGATCTCGAGGAGGAGTGCGGCCAGGACATACGGGAGTACCTCCGACGCCAGGTCCGACTCGCTGTTCCAGGCGCCGGAGAACAACAGATCCGCCGAGCGGTGGATGCGCTCGCTCCACGGGTGGGCACGGAGTGGGCAGTCGCTGTCGCGGTCGGGTCCCTGTCACGCACCCCGGCGGGCGACAGGTCCATCGGCGGCTTTTTGGAGCAAGCCGTCAAAGCCCTGGACGCGGCCGCTCATCGGGTTTGCCGGGAGCGTGTCGGATCGCTGCTCGGCGAGAAGGCGAAGGGCATCGTGTCCGCGCTCTCGGCCCTCTGCGCATATGGAGACACCATTGCCCTGCCGGCGGTGGAGTGGGCCGCAGCGGCATCACAGCCAGGAGGACCACGCGTCCTCGTCCACGACGTCACCACCGCCGCCCGTCTGATGCGGTCACTCGTGGAATACTGTCCCGCCCCGGACGGATCGGCTCGTTGGCGTGCTTGCTTCGGCCATCCCGACGGCGGTGGACACCCAAAGCCTGAGACGTTCCTGCAGCGCTTGCCCCAGGTCACCGACTGGCGGACCACTGACTGGCATGCGGTCGACTCCGGCGTGCAGACATTGACGTCACGGGCGGCCGCGCTGGGCCTACTGCCCGGCAGCCTGCTCGACGATCCAGAGTTTCTGGTGGAGGCCCCGCCATCGGTGGTCTCCCGGGCGCTGCAACAGCAACGGCACGCCCCCGACTACCGCACCGCCCGGTCACGCATGTGGTCACTGGTTCCTCACAACGCCCCAGCCGCCGATCGAGCCCTGATGCTGCGCATCGGAGCGGAACGCTTCGGGGTCGCACCACTCGTGAGCGCTTTCCGAACGTCGGGCCATACGGACGTTGGGAATCTGCCTCAGTCATGCGTGGAGATCGACTGGGTTCAGCCGGACAACCCGCGTTCTTCCCGCACGACACATATGGCGGCCACGTCTGCGAGCAGGCTCTCTGCGGTCGTCACCATTCAGGACGACGACTCGCTGTCCTTCTGGGACCCCTTGGACGGCAAAAGCCTCCGTCCGACGATCTCTGTGCCGGGAACCCCGCGCGACGTGACGGTCGCGGTCGTCCAGGACAGGGCTATCGCATTGGTGTCGACCTGGCAACGCGAGATCTGGCTGATGCCGTGCCATGAGAACGATCCACCCATGGCACTGCGAGGACTCGTTCCGCCCTGCGCCCCTCACCCCGGTGAGAGCGGCGGCAGATCGCGACCGGTTCCGTTGCTTCTGTCACTGCATCCAAGCGGTCAACTTGTCGTCACAACGGGGCCAACCGCCTGGGCAGGTGGACTGGACACCGGAGAACCGCTGCGCATGTTGGCCACAATGGACTCGGAGATTCTTTCCGTCCGCACGGCTGGACCGGTCTCCGCACCAGTCGTGTGGTTGTCCTCCGCGTCCGGCCACATCCGTTGCCTCCCCCTTCGCGGTGCACCGACCAGGACCGTGTCCCCGTTCCCCGTCCCGTACCGGCCGCTGGCCCTCGCCGTGTCCGAGACCGGCGACCAGGCTCTGGTCCTCGACGCTTCCGGCGATCTGCACCTGCGTGGCACGGGCCAGCAGAGCGCCATACGCACAACGACCCATCGTTCGGAGATAAGGACCGCCGCGCTCGGCGACTCGATGATGGTCATCGGTGGATCGACAGGCCGCTCCGGCTGGCTGGAGGTCCTCAATCTCTCCTCCCCCGCGACTCCCGCCCGGCTTCCGCTCGACGAGGCCCCGGTCGATGTCGCCCTGTACGAAGGGAATCGACTTCTCGTGGCGCGGACCTGCGGACTGCTCTCCCTGAAACTGGCAGGACGACATGGCTGAGGCAACCCAGTCCCCAGCCCCCGGGCCACCCGACCGGGACCAGATGACGGCGGGATTGGTCCTCGCCCGGGCCGTACTCGTCGGTCCGCAACCAGCAAGGGAGACGATCTGGCAGCATCTGGCCGACTTCCACACCACCGTCGTCCTGCCGCTGCTCAACACCCCCGACGTGTCGGACGCCGAGCGTGACCAACTCCTTCGCTGGGCAGGCGCGTGGGATGGTGCCACGGTACTGACGGAGCTGGCCGAGGCGGCTATGGATGCCGGAGCCATGCCTGACGACGTCGTCGAGGGCCTTTTGGAACTGGCCTATCTGATCGCCAGAACCGACCCGAACGGAGACCTGCCACGCCCTTCCCGAGTGGACGTACTGATCGGCTTCGTCGGGGGCGGCCACGTCGTGCTCGCGGTCGGCGAGCAGAACAAACCACCTCAGCACTCGGCCATCGGTGAAACGGAACGCTCTGCAGCGGCGGCTGCGGTCGGCACCGTCCTCTCGGCCTTCCAAAGCAGAGATCCGGCAGCGGCCTCCTGGCCGTTCCGCCCTCACGTCCGCTGGCCGGCCACGGTGGCCCTGTCGCCGTCCGGCACCGATCTGCCGCTGGCTCTCTGGCTACTGGGCGAGATCTTCGAACTGCCCGCCACCTCGTCGCTCAGCATGGGCCTGTTCGACGGTACAGAGTTCCAGCCTCTCCAACAGTCGCAACTGGCGTCGTGCGTCGCCGCGGCTCGAACGGCACGCAGAGACCTGTTGGTTCCCGTGGCCACAGGCTGGCAGCTCCACCCGGCCGACGGATCGCCGCACAAGGACATTCGTGGACCACGAACGCTCGACCATGCCGCGTCGACGCTGTGGGGCGACAGATGGGCGCAGGCGAAACACCACGCACACAAACGGGAACTTCAGCTGTTGGGGTGGCACCCCGTCGATTGGCACAGGGCACCCGAGGGCCAGCCGATTCCGGACCGCAGGGTCAGCCAGGTAGGCCAGCTGGAACGTCATTTCCTCGACAAGAGCAGCCCCGGATCGGTCGCCGTGCTCGGCGGCACCAGGCACAGCGGCCGGAGCGCCATCGTGCGTCAGCTGGCGGCAGGCCTGGCCCATCGCAGACGACCGTGGCTCGTCCAGGTAATCAGCGGACCCACCCGCGAGCTCCCCGACCGTCACGTCGCACTGGCAGTGGCAACCCATGCCATGGCCGCCGTGGCCCGCCCCACGGACGTATCCGACCGGCGGCTACTCATCTTCGAAGATCTGCAACCGACCCGTGACGGCAATGCCTCCGAAGCCCTGCGATTCGTAGCAGAACAACTCAGGATCACTGTCCTGGGGGTGCTGGAATACGCCGCGAACTCACCCGTGGACTGGGACACCGACAACACGTACGTGGCCACGGCGGTCGTCGGAACCGAGGCACGGAAGCGGTTCGTCGAGGACTTGGCGCATGCCGACAGCACACTCGATCCCGGTCCAGCGCTTGCCCTTCTGGACTCCGGCGAATCGGCCGACCTCCGCACACTCACCAGAAAGATGAGTGGTGATCCCGACCTCGCCTCCCGTCGCTCCGTCCGCTTCCGCGAGCTGCAGAGATGGGAGCGCTCGGCACTGGTCTTCGCGGCGGCCGTCAGTCTGGCGGCCGGCGACGTCGCAGAGGAGCGGGTCGATGGGCTGGAGGAAGAAAATCGCCGGCTCTTCGGCATGGATCTGGGGCGGACCCCGGGGACTGTGCGGATCGCCAGTGTGGACGACTGTCTCGCGGTGTTCGAACTGCAGGCGGCCGAGAACGGGACTCAAGCGCAAGGAGAGCCGCGGTGGAAAACGCTGTACGCCGCGGTCGCCGCGCAACTCGGTCCTGAGTTGGACGGTTTGCTACGGGATGCCAGTCCACGGGCAATCGAGCTGCTGCACGGTGTCCGGCTCTTTCACCAGGACATGTGCCAATCCTTGCTGAAGGCAGCGGGCCACAACAACGCTCTGAAGGACTGGGCGGCAACCGCGCCCCTTCTCAGCGTCACGCGGATGGCTGGCCTCTGCGACCTGATGCCCGACGGTGTGGCGCACGACGTGGTCACGCAGATGGTCCACAGGGCGTGTCGTGGAGGACTCCGGCTGTCCCCCAGCCAGCTCTTGGCTCTGATCCACGCCTACCAGCAGGTCGAACACCTGCTGACAAGTGACCTCATCGATGAACTCGTGGCCTGGCTCATCGATGAGATCGACGCGGTATTCGCCACAGTTGACGGGCGCCCCGACGAGCGTTTCGCCATGCTCCTGGCGCTGGACCGCCTGAACCGGGACGACGCCGCCGCCCTGGTGGCCGACCGATCCTTCGACACACTAGCCGGTCTCACCGTCTCCGTGGAGGACTATCGGCTCGTGCGGAGAGTGGATCAGCTCTATCGCCGGGCGTCCCGCAAGACAGGGTACGAAGCACCCTTCTTCCCGATCGACCAGGAAGATCCCGTCCAGCAGCTACTCAAGCGCAAGCCGGACCCCGACGACGGCATCGGTGTGCTGCTTGAGGCCATGAATCTACGACTCAGTCTCGTCGATCATGACTGGGAGATCACGTTCCCGGCGTACGAGACTGCGCTGAACCAGGCGTTCCGGACAGCCACGGCAGCCGAGCTCGCGCTGGGCCTGCAAGGAATCCGCTCCCCCATCCCTCAATTCGGCACATGGCTGCTCAAGGAGTGGAAGGGCTTCCCGGAGCGAGTCGCGGAGCTGTTCAGGCGCAGCGCGGGCGCCACCGATGCCGCCGCACTGCTCAACGCCGTAGCCAGAGCGAACGTGTTCACAGCCTTCAAAATCCTGAACGAAGGTCCCTCCGGTCAGTTGGCCCGCATGATGGCCCGACGGGCCGCGGAAGCGCGGGATGCCAAAGGAATCGGACAACTCCTCTCCGTTACACGGTCGATCGAAGACCTCTTCACGGAAGGCAGCAGCACCTTTTCGACAGAACTGGCCGAGGCGTTCGGTGCCGACCGAATCATCGAGCTGCTCAAGCATGACCCTCGCATCTCGGTCCGATACCACGTCATCAAGGGTGTGTGGGACTCTCAGGCAAACTATCGGAGCGAAGTACTGGACGTCGCGCTGTCCGTCGTCATCGACGCCATCCGTCAAGGGCGTAAACACTGGGGTCCCGAGATTGCCCTGCGGCTCGTGAACGACCCACAGTTCGGCTCGATCGCGCTCTCGGAGATCCAGAACCAGGTGCGCAAGCAACAACTGCTGTCCGGGATGACCCGGGCGACCACCGCGCACGCCCGCGCCGCGTTCCACCGGCTGGGCCGAGTGGTGCACCCGGACATCCCGGCCCTGTACCTGCACCAGTGGGAGCTCATGCCATTCGTCGAGGGTCTCGCCACGACAAGCCCCACAGCCGCACTGGAGGTTTGCGCCGAGGTTGCGCACACCCTGATGGATGCCGATATTTCTGATGCAGGTCGACAGATCGCCAGCGCGACCGGCGGCGCGAGTCGGTGGACTCCCCGCTTGCGCACCGTACGCAATGAAGAGGCGTTCGTTCAGGCTGTCCGCCACCTCACGGCGCTCAACCCTGCCACAGCCGGCGAGACGGTCGACGGTTTGCGGAAGGCGACCAGCCACGTCACGATCGACGGCCGCCCCGCAGACGCCCTGCTGGCGCGGTTGCGCCGTGCGCTCCTGGGCGAGCCGACCTGCGCACCGGCGATGCTGCGGGCCATCCACAACGTGCGTCCGCAGCTGGCCAAGGAACTGCTGGACGACGTATCAGCAGACCAGCACGCCAACTTCGTGTTCCGTGGGGAGATCCAGCAGATTCAGAATCCGGTCGCGCAGTCGACCGCCGCACGCGACCTGGTAAGAGTCGGTGTCACGCGCGAGTCCGGGCGTGCTTGGATCGAGCCGGTGTACAAGGCTCGGATCCAGGGGCTACACCGCTTCAGTAATCCTCGGGCGGTAACGGCTCTATTGCGGATGATGTCCGCCTGGGACTCCGGGTGGGGATCGGCTGCGGCGCAAGGTGTCAACATCACACGCATCACGAAAAGACTGGCCTTCGCCGCGATCGACGATGCGGCCGATGCCATCGAACTGGTTCGTACAATGGCGGCCTTGGAAAACACCGCCGGTGCTCAACAACTTCTTGAGGTTCTCCTCGACCTCGACATTACGCGGCTCGGCAACCGCCTCCAGGTCGCCTCACTCTGCTCGCTGGTGGATGTGCTCAGCGAAATACTGCCCGAGGCGGTGCCACGCATTTCAAGGACACTCGCCACGGCGCTCCAGGCCCTCGTGAGCCACATGGTCGTCAGCGACGAACGTGCACACTGGCTCCAGGTGGGACGGGCCAGCCGAATCCTGAATCAAGGTGGGGGACCCCCAACGTTCGTCGGTGAACCACCGACAGCGCCCAACATGGCGTACGCGGCGGTAGTCGCCTGGGCGGCAACCGGACTGGATCAACTTGGCTGGGGGGCCGATGCCCTCGGGCGGGCGGCGTCGCGCCTGACCTCTCTGCAGTCGGTGCCGAACGTTACGGATCGAGCGTGCCTCCTTTCGGCGACCGGCAAGGGCTGGGCATCCGAGTTGAGGAGTGACCAAACCGGCTGGAACGTCGGGAGAGCTCCCTTCTGGCTGTTGCGGACCTTGTATACGCAGGAGGCCACGGATCCCTACGTGGCGCAGGTGCTCTCCACATGCGAGTCCACGATTCGCGAACGTATGAATGAGGACATCAGCCGGTCCGACTGGGACGCCAGTCGACTGCGGCTGATTCTCAACACCCGTAGTTTCCTTCATGCCCAGCCAATCGACGAGACCATGCATCCGCCCCTGTCAGGAACTTAGGCCGCGCCTGGACGATCAGCGCTGGCCGACCATGAATAATTCACCTCAGAAGAATCGGCCGGCCACTCAGGCCACGCCATTTCTTTACTACGGGACAACGTGCCGGGGTGGGTAAGGTGCCGCAACCCGCCCTTGGCCTCTACGCCTGAGCGCCCGCGCCCGTTCCGCTGGTAAATGGAGGATTCCAACAGTGCATCCAGCCAGAATCGACAATCCGGCACCGCCAAGCACGGTCGCTTCCCAGGCTGAGAGCGCGTGAGTTCGCTTCTCGTCACCCGCTCCATATGAAACCCCAGGAACAGTGACCCGGGGTTTCTTTGCCCACCGGTTCAATGACGCGGTCCCACGGCATCTACCCAGGCGGGAGCGCGACCGACGTTGACCGAATGAATGTGGGGGCGCAGGGGCAGATCTGTGAATTTGTTGCGGTGAACCGATACACGCCACCGACAGCCCAACGGCACCCGTGCCGCCGCCGAGTCTTGAAGTTCAGGCAGATACTCTTCGACCTCCCCGCGGCGAACTCCTCCACGGATTGGCCGTGTGTACCCGACGAGGACACCCGCTGGCTGCCCTCGCCGAGGACGTCGTCCACCTGGAGAACTTCGAGAGCGACTCACCCGCCGAAGAAGCTCAGCCGCACCTTGCGGTCGAGATTGTCCCTGTTCGTGTCCACCAGCACCACGGACTGCCAGGTGCCGAGTTCCAGCGAGCCGCCGATCACCGGGAGGGTCGCGTGCGGCGGGACGAGGGCGGGCAGCACATGGTCGCGGCCGTGGCCCGGGCTGCCGTGGCGGTGCCGCCAGCGGTCGTCGGCCGGAAGGAGGTCGTGGAGTACGGCGAGCAGGTCGTCGTCACTGCCGGAGCCGGTCTCGATGACGGCGACACCGGCGGTCGCGTGCGGGACGAAGACGTTGAGCAGTCCGTCCCGGCCGCGTGCCACGTCGCGGAGGAAGTGGGCGCAGGCGGCGGTCAGATCGTGGACGGTCTCGGTGCCACCGGTGGTCACGTCGACGAGGCGGGTGGTGAAAGCGTCGGCCATGCGTCCATGGTGGCGCAGGCGCCACGGATGTGCGTTCCGGTGGGCCGCGGTGCCGCCGCGCCCCGTTCCACTTCACCCAAGCGGTCACGACGATCCGTCGCGGGCGGCCTCCGACGCCTGTCGGGCCGAAGCCGGGGCATCGACGTCCTTCTTCGCCGTTCGCCGCGTTTTCCGCGCCCTTTGTGCACGGCGGCCCGCACGACGGGCTCGAGATCTCGCCGTATCCGTGGGCGGCCGCCTGCTCATCAGCCTCGACCGGCTGCTCGTCCTGCTCGTCGCGCCGCCGAAGATCCCGCCGACCCGCATGGCCGAGGGCCGCAGCCGGGCGGCGCTGCTCACCGCGGGCACCGTGCTGGTGAGCCGGGCTCCGGGCCGACCGCTTTCGCCGGGACGGTGCGGGCGATCGGCGAGATCCTGCACGCGCCCCGCTCGCCCGGCCACCCGCACCCGCAAGGGCCGCGGCGGCTCGGGGAGGGTGTGATGTCCGAACTCGCCGTACCCGGGCCGCCGGTGGAACCGCCCGCGAATCCCCCGGGCGGGAGCGCCGGCGGAGGTGCCCGGGTACGGCTCCCCGCCGGCCGGCCGTAACCTATTGGTCTGGACCACTTCCCCGAACCGGGATAGTGTCCCGTTGCCCATCCGTGCGCCGAAGGGGAACCCACGTGTACGCACCGCGCCGCGTCGCCGCCCTCGTCGACGCCTGCCTGCTGCCCGTCCCACGCACCCGGCGACCGCCGGAGTGGCTCCGGCGCGGCCTGGAGCGCGCGGGCGCGGTCACCATCGGCGTCCCGGCGGCGCTGAGCGGCGGGCCCGCCGTGACGGAGCTGCTCCGCGACGAGACCGGGCACGGCGCCGTCGTGATCAGCGAGCCGCTGGACACCGCCGAGGTCGTCGAGGGCTGGGGCGTGCCGGGCGCCGCCGTACTGGCCTGGCTCTCCGGGGTCGACCTGCTCCAGCTCGGCCCAGGCTGCGACGCGGGCGTCCAGGACGCCATCCGCACCGCCGCGGCACGGGCCGTGGCCGACGGGGACCTGCCGCTGTCCCGGCTGGAGGAGGCGGCGGCGCGGATCGCGCGGCTGCGGCGCGAGACGGCGCCGGGAAGCTTCCCGGCGCCCTCGTAGTTGGTGGAAACGTGAACCACACGGACGTCGCCGGCACCACCGCCGCAGAGGTTGTCGTCATCGGAGCGGGGCAGGCCGGGCTCTCGGGGGCGTACTTCCTGCACCGTTCCGGCATGCGCCCGGACGAGGACTTCGTGGTCCTGGACCACTCCCCCGGACCGGGCGGCGCCTGGCAGTTCCGCTGGCCGACCCTCACCTACGGCAGGGCGCACGGCGTGCACTCGCTGCCCGGGATGGAACTGGAGGGCGCCGATCCCCAGCGGCCCTCATCGGAGGTCGTCGCGGAGTACTTCGACCGCTACGAGCACACCTTCGGCCTGCGAGTCCACCGCCCGGTCGACGTCTCGGCGGTGCGGGAGGCGGGCGACGGGCGACTGCTGGTCGAGACCGACGCCGGCACCTGGTCCACCCGCGCCCTGATCAACGCCACCGGCACCTGGGACCGGCCCTTCGTGCCCCACTACCCGGGCCAGGACACCTTCCGCGGGCGCCAGCTGCACACCGCCGGCTACCACGGCCGCGAGGAGTTCGCCGGACAGCACGTGATCGTGGTCGGCGGCGGCACCTCGGCGGTGCAACTGCTGATGGAACTGCACGAGCCGGGCGGCGCGGCCGCCACGACCTGGGTGACCCGGCGGCCGCCGGTCTACCGCACCGGCCCCTTCGGCGAGGAGCACGGCCGCGCGGCCGTCGCGCTCGTCGAGGAGCGTGTCAAGAAGGGCCTGCCGCCGCAGAGCGTCGTCAGCGTCACCGGGCTGCCCATGACGGAGGCCATGCAACGCGCCGAGGAGCGCGGCATCCTCGTGCGGCACCCCATGTTCGAGCGGGTCACCCCGGACGGCGTCACCTGGGCCGACGGACACCATGTGCGGGCCGACGCCATCTTGTGGGCCACCGGCTTCCGGGCGGCCCTCGACCACCTGGCGCCCCTGAGGCTGCGCGAGCCGGGCGGCGGCATCCGCCTCCAGGGGCTCACCCAGGCGGCGCTCGACCCCCGCGTCCACCTCATCGGCTACGGCCCCTCCGCCAGCACCATCGGTGCCAATCGCGCGGGCCGCAGCGCCGTCCGGGAGATCCGGACGTTTCTGCGCGCCGGCGCCGCGACCGGGGTGGCCGTCGCGGGCTGACCCCTGCCGGGTCAGCGCCCCGCGCGCCCCTTGCCGAGCGTGGAGCCCCGGACGACCAGCTCCGGCTGGAAGACGATGCGCCGGTGCTCGTGCTCTTCCGCGAGGTCGCCGGTCTCCTCTATGAGCAGATCGGCGGCGGCCCGGCCCATCCGGTAGGCGGGCTGCCGCACGGAGGTCAGGGGCACCGCGGCCGCCGCGGCGAACTCGATGTCGTCGTACCCGACGAGGGCGATCTCCTCGGGCACGCTGATCCCGGCCGCGTACAGCGACTGGAGGACGCCGAGCGCCAGCAGGTCGTTGGCGCAGAAGACGGCCGTGGGCCGCTTGGCCATGCCCAGCAGCCGCGCGCCCGCGTCCCGCCCGGAGGCGACGTCGAGCCGGTCGGCCTCGATGTGCGCGAGCGCGTCCGCCGGCAGTCCCGCCGCGGTGAGCGCCGCCAGGGCGCCCGTGCGCCGGTCCTGGCACTGGGCCAGGTGCATCGGGCCGCTCACGTAGACGATGCGCTGGTGGCCGCGCTCGATGAGGTGGTCGACGGCCAGCCGGCCGCCCTCGATGTCGTCGACGGACACCGAGCACGCCTCCGCGCTCGGCACCACGCGGTCCACGAACACGAAGGGGATGCCGTGCCGCCGGAACGACTCGATGTTGCGGCCGCTGGTGTCCGCGGGCGTCACGAGCACCCCGCGGACCCGCTGTTCCGCGAACAGCCCCAGGTACTCGGATTCCTCCGCCGGGCTCTCCGCGCTGTTGCAGAGCATCACCCCGAGCCCTGTCTCCCGCGCGGCGCGCTCCGCGCCCGAGGCGACGTCCACGAAGAAGGGGTTGGCCATGTCCAGCACGAGCAGGGCGATGATGCGGCTGTGGCCGGCCCGCAGTTGGCGGGCGGACTCACTGCGGACGTAGCCGAGTTGCTCGATGACCGACAGCACCCGTGCCCGCGTGTCCTCGGAGACCATGTCGGGCCGGTTGATGACGTTCGACACCGTGCCGACCGAGACGCCCGCCTGCCGAGCGACATCCTTGATCCCCACCATGCGTGTCACGGGTTCCGCCCTACCGCCTTCCGCGACCCGCCACGGGTCGCGGGTTCATGCTACGCATAGGTGACGACATCGGCGCCCACCGTGGTCGCACACCTGTCGCGCGGGTTACGCGCCGCCGACCCGGCCGTGTCCGGACGCTGTTCCCGGGGGCCTGCGGACCGGTGCCCCGCCGCCGCCTCACACCAGGTGGAAGATCTCCGTCAGGGGCCGCATCGCCTCGTCGGGCCGGGCACCGTCCAGCGCCTCGAAGAAGTCCCCCATCTCGGCCTGCCAGCGGGCGTTGACGTCCGTCCGGGCCATGGCCGCCTGCGCGGCCGCGAAGTCCTCCGTCTCCAGGTAGCCCACGAGCAGGCCGTCCTCCCGGAGGAAGAGGGAGTAGTTGTGCCAGCCGGAGGCGGACAGCGCCGCGCGCATCTCGGGCCACACGGAGGCGTGCCGCTCCTTGTACTCCGCCAGCCGGTCCGCCCGGACCCTCAAGAGAAAACAGACGCGCTCCACGCTCGGTCCCGGCCTTCCCGAATCTGATATGAAAGGTTTCAATGAGATGCCAGGGACGTTAGGACACCCCGCCATGGCTCGTCAATGCGCTGTGCCACCGTGCGCAGACATCCGATCTCTGCTTCACAGCGCTCGACGGCTGCGGCAGTATGAGGGGCCTGCGGGCCGCCGCACGTACCGGGAGGAGGCCAGATGCGCGTAGCGCTCTTCGTGACCTGTGTGAACGACACGCTGTACCCGGAGACGGGCAAGGCGGTCGTCACGCTGCTGGAGCGGCTGGGGGTGACCGTGGACTTCCCCGCCGCCCAGACCTGCTGCGGCCAGCCGCAGTTCAACACCGGCTACCGGCACGAGACCGAGCCGCTGATGAGGCGCTACGCACGCGCCTTCGAAGGGTACGACCACATCGTCACCCCCTCCGGCTCCTGCGCGGCCATGGTGCGGGACAACTACCCGCGCATGGGCGACCGGGCCCGCGCCGAGGGACGCGGCGGCGAACTGGCCGCCCTCGCCGAGTCGGTCGTGCCGCGCACGTACGAACTCACCGAATTCCTCACCGATGTGCTCAAGGTGACCGATGTGGGGGCCTACTTCCCGCACAAGGTCACCTATCATCCGACCTGTCACGGCCTGCGCATGCTCGGCCTCGGCCGTCGGCCGCTTGAGCTGCTGAGCCACGTCAAGGGCCTGGAACTCGCCGAACTCCCGGGCGCCGACGAGTGCTGCGGCTTCGGCGGCACCTTCGCCGTGAAGAACGCCGCCGTCTCCGCCGCCATGGGCGCCGACAAGGCACGGAACATCACCGGCACCGGCGCCTCGGCCGTGTGCACCGTCGACAACTCGTGCCTGATGCACATCGGCGGCACCCTGGCGCGGCTCGGCTCCGAGGTGCGGCCGGTCCACCTCGCCGAGATCCTCGCCTCCACCGAGGACCGTCCCTACGGAGGCATCCGATGAGCGGCACCTATCTGGGCATGCCCGCCTTCCCCGTGGCCGCCGAGGAAGCCGTGCGCAACGAGACGCTGCGCGGCAACCTGCGGCACGCCACGCACACGATCCGCGACAAACGCGCCAAGGCGGTGGCCGAGCTGTCCGACTGGCAGCAGCTGCGCACGGCGGGCAAGCGCATCAAGGACGACGTCCTGCGCCACCTCGACCACTACCTGGAGCGCCTGGAGGAGACGGTCACCGCCGCCGGGGGCGTCGTGCACTGGGCCGCCGACGCCGACGAGGCCAACCGGATCGTGACGGAGCTGGTCAGGGCCACCGGAGAGACCGAGGTCGTCAAGGTCAAGTCCATGGCCACGCAGGAGATCGGGCTCAACGAGGCGCTCGCCGAGGCCGGGA
This sequence comes from Streptomyces sp. MI02-7b, assembly GCF_033793585.1. Taxonomy (NCBI): domain Bacteria; kingdom Bacillati; phylum Actinomycetota; class Actinomycetes; order Kitasatosporales; family Streptomycetaceae; genus Streptomyces; species Streptomyces sp. MI02-7b. The sequence continues at coordinate 356,463 of NZ_JARAWX010000002.1, read as the reverse complement.
TCGCCGCCTACGAGACGGATCTGGCCGAACTCATCGTGCAGCTCGGCGACGACCGGCCCAGCCACATCCTGGTGCCGGCGATCCACCGCAACCGCACCGAGATCCGCGACATCTTCAACGGCGCGATGGCGGAGTGGGGCCGCCCCGCGCCCGAGGGCCTGACCGACACCCCGGCCGAACTTGCCGAGGCGGCGCGGCTGCACCTCAGGGAGAAGTTCCTGCGCGCCAAGGTCGGCATCTCGGGCGCCAACTTCATGATCGCCGAGACCGGGACGCTGGTCGTGGTGGAGTCCGAGGGCAACGGCCGGATGTGCCTGACGCTGCCCGAGACACTGATCTCGGTGGTCGGCATCGAGAAGGTGCTGCCGGCCTGGCAGGACCTGGAGGTCTTCCTCCAGCTGCTGCCCCGCTCCTCCACGGCGGAGCGCATGAACCCGTACACCAGCACCTGGACGGGTACGACGGACGAGGACGGCCCCCGCACCTTCCACCTGGTGCTGGTGGACAACGGGCGCACCGACACCCTGGCCGACGAGGTGGGCCGCCAGGCGCTGCGCTGCATCCGCTGCTCGGCCTGCCTCAATGTGTGCCCGGTGTACGAGCGGGCCGGCGGCCACGCCTACGGCTCGGCCTATCCCGGCCCGATCGGGGCCATCCTCACCCCGCAGTTGCGCGGCACGGACACCGCCCTGGACGCCTCGCTCCCCTACGCCTCGTCCCTCTGCGGTGCCTGCTACGAGGTGTGCCCGGTCGCCATCGACATCCCCGAGGTGCTGGTCCATCTGCGCGAGCGGGTCGTCCAGGGCGGCGAAGTGACGCGCGGCGGCAGCAGGGCCGTGCTGAAGCCCGCGAAGGGGCACGCGGCCGAGCGCGCCGCGATGCGCGCCGCGCGATGGACCCTCGACCACCCCGGGGCGCTGCGCGCCGGACAGCGGCTGGCCTCGCGCACCCGCGGTCTGCACCCGCGCAGGCTGCCCGGTCCCGGCCGCGCATGGACGGACACACGTGACATCCCGGCCGTCCCGGCGGAGTCCTTCCGCGACTGGTGGCGGCGCACCCGGGGCACCGAGGGCTCGGAGGGCACCAAGTGAGCACCCGCGAACAGATTCTGGGCCGCATCCGCCGCGCGCTGGCCGACGTCCCTCGCGAGGAGGCGCCGGGCGGCGGGCCCGCCGGACACGGCTATCTGCGCGTGCACGGCGAACGGAACCCCGGGCAGAGCGCGGATCTGCTCGCCGGGAACCTCGCCGACTACCGCGCGATCGTGCACCGCACGACCTCAGAAGAGCTCCCGCTGCGTCTCGCGGCGCTGCTGGCCGCCCGGGGCACGCGCAGCGTGGTCGTGCCGGCCGGGCTGCCCGAGGGCTGGCTCGCCGAGGCGAAGGACGTCGAACGGGTCGCGGACACCGCGACGTCGACGCCCTACGAGCTCGACGCCGTCGACAGCGTCGTCACCGGCTGCGCCGTGGCGATCGCCGAGACGGGCACCATCGTGCTGGACGCCGGGCCGGACCAGGGGCGGCGCAGGATCACGCTCGTGCCCGACCACCACGTGGTGGTCGTGCGCGTACCGGAGCAGGTCGTCGACTCGGTGCCGCAGGCCCTGGAGCGGCTGGACCCGGCGCGTCCGCTGACCTGGATCTCGGGGCCCTCGGCGACGAGCGACATCGAGCTGGACCGGGTGGAGGGCGTGCACGGCCCGCGCACCCTGGAGGTCGTGCTCGTCACGGCCTGACCGTCCTGCGGTCCCGCGCGCGGGCTCACTTGGCCTCCGCGTAGGAACGTACGACATGGGTCTCCAGCGGGAAGGACACCGGCGTCGGCCCGAACAGCAGGCGGCGGGCCTCGTCGGCCGCCTCAGCGACGGCCTTGCCGGCCTCGGCGGCCAGTTCCTCGGGGGTGTGCACGATGACCTCGTCGTGCAGGAAGAACACCAGCCGGGGGCCGTCGAGCGCGGCCAGGCGCCGGCGCAGCGACGCCAGCACGGCCAGCGCCCATTCGGCGGCGGTGGCCTGGATGACGAAGTTGCGGGTGAAGCGGCCCCAGGCGCGCGCCTGGGCGTCGCTGAGGTCCTGACGGTCGGCGGCGGGCGGCGACGTGCGGCCCAGGTGGGAGCGGACGACGCCCCCCGCCTCCCCGGTCCGCGCGGCGGACTCCACCAGCCGCATGGCGTCCGGGAAGCGGCGCCGCAGGACCTCCAGCAGGGGTCCCACCTCGCCGGTGGTCTGCCCGTACATGGCGCCCAGCAGGCCGAGTTTGGCCCGTGCGCGGTCGCCGCCGAAGGCGGTGCGGGCCAGGGCAGCGTAGAGGTCGCCCTCGGCCGCGGCGGCCGCCAGCCCGGGATCACCGGACAGGGCGGCCAGCACCCGCGGCTCCAGCTGCCCGGCGTCGGCGACGACAAGACGGTGCCCGGGGTCGGCGACCACGGCGGCCCGCAGCTGCCGGGGGATCTGCAGCGCGCCGCCGCCGCGGGTGGCCCAGCGTCCGGAGACGACACCGCCGACGACGTACTCGGGGCGGAACCTCCCGGCGGGCGCCCACTGTTCACGCCAGGCCCAGCCGTGGGCGCTGTGGATGCGGGACAGCTCCTTGTAGCGCAGCAGAAGGGCGGCGGCGGGGTGCGCCACCTCGCGCAGGACGTGGGAGCGCGTGGAGGTGATGTGCACGCCGACCCGCTCGAAGGCGGGCAGCAGCTGGGCGGGCGAGTCCGGATTGACCGGGCGGCCCAGCGCCTCCTGGAGGGCGGTGGCCAGTTCACTGAGCACCTTCGGCCGGACTCCCCCGGCCGGGCGCGGGCCCAGCAGCCCGATCAGCACCTCGTCGTGCGCGGCGGCGCTCCAGGGCACCCCGTCGTGGGTCATCTCCGCCGCGGCGAGCGCCCCGGCGGACTCGGCGGCGCACAGCAGGCGCATGCGGTCGGGGTGTTCCGACAGGGCGATGCGCCGCTGCTGTTCGGCGTGGACGGCGACCACGGCCTCCAGCGGGTCGGTGCCCGGCGGCAGGTGGTGGCGGTCGGCGGCGAAGAGCACCGGCTGGTCGTCGGGCCCGCCCTCGGGAGCGTCCGCGGGCACGGGCAGCCCGCGCAGTCGGGCCCAGGCCGCACCCAGGGAGCGTGGCAGCCCGAAGCGTTCCTCCGAGCCGAGCAGCAGGGCCTCGACGAGCTTGAGGTCGTGGCAGCGTGCCGGACGCAGCGGCAGCCGTTCGAGCAGTGCGGGGTAGATGTCGTCCGTAGCGGCCCAGACCCAGCGGGGCGCCTGGTGCCTCTCGCGGTCGGCGACGGCCGCGGCGAGGTCGGGGACGCTCTCCTGCGGGCCCGCCGGGGTTCCGTCCTCGCGCAGCGCCTGGAGCCGTCCGCCGGTCCCCAGTGGATCGGCGACGACGGCGACGGACAGGCTCCTCGGCGAGGTCACACTCCGAGCGTAGGGCGGGGGACTGACAACGCGCCGGACGGCCCTCAGCGGTCGGCGTCGCGGCTCACCTTCAGCGCCCACAGCACGAGCGGCACCTGCAGCGGCAGCCGCGCGCAGGCGGCCTTGCGCAGCGGCGCGGGACGGTCGCGCCAGTCGCGGGCCATCTTCACGTTCGCCGGGAACACCCCGGCGAAGAAGCCCGCCGCCAGCAGCGCCCCGGCACGGCGGGTGCGCGGCAGCCCGATGCCCGCGGCGAGCGCGAGCTCCACGGCGCCGCTGGCGTACGTCCAGGCGCGGGGGTTGCCGGGCAGGATCTTCGGCACGATCGCGTCGAAGGGTCCGGGCACCACGAAGTGCGCGGTGCCCGCGGTGGCCAGCAGCCGGGCGAGCAGCCCGGCGGAACGGTCGGAACGACCGGGAAGGTGTTCTGCCATCGGACCCTCCTGCTGCGGATGCCGGCGCCGCGGCTCACGTTAGCGGCGGCCGCCGGGTCCGCGCGGCGGATCACCTCTGCCGGCGTGTGCGCTTGCTCACCCGTCCCAGGAGTCGGGTCCGGCGGCCGGCCGGGCCCGTGAAGGGCGGGAGCTGCGCGAAGTCCGGGTCGGCACGCAGGCTCCGGGACAGGTGGGCGAGCACCGTCCGTACCCGGGTGAGCGGGTGGCCGGGGAAGCGCGCGTCGTACTCCGGGGCGTCGGCCCGGTGGAAGGGCAGCCCACCGCGCAGCCCGGGCGCGTAGGGATGCGCCAGGAAGTACTGTTCGGGCCCGAGTTCGGCGAGCACCAGGGCCTCGCGCATCCCGGTGGGTCCTGCTTCGAAGGCCTGCACCTTGGCCACCGCGCTGCAGGCCGCGCGCGGCAGGGTGTAGCTGCCGAGGAAGGCCTGACCGCTCGGCCGGTCCGGCAGCGGCACCTTGAGCACCTGGCGCAGCGACGGCAGGCCGGCCACCTGGACGACGTCGGCCTCGATGAGGCCGCCGCCCGCGTCGGCCGTGACCTGGGCGAGCGCCTGTCGCAGCGGGACGGGCTCCTCCAGGGGCGCCGGTATGTCCGGCGGCAGGTCGAAGAAGTGCAGGCTGATCACGTCGCCGTGGTCATCGGTCCAGGCGTGCTCGGCGACCTGCCGGTATCCCGGCAGGTCCGCGCCGTCGAGGGGTCCCATGGGCATGATCATGCCGTAGGGGCGAGTTGCGCGTCGCGGCGCACCAGGGCCGCGTACCGGCCGTCGAGAGCGAGCAGTTGGTCGTGCGTGCCGCGTTCGGTGATCCGCCCGTGGTCGAGCACGACGATCTGGTCGGCGTCGCGGACCGTGGACAGGCGGTGGGCGATGGTGATGGTCGTCCGGCCCGCCGAGAGGGCGTCGATGGCCTCCTGGACGGCGTGCTCGGTGCGGGTGTCCAGTGCGCTGGTGGCCTCGTCGAGGATGAGGACCGGCGGATCGCGCAGAATGGTGCGGGCTATGGCAAGGCGCTGCTTCTCGCCGCCGGAGAAGCGGTAGCCGCGTTCGCCGACGACGGTGTCGTACCCGTCGGGCAACCCGGCGATGTGGTCGTGGATCTGGGCGGCGCGCGCGGCGCCGACGATCTCCTCGTCGGTGGCGTCCGGCTTGGCGAAGCGCAGGTTCTCCGCGACGGAGGCGTGGAAGAGGTAGGTCTCCTGCGAGACCACGCCGACGGACGCGGCGAGAGTGTCGAAGGCGAGGTCGCGCACGTCGGTGCCGTCGAGCGTGACGCGGCCCTCGGTGACGTCGTACAGGCGGGGCACGAGGTAGCTCAGCGTGCTCTTGCCGGAGCCGGTGGCGCCGACGACCGCGAGGCTCGTGCCGGCCGGAACCTCCAGGTCGATGCCGTCCAGGGTGCGCTCGGGCGCGGCGGGGTCGTAGGAGAAGCCCACGCCCTCGAACCGCACGTCGCCGCGGGCGCGTTCGAGCCGGACCGGGTCGGGCCGCTCGGTGATGTCGACCGGCAGGTCGAGGTACTCGAAGATGCGCTGGAAGAGCGCGAGCGAGGTCTGCACCTGCACGCCGGTCGCCAGCAGGCTCACCGTGGGCCGGAACAGGCCCTGTTGCAGCGAGACGAAGGCGACCAGGGTGCCGATGGACACCAGGGTGCCCGCGCCGTGGACGAGGACGCCGGCGGCCCAGTAGATCAGGGCGGGCATGGCGGCCATGACGATACCGATGGTGGACATGCGCCACCGTCCGGCCATGTTGGAGCGCACCTCGAGGTCGACCAGGCGGTCGGACTCCTCCGCGAAGGAGCGGGTCAGCGACGCGGAGCGCCCCATGGTACGGCCGAGCAGGATGCCACTGACCGACAGGGACTCGGTCACGATGGCGGACATCGCGGCCATCTGCCGCTGCCGCTGGGTGGTGATCTTCTTGCGTTCCGTGCCCACCCGGCGGCTGATCCAGACGAAGACCGGGAGCATCACCAGGGAGACGAGCGTGAGACGCCAGTCCAGGGCGAGCATGGCGACGACGCTCGCGACGACGCTGGTGAGGTTGGAGACCAGCGAGGTCGCCGTGGAGGTGACGGTCGCCTGCATGCCGCCGATGTCGTTGGCGATGCGGGACTGCACCTCACCCGTGCGGGTCCGGGTGAAGAAGGCGAGCGACATGCGCTGCAGCCGCTCGTAGACGGCGGTGCGCAGGTCGTGCATGACGCGCTGACCGACGGTGGTGGATATGAGTGTCTGCAGGACGCCGAAGACGCTGTTGAGGACAGCGGTGGCGATCATGCCGAGGGCCAGCAGGCTCAGCAGCCCGGTGCGGCCCTGCGGGATCGCGGTGTCGAGGATCGCGCGCAACAGGAAGGGCGAGGCGACCGAGACGAGGGAGGCGGCGCCGACGAGAAGCCCGACGAGGGCGAGGCGGCCGCGGTAGGGGCGGAACAGGCCCAGGACGCGTCGTACTTCGGTGCGCTGGGCGGGTTTCTTGGGCGGTGGGGTCCACTGCGGGGAGTCATCGGGGTGCAAAGGGCCTCCGAGGGCGGGGGTACGGCAGGACGATGAGAGTGTAGTTCATTGTTACCTATACTCACAATGAATTGCATCCTGATAGCCTCGGGGCATGGAATCGCGTACCTCCGCCGCGGACACCGACGGGTCGAGCAGCCTCGCGGAGCAGTTGCTGCGGCTGACCCGCCGGCTGCACCGCGTCCAAAAACGTCACCTGGAGCCGCTCGGTATCACTCCGGCCCAGTCCCGCATGCTGCGCAGCGTCGCGCACAGCGAGGAGGCGCCGCGGATGGCCGATCTGGCACAGCGTCTGGAAGTCGTGCCGCGCGCGGTGACCACGCTCACCGACGCCCTGGAGGAACGGGGTTTCGTGCGCCGCGTGCCGGACCCCGCCAACCGCCGTGTGGTGCGCATCGAGATGACGGCGGAGGGCGAGGGCGCCCTGAGGCGGCTGCGGCAGGCCCGGCGGGCGGCCGCGGAGGAGATGCTCGCGCCACTGGACGCGGCCCAGCGCGACGCCCTGACGGCGTTGCTCACCGTCCTGGACACCGCGCCGGGCCACTGCTGAGTCGCCGGTCCTGTCAGGGCCGTGCGCGCCCGCACGGCGCGGGGCTGCGCAGTCCGGCGATCAGGCGCGCCAGGTGTCGCCGAGCGTCACCTTGCCACCGGCGGGGACCGTCGCCGTGCGGTTGGCGCCGGACTCCCAGGTGACAGTCCCGTTCGCGTCCTTCTTGATGTACTTGTACTCGAAGGACGTGCCCGCCCCCATGGAGACGTCCAGCTTCCACACCGGGTAGGCGGCCGAGGACAGCAGCGGCGCCGCCGCGGTGTTCCAGTTGCCGAGCGCCGCGTTGCTGCCGACGACGTAGACGTTCTGGCCCCACACCGTGGTGGCGTTCACCGAGAAGGAGGCGCCGCTCGCCGGGGCCGTGCCACCGCCGCCGCAGGGAGCGCCCGTATAGAGCGCGACCGCGTCGTTGGCGCCGATGGTGGCGGTGAAGGTGCCGTTCGCGGCGACGGTGTAGGTCGCGCCGCTGTGCTGGACGTCGCAGTAGGTGCCGGCGGGCAGCGAGGTGGTGAAGGTCCGGCTGAGGGATCCGCTCTCGTGGTCGATCGCCACGAAGCCCTTGCTGCCGCGCCCGAAGGCGATGGCGTTGCCGCCGTTGGACCACCAGTTGGTCACGGCCGTCCCGGCGACCGCGTTGCGGAAGCCGACCATGCCCGCGATCTGCGGCCAGGCGTGCTGGCACTTCCAGCCGTCGCTGTAGCAGGCGTTGACGGTGCCGCCGTTGGGCGGGCCCGAGTCGTTGTCGGAGAACTCGTAGCCCGAGTACACATTGGGCGAGCCGTAGGGCCACGCGAGCATGTAGACGTTGGCCAGCGTGTAGGTCGCGCCCGCCTTGTAGTTGAGGGTCGATCCGTTCCGCTCGGTGTCCCAGTTGTCGACAAAGGTGCGCGCCTGGCCGCTCGGCAGGTACCCGGCACCCCAGGAGGCACCCCAGTCGCTCAGGTAGGCCAGCTTCTCGCTGCCGAAGATGCGCTTGAGGTCGTAGGCGCCCTGGAAGGCGTCGACGTCGCCCGTGCCCGTGTACTCGCCCGGCTGGACGGCCTCACCGGCGCCGTAGATGACCTCCTGCGCCCAGAAGACCGAGGGATTGCCGAGCTTGGCCTTGATCGCCGCCAGATCGCCCGAGGCGATGTGCTTGGCCGCGTCGATCCGGAATCCGTCGACGCCCAGGGAGATCAGGCTGTTCAGGTAGGCCGCGATGGTGGAGCGCACGTAGTCGCTGCCGGTGTTCAGGTCCGCGAGCCCGACGAGTTCGCAGTTCTGCACATTGTCGCGGTTGGTGTAGTCGCCGATGCTGGACCGGCACGAGTGGAAGTCCTGGTCCTGGTAGTAGCCCGGGTAGTTGTACTTCGAGTAGGACGTCCCGCCGGTGCCCGTTCCCGAACCCGCGCTCATGTGGTTGACAACCGCGTCCGCGATCACCTTGACGCCCGCCGCGTGGCAGGTGTCCACCATGTTCCTGAAGGCCGCGCTGTCCCCCAGCCGGCCGGCGATGCGGTAGCTGACGGGCTGGTACGAGGTCCACCACTGCGCGCCCTGGATGTGCTCCTGGGGCGGAGAGACCTCCACGTAGCCGTAGCCCGCGGGGCCGAGGGTGCTGGTGCACTCCTTGGCGACGGAGGCGAACTTCCATTCGAAGAGCGTCGCGGTGACGTCCTTGCTCCCGGGCGGTGCGGCCTGCGCCGGCTCCTGCGACACGACGGCGAGGCCGGCCGTGGCGAGCAGCGCCGCCAGTCCCGCGCGCACGAAACGCGATCTCATGGTGCGGCTCCTTCGTTGTCGGGCACAAAGGTGCCCCGAAGACAGCCACGCGCCGGGGCCATCGGGTGGGGGGCGGAGTTCCCGCCCGTGGGGACTCCGGACAGGAGATTGGCCCCGCGGGCGGAGACCGTCAATACGTCGCGTGGAAAAACTTTCGACGTCTTGCGGAAACAACCTGCGTTGCGGTCCGGACAACGCAATGACGCCGCTGCACAGGGCTGCTGAGGGGTCATCGGCGTCGTGCATGTCACGATGGCCCTGTTCGCGGCGCCGCGTTCAGGCCGACAGGGCGTCCCGGTCCCCCATCACCACCACCGGGTGCAGCGCCGGATCGAGCGTGCGCAGCAGGTACTCCATGTCCACGCGGGACTGCGTGACACACGCGGCGGTGCCGCTCCCGTGGTCCACGTGGAGCCAGATGCCGCCGCCCCTGGACCGGCCCCGCGGGCGGTCCGGGTCGAGAGGCGACCTGCCCTTCACCCGGTTGTAGTCGATGGCGATGACGAGGTCGAAGTCGCGCCGGTACGAGCGCGGCCAGGAGCGGGGCGCGGAGAAGGCGGCGGAACGGTGGTACGGCAGCCCGGTCCCCGGATCGGGCAGGACGCCGCCCGCGTCGGAGAGGGTGAAGACGCCCACCGGGCTCTTGCCGTCGTCCTCGTGGTGGTCGGTCGTCCAGCCGTGCCGGCCGTTGTGCGCCGCCCAGGACCGCTCCCGCTGCCAGCCCCCCGCGCTCCGTGCGTACAGGACCGCCGTGGACTCCGCCGACCGGGCGCCCTTCCCGTAGACGGCCAGCACCTGACGGGAGTCGGACGGGACGCGGGAGTTCAGCGCACCGCCCACACCTGGTATCCCCCTGGCCGGCGCGGGAGCCGACGACGGCGGCCCGTTCCCGCCGGTGCGCGCCGGGCGGTCATGACCGGCGCACCCCGCCGGCAGCACGAACGCCGCGGCCACCGCCACCGCTGCCCCCGTGCGCACCGCCCGTCCCGTCCACGTCCTACGCATCGGTTCCCTTTCCCGCATTCCCTCGGCAATGAGGCCACGACCATGACGCGTTCCCCGTACCGAGGGAAAAAACCGGTTGAATTCACCCTGTCCGCAACGCGACCCTGGCACGTCTTCACTCACCCCCATCTCCGATGCCGGGACGCCATGTCGCTTCGTTCTCTCCCCCACGCCGATCCGGGTGTCCCCGACACCCGGTCCGGTTTCCGATTTCTGCTCTGGCTCGAGAAGTGCCAGATCCGCGCCCAGGCGACGGCCACGTTCTGGGGCACCCTCAACATGGCGGCGTTCGCGGGCATGCCCGCGGCGGTCGGCCTGGCCGTCCAGGCGGTCGTCGACCGCTCGGGAGGCAGGCTCGCGCTCGCGGGTGGCCTGATCCTCGCTCTGGGACTGGTCTCGGCGGTGGGCGACACCATGCTGCACCGCGTCGCCGTCACCAACTGGATCACCGCCGCGGCCCGCGTGCAGCAGCTGCTGGCCCGCAAGACGGCCGAACTCGGCTCGGTACTCACCCGGCGGGTGGCGGCCGGAGAGGTCGTGGCCGTCAGCACCGGTGACGTCGAGAAGATCGGCTGGTTCGTGGAAGCGCTCGCCCGCTTCGCGTCCTCCCTCCTGGCGACCGTCGGCGTGACGGTCGCCCTCGTCGTCTACCGGCCCGAACTGGGTCTGATCGTGGCGGCCTGCGTCCCCGTGCTGGCGCTCGCGGTGCTGCCGCTGCTGCCGCACGCGGCCCGCCGGGCGGACGAGCAGCGCACCAAGGCCGGCAAGGCCACCGAACTCGCCTCCGACACGGTGGCGGGACTGCGCGTACTGCGCGGCATCGGCGGCGAGGAACTGTTCCTCGCCCGTTACCGGCGCGCCTCCCAGGAGGTCCGGCAGGCCGCGGTGCGCAGCGCCCGGATGTGGTCGCTGATCAGCGCGCTCCAGGTGGCTCTGCCGGGACTGCTGCTGCTCGCGGTGACCTGGTACGGGGCACAGCTGGCCCTGGACGGCCGGATCTCGGTCGGCGAACTGGTCACCGTCTACGGCGCCGTGGTCTTCCTGCTCTTCCCGCTGCGGGGCTTCGAGGAGATCGCGATGGCGTACTCCTTCTCCAAGCCCTCGGCCAAACGCGCGGCGCGGGTGCTGTCGCTGCGACGTGACACGGCCGGGCGGACGGACGCCGTTACCGTCCGGGCCCCGCGCCCGGGGGCGTCAGGGTCGTCGCGGGATCTGTACGACCCCGCGACGGGCCTGCTGGCGCCCGCGGGGAAGCTGACCGCCGTCGTGTGCGGCGATCCGGACGCGGCGGGCGCGCTGGCCGACCGTCTCGGCGGGCACAGCCCGGAACGGGCCGAGGAGGACCCCTCGGTGCTGCTGGGCGACACGGCGCTGGACGAGATCCCGTTGTCCGCGGCACGGGCGGTCGTGCTCGTGCAGGACAAGGACCCGGTGCTGCTGTCGGGGACGCTCGCGGAGCTGCTGGACGTGCCCCGCTCCGGCGCCGTCGCCGCCGATGACGCCCTGGCCGCGGCCCAGTGCGACGACGTGCTGGAGGCGCTGGCCCAGGCCTCCGTGGATGACTCGGGCGACCCGATGCGCACCAGGATCACCGAGCGCGGGCGGTCCCTGTCGGGCGGACAGCGGCAGCGCCTGGCGCTGGCCCGATCCCTGACGGCCGACCCGGAGGTGCTGGTGCTCGATGAACCGACGAGCGCCGTCGACACGCACACCGAGGCCCGGATCGCGCACGGTCTGCGGTCGCTGCGCGCGGAGCGGACCACGGTGGTGTTCACCTCCAGTCCGCTGCTGCTGGACCTGGCCGACCGGGTCGTCTTCGTCGAGGAGGGCTCGGTGCGCGGCTCGGGGACGCACCGCGAACTGCTCGTCGCCGACCCCGCCTACCGCGCCGTGGTCACCCGGGAGACCGAACCCGAACCCGAACCCGGACTCCATCCTTTCGAGTCACTACGGAAAGCCGAGGAACCCGCATGATCGGCGTGCCACCGCCGGACTACGATCCGGCCGCGCCGCAGCAGGCCAGTACCCTGCCGGTCGGCTCGCCCGCCACGGTGCGCGCTTACGTCAGGGAACTGGTCGGCCGGCACCGGCGCGCCTTCGTCGCCCTCATCGCGCTGAACGCGGTGGCCGTCGTCGCCTCGATGGTCGGCCCCTACCTGCTGGGACACCTGGTCGAGAGCCTGTCGGTGGGCGACAGGGATCTGCACCTCGGCCGCACGATGGCGTTCTTCGCCACCGCCCTCGCCGTCCAGACGGTCTTCGTGCGCGAGGTGCGGCTGCGCGGCGCGATCCTGGGCGAGCGGATGCTCGCCGACCTGCGCGAGGACTTCCTCGTACGGTCGGTCGCGCTGCCACCGGGCGTGCTGGAGCGGGCCGGCACCGGCGACCTGCTGTCCCGGATCACCACGGACATCGACCGGCTGGCCAACGCGATGCGCGAGGCGGTGCCCCAGCTGGCGATCGCCGTGGTCTGGGGTGGACTGCTGCTCGGCGCCCTGGCGGTCACCTCACCCCCGCTGGCGCTCGCCGTGCTCGTCGCGCTGCCCGTGCTGCTGCTGGGCTGCCGCTGGTACTTCCGCCGCGCGCCGCAGGGCTACCGGTCCGAGGCGGCCGGTTACGCGGCCGTCTCGGCCGTGCTCGCCGAGTCGGTCGACGCCGGACGCACCATCGAGGCCCACCGGCTGGAGGAGCGGCGCGAGGAGCTGTCCCGGCTGCGCATCCGGCAGTGGGTGGCCTGGGAGCGCTACACGATGTGGCTGCGCAGCGTGCTCTTCCCGGTGATCAACGCGACGTACACGCTGATCCTGGCGGCCGTGCTGCTCATCGGCGGGACCCTGGTCCTGCACGGCTGGGTCTCGGTCGGCGAACTGACCACGGGCGCGCTGTACGCGCAGATGCTGGTCGACCCGATCAATCTCATCCTGCGCTGGTACGACGAACTGCAGGTGGCCCAGGTCTCCCTGGCCCGTCTGGTGGGCGTGCGGGAGATCGAGCCGGGCGCCGGTGACACCGAGGTGACGCCGGACGGCCGTGACGTCCACGCCGACGAGGTGCGCTTCGGCTACCGCGCGGGGAGCGACGTGCTGCACGGCGTGACACTCCGGGTGCGCCCCGGCACCCGGGTGGCCCTGGTGGGCCCCTCCGGCGCCGGGAAGTCGACGCTGGGCCGGCTGCTGGCGGGGATCTACGCCCCTCGTACCGGGGAGATCACGCTCGGCGGCGCCCAACTGGCCCGGATGCCCGCGGAGCGGGTCCGTGAGCACGTGGCCCTGGTCAACCAGGAGCACCACGTCTTCGTCGGGACGCTGCGCGACAATCTGCTGCTCGCGCGCGCGGGGGCGGAGGACACCGAGCTGTGGGCGGCCCTGACCGCGGTGGACGCCGAGGGCTGGGCACGGGGACTGGAAGCGGGACTGGACACCGAGGTGGGCTCCGGCGGGGCCGCGCTCACCCCGGCCCAGGCGCAGCAGGTGGCGCTCGCCCGCCTGGTCCTGGCCGACCCGCACACCCTGGTGCTGGACGAGGCCACCTCGCTGCTCGACCCCCGGGCGGCACGGCACCTGGAGCGATCGCTGGCCCGTGTCCTGGACGGCCGTACGGTGGTGGCCATCGCGCACCGGCTGCACACGGCGCACGACGCGGACCTGATCGCGGTCGTCGAGGGCGGCCGGATCAGCGAGCTGGGCAGCCACCAGCAGCTGGTGGAGGCGGACGGCGCCTACGCGGCGCTGTGGCGGTCCTGGCACGGATAGCCGGCCGCCACGGCGCCGCGCGCCGATTCCCACGGTGGGGGTGCTCAGGCGCCGAAGACCAGTGCCCCCACCGCGCCCACGCCGCCGATCACGAAGAAGACCGGGGTCAGCACCTTGATCTCGACCTTGCTGCCCGCACGGAACCGCATGGGCTTGGGGGTGCCCAGCGGGTACCAGCGGCGGCGCCCGATGGGGATGGGCCACAGGACCGGGCAGCCCGAGACGGTCAGGGCGTCGCCGAGGCAGTGCACGATGGAGCCGAGCACGATCGGGATGCCGATCCACAGGTACTGCTGACCGGGCTCGGTCAGCAGCCAGCCCTTGCCGCTCTGGGTGCTGTCCAGGGTGTCGGCGAGCACCCACGCGCTGGTGGCACCGAGCAGCCAGACCAGGATGTCGCTGGACATCCGGGCCTGCCGCCACAGCAGCCCTTCGACCGCCAGGACGGCGTGCACGAAGAGGATGAAGACCACGGCCCACCGGCCGCCGACCCATGCCAGGCCGGAGGCGGCGGCACCCATCCCGACCGCCCAGAGCCATGTGTGGGTCAGGGTGCGGTGGCCGCCCTGCCGTATCGGGTCACCGGGCTTGCGGGTCTTGCGGTACGCGGCGTAGGACAGCTTGTCGATGACCTCGCACAGCCATCGGGAGATCGGGCCGAATGCCCGGGAAATCGTGGCCGCCTTGTGATCCAGATCAGGAGCGAGAGCCGCACCGGCACAGATCAGCGCACCGACCACGAGGGTCGGCCAGGGCATCGGATGATTGAGCCCCGCGGCGACCGCACCCACTGCCAGCCAAGCTGCCGCTCCGGAGACAGAATGTGCCGGTCCCATCATGGCGTGTCCCGCCCCTTTCGACCCGCCCTGAAGCGGAGTTGACGTCCAATCGACGGCACACCATACCGTCGGGCGATCTTCGCTCGTACCGCCGGTTCATCCCCCGGACCCCGCGGCAGGCAAGATGGGGGTGTGACCCTTATCGATCAGCTCCCTGCCGAGGCCGACCCCGACGCCCTTTTCGAAGCTTTCGCCACCTGGGCGGAGGGCCGGGGCATCTCGCTCTATCCCGCCCAGGAGGAGGCGCTGATCGAAGTGGTCTCCGGGGCGAACGTCATCCTGTCGACGCCCACCGGCTCCGGAAAGAGCCTGGTCGCGGCCGGTGCGCACTTCGCCGCCCTGGCGCGCGACGAGGTCACCTTCTACACCGCGCCGATCAAGGCGCTGGTGTCGGAGAAGTTCTTCGACCTCTGCAAGCTCTTCGGCACCGAGAACGTCGGCATGCTCACGGGTGACGCCTCCGTCAACCCGGACGCCCCCGTCATCTGCTGCACGGCCGAGGTGCTGGCGTCGATAGCGCTGCGCGACGGCAAGGACGCGGACATCGGCCAGGTCGTCATGGACGAGTTCCACTTCTACGCCGAGCCCGACCGCGGCTGGGCGTGGCAGATCCCGCTGCTGGAGCTGCCCCAGGCACAGTTCCTGCTGATGTCGGCGACGCTCGGTGACGTCAGCCGCTTCGAGAAGGACCTCACCCGCCGCACCGGCCGGCCCACGTCGGTCGTGCGCTCGGCGACCCGTCCGGTGCCCCTGTCGTACGAGTACCGGCTGACCCCGCTCACCGAGACGCTCACGGAGCTGCTGGAGACCCGGCAGGCTCCGGTGTACATCGTGCACTTCACGCAGGCGGCCGCCGTGGAGCGGGCGCAGGCGCTCATGAGCATCAACATGTGCACGAGGGCCGAGAAGGACGCCATCGCCGAGCTCATCGGGAACTTCCGCTTCACCACCAAGTTCGGCCGCAATCTCTCCCGTTACGTCCGGCACGGGATCGGTGTGCACCACGCGGGCATGCTGCCCAAGTACCGGCGCCTGGTGGAGAAGCTCGCCCAGGCCGGACTGCTGAAGGTCATCTGCGGCACCGACACCCTCGGTGTCGGGGTCAACGTGCCGATCCGCACGGTGCTGTTCACCGCGCTCACCAAGTACGACGGCAACCGGGTGCGGGTGCTGCGCTCCCGCGAGTTCCACCAGATCGCCGGGCGGGCCGGCCGGGCCGGCTTCGACACCGCGGGGCTGGTGGTGGCCCAGGCCCCCGAGCACGTCATCGAGAACGAGAAGTCGCTCGCCAAGGCCGGGGACGACCCGAAGAAGCGCCGCAAGGTCGTCCGCAAGAAGGCGCCCGAGGGCTTCGTCGGCTGGTCCGAGACCACCTTCGAGAAGCTGATCGCGTCCGATCCGGAGCCGCTGACCTCCCGCTTCCGGGTGACCCACGCGATGCTGCTGTCGGTGATCGCGCGTCCCGGCAACGCCTTCGAGGCCATGCGCCGGCTCCTGGAGGACAACCACGAGGACCGCAGGTCCCAGTTGCGCCACATCCGGCGGGCCATCGCGATCTACCGTTCGCTGCTGGCCGGCGGAGTGGTGGAGCGCCTGGAGGAGCCGGACGACGAGGGCCGCATCGTCCGGCTGACGGTGGACCTGCAGCAGCACTTCGCACTCAACCAGCCGCTGTCCACCTTCGCGCTCGCCGCCTTCGAACTGCTGGAACCCGAATCGCCCTCCTACGCGCTCGACATGGTGTCGGTCGTCGAGTCGACCCTCGACGACCCCCGCCAGATCCTGGCCGCCCAGGAGAACAAGGCGCGTGGCGCGGCGGTGGCCGCGATGAAGGCCGACGGGATCGAGTACGAGGAGCGGATGGAGCGTCTGCAGGAGATCTCCTACGCCAAGCCGCTGGAGGAGGTGCTCTCGCACGCCTACGGCGTCTACCGCAAGAGCCACCCGTGGGTCGGCGACCACCCGCTCTCGCCGAAGTCCGTCGTGCGCGACATGTACGAACGCGCCATGACCTTCACCGAGTTCGTCTCGTACTACGAACTGGCCCGGACCGAGGGCATCGTGCTGCGCTACCTGGCGAGCGCCTACAAGGCGCTGGAGCACACCGTCCCCGACGACCTGAAGTCCGAGGACCTGCAGGACCTCATCGCCTGGCTGGGTGAGCTGGTCCGCCAGGTCGACTCCAGCCTGCTCGACGAGTGGGAGCAGCTCGCCAACCCCGCCGAGATGACCGCCGAGGAGGCGCAGGAGCGCGCCGACCAGGTCAAACCGGTCACGGCCAACGCCCGGGCCTTCCGCGTGCTGGTGCGCAACGCGATGTTCCGCCGGGTGGAGCTGGCCGCCCTGGAGCACTACACCGAACTGGCAGAACTCGACGCCGAGTCCGGCTGGGACGCGGACGCGTGGGCGGACGCCATGGACGCCTACTGGGACGAGTACGAGGATCTGGGGACCGGGCCGGACGCGCGCGGCCCGAAGCTGCTGCAGATCGAGGAGCGCCCCGAGGAGGCCCTGTGGAAGGTGCGGCAGACCTTCGCGGACCCCTCCGGCGACCACGACTGGGGCATCTCGGCGGACGTCGACCTGACCGCCTCCGACGAGGAGGGCCGCGCGGTGGTCAAGGTGACGGCGGTGGGCACGCTGTGACCGCAGAGCCTGCGGCGCCGGCGATACGCACCACCGCGCCAACCCGCGCCTCGGCCCCGAAGGCGCATAAGGCACATAAGGCACATAAGGAGCACGCCCGATGACCAACCCGGCCGAGCGGCTGGTGGACCTGCTGAACCTCGAGAAGATCGAGGAGAACATCTTCCGCGGGCAGAGCCCCGACGAACGGATCCAGCGGGTCTTCGGCGGGCAGGTCGCGGGCCAGGCGCTGGTCGCCGCCGGCCGCACGACGGACGGCACCCGGCCCGTGCACTCCCTCCACGCGTACTTCCTGCGCCCGGGCCGCCCGGGTGTGCCGATCGTGTACGAGGTGGAGCGGGTGCGCGACGGCAAGTCGTTCACCACCCGCCGGGTGGTCGCGGTGCAGCAGGGCAGGACGATCTTCACTCTGACCGCCTCCTTCCATCTGCCGGAGCCCGGCTTCGAGCACCAGCTGCCGATGCGGGAGGTCCCGGACCCGGAGACCCTGCCGACCCTCGGCGACGAGATCCGGGAGCATCTGGGCGGCCTGCCCGAGCAGTTGGAGCGCATGGCCCGCCGGCAGCCGTTCGACATCCGCTACGTGGAGCGGCTGCGCTGGACCCCCGAGGAGATCGAGGGCGCCGAGCCGCGCAGCGCGGTCTGGATGCGCGCCGTGGGTCCGCTCGGCGACGATCCGCTCGTGCACACCTGCGCCCTCGCGTACGCCAGCGACATGATGCTGCTGGACGCCGTACGGGTGCCGATCGAGCCGTTGTGGGGGCCGCGCGGCTTCGACATGGCCTCGCTGGACCACGCCATGTGGTTCCACCGGCCGTTCAGGACCGACGAGTGGTTCCTGTACGACCAGGAGTCCCCGGTCGCCACCGGCGCCCGGGGGCTGGCCCGTGGACGCATCTACGACCGCGAGGGCAGGCTGCTGGTCTCGGTGGTCCAGGAAGGGCTGTTCCGGAGGCACACGGACTGACCTCGGGGCCGTTCCTCCTCCGAATGGCGTATCCCCGGGTGCCGTGCACATCATGGTGGCGTGAGGGCGATGCCGAGTTCTGCCTCCTCCCAGGGGCATCTGCCGTAGGAAGGGCAGGGGCGCCTGTCCAGGGGCAGTGAGGAAGATCGTCCGTCACTTCGCGTGTGTGGGCACCGGCGCCGAGCAGCCGCTCGCCCGCTCGCCGGCACATCGTTCAGGGCACCCGCACGTTTCCTCTGTGCTCGATGTCCGGGGAAGGCATTTCTACCCAAGGAGCAGAGACATGACGTCGCACACTGTCCCACCGACTGCGCGTCTCTCCGAGCACGAAGCGGCCGTAGGGTTCACGGCGTCCCGGCAGATGTCGGAGGCCCTTCAGGCGATCCTCGTCGAGCTGGTCGAACTGCACCTGCAGGGCAAGCAGGCCCACTGGAACCTGGTCGGCCACAACTTCCGGGACCTGCACAAACAGCTGGACGACATCGTGGACGACGCCCGCGAGGCCAGCGACACGATAGCCGAGCGGATGAGGGCCCTCCATGCCGTCCCGGACGGGCGCTCCGACACCGTCGCGGCCACCACCACCCTGCCCAGGTTCCCCGAGGGGGAGCTGAGCGTGGCGGCCGTGGTGGACTTCATCACGACACGCCTGCACGCGGCGACGGCGACCATGCGGCGCCTGCACGACGGCATCGACGCGGAGGACCCGTCCACCGCGGACCTCCTCCACTCGATCATCGACACCCTCGAAGAGCACGCCTGGATGATCAGCGCCGAGAACCGCCAGGTGTGACGGCCGGGTTGTCCCACCGCCGGCGACGAGCCGCTCAGGCCGCCCCCAGCCCCAGCAGCCGGCGCCAACGGCTCCTAGTGGCCCGCGGGGGCGGCTGAGGCGGCCCGGTGGGACCGGGTGGCGCTGCCGGATCCGGCGGCGCCACCAAGACCGCCAGGGCGGGCTCCTGTTCGTTCCCCGGCCGGGGCGCCGGCCGGGCGGCGCGCGCCCGGAGCAGAGCGTCGGACAGCGAGACCTGTGCGAAGGCGACCTCGTCGGGACGGTCCGCCACGACGATGGCGTCGATCATCTCGCGCGCCACGTGGGTGCCGGTGTTCCCTGGCGGAATGCCCGGCCGCAGGCGGCGCAGATACGCCCGCTCGTGCGGATCGGGCACCGCCCGCGCCGCCGCCTCCGGGCCCAGCAAGGCGGCCCAGGCGGCCGCCTCGCCCCAGGCGTCGGTGGCATCCCGCACCATCTCCTCCACCCGCCGTGCCCGCCAGCCGCGGGGGCGGTGGTCCTCACCCTCGTCCAGCGCGTCCCGCAGTGCGGTCGGCAGACGGCCCGCGAGGAGGGAAGGTCGGGCGACCGCCAATTGCCGCACCTCTTCAGCCAGATAGAGCCAGACGACGGCCCGGTAGCGGTTCACGTACCACCGCACGGGGCGGATGAGACCGCCCTTGGCGAGTCTGGTGAACCGGTCGCGCGTGATGCCGATGAGCTCACCGCCCTCCACGCTGCCGACCAGTCGCAGCCGCTCCCTGAGCGTCTCCGGGAAACCCTCCTCGGACCGCAGCCGTTCCACGTCCTTGCGCACCACACGCCGCCGGCCGCCGGCCGCGGACGTCGTGCGGATCTCTCCGACCTGCAGCGCGACCTCGAATTCGGCCGGGTCCAGGCCCAGTTCCTCCCGCGCGCGTCGCACGCCGAGTGCTTCCGCGACGACAAGCTCCTGCACACCCATGTCGATCCCCCGTCCTTGCGTGACCGTTCGTCACTGACAGTCACCACGATAGAACAGGAGGCCGACGGCCCGCTCGGGCCTGTGGATAACTCTGTCACGCTCCGTGGTCGTAAACGGTCACAGCTGTCCCGCGGCGCACCAGCCGCTCCACGATCATCGGCTCCACGCGGGCCCAACTCCCGCCCGCGAGACCGCAGCCGATCCGCGGCATGTGCACGGACGCCGCGAGCCCGGCGGCCCGGTCCGCCACCGCCGCCAAGCCCGCGTCGATCGCCTCGTACCGGACCGGCACGCCCTCGCCGCCCCGCCGGACCCCGTGCTGGCCGATCATGTTGGCGACCCAGAGCCGTGGTCCGACGCCGACGAACTGGACGGCGCCCAACGCGAAGTCGTTCGCGGCGCGTTCGCGGTACCAGCGGCGGTAGGCCGCCTCCGGCTCCGGCCAACGGGCCGACACCGCGAGCACGAAGCCCTTCCCCCATCCACCGACGTCGTTGCAGACATGGGCGATCAGCTTCACGCCCTCGCCCACCGGGTCGGTGGCGTCGCCCCGGACATACGTGATCTCGGACATGACGTCACGGTACGTCCGGGCACCGACATCCCGCCGCGGACGGCCGCCTCACAGGGCCCGCAGCCCGTTGATGACGTCCTGCAGCACCCCGACGTCCGGCAGTTCGGCCGGCGGCACGGGGCGGATCGCCCGCAGGTGACCCTCGCGCAGCAGGTCGCCGAGGAGCACCCGGACCACGCCGACGGCCAAATCGGCCTCCGACGCGAGGTCGGCGACCGAGAGCGGGCCGTCGCGGCACAGGTCGAGCAGCGTGAGGTGCTCGTCGTCGAGGCCGTCCTCGGACACGGTGGCAGCGGCGGTATGGACGGCATGGCCCGGACGCGTTGTTCCGGCAGCGACCATGACGGCGATCAGGTCGACGTCGCCGTCCGAGTCCGGCCGGGTGCGGCCACCGGTGATGGTGTAGGCGCGCACCATCGGACCGGCCTCGTCGTCATACCAGAGCGCGCCCTCGTCCTCCGGCGGGCTCGGCGTCATGCGTCATCACTCCCCGGGAGCCGCCGCGTCGTGCCGGCGCGGTGCAACACCGAGGTGCTCACCGACCCGGTGAACCATGAGGGTCATCTCGTAGGCGATCTGGCCGACGTCCGCCTGGACCCCGCTCAGCACCGACAGGCAACTGCCCTCGCCCGCGGCCGTGACGAAGAGGAAGCCGTCGTCGAACTCGACCATCGTCTGCCGCACGCCGCCCGCCTCGAAGTGCCGGCCGGCGCCCTTGGCGAGGCTGTGGAACCCGGACGAGACGGCGGCCAGGTGCTCGGCCGTCGGGCGGTCCAGGCTGGTGCTCGCGCCGGTCACCAGACCGTCGCTGGAGAGCACGAGCGCGTGCCGGACGTGCGGCACGCGTTCCGTCAGGTCGTCCATCAGCCAGGTGAGTCCACTGCTCACGGTCATCCCCCGTTGCCCCCGTTCTCCGCAGTCCCGTGCGGTGTCGCGGCGTCACGGCCGCGGGCGAGGCCGCGCGTGAACGCCGTCATGGTGGAACGAGCCTCTTCCGGAGATCGTTCCCTTTGCGTTCCGCCCGCCGGCGGCTCTGCCGGGCTGTCGTGCACGGAGTCCTCCCTGAGTTGCGCTACGAGACTGGCCTGCCGCACCCGCTTCGGCAAGCCCGCCCCGGTGCGCCCGTCCTCCTTGGGCCTCGAGGGCCCGCGGCGGGGCCGCGGTGTGCGCGGCGACTTGTCGGCGCGGTCGCCACCGGGTGGCTCCGCCACCGACCGGGGCCGCAGCACGTGCTCCCCGGTCTCGGCGTCGTCCGACGAACCGTCGACCAGTACGGCCTGCGGGATCATCACCACGGCCACGGTGCCGTCGTACCGGCCGCGGCGCAACGCGACCCGCACCCCTTGGCGGGCCGCGAGCCGTCCGACCGTGAACAGCCCGAGGCGGTCCGTCTCCGGCAGGTCCGTGCCTGCGGCGGCCTCGCCCATCGCACTGTTGGCCTCGGCCAGGCGTTCGGCGCTCATGCCGAGGCCCCGGTCCTCGATCTCCAGGACGTAGCCGCCGCCGACCACCTCGCCCCGCACCTCGACCCTGCTCTCGGGCGGGGAGAACGCGGTGGCGTTGTCGATGAGTTCGGCGAGCAGGTGGAGCACGTCCGCGACGGCGGAGCCGACGAGCGCCACCCTGGGCATGCGCCGTACGACCACGCGCTGGTAGTCCTCCACCTCGCCGACCGCCGCCCTGGCCACCTCCGCGAGCCGCACCGGGCGCCGCCAGGCGCGGCCCGGGGCGTTGCCGGAGAGGATCAGCAGGCCCTCGGCGTGCCGCCGCATGCGGACGGCGATGTGGTCGACACGGAAGAGGTCGTCGAGCTCGGCCGGGTCCTGCGAGCGGCGTTCCATGCTGTCGAGCAGGGTGAGCTGACGGTGCAGCAGCACCTGGCTGCGACGGGCCAGGTTGGTGAAGACCGCCGACACCCCGCGGCGCATCCGCTCCTGGTCGACGGCCGCCTGCACCGCGGCGCGCTGCGCGGTGTTGAAGGCCCTTCCCACCTGACCGATCTCGTCGGCACCCAGGCGCAGTTCGGGGGCGGCGCGGGCCACGGCTCCCTTGTCGAGCTCCTCTCCGGAGCGCAGGCGGTGCAGTACCTCGGGGAGCCGGGTCCCCGAAAGCTCCAGCGCCTCGTTGCGCAGCAGGGTGAGCCGGCGGGCGATGCCACGGCCGATCAGGAGGGAGACGACAAGCGACAGGACGACCGCCAGCAGGCCGGCGAGGCTGACCGCTCCGGTCCTGAGGAGGACGCTCATGCCGTCGTCGCGCGCCTGGTCGCCGATCTCCCGGGCGGCCTCCAGATTGATGGTGCTGAGCTCGGCAAGGGCGCGGTCGGCGTTGACGCGCCAGCGGTCGAGCCCGACGACGTTCCCGACGTCCGCGGCGCCCGCGGAGCGCACAGCGGTCTCCATGGAGTCGAGCGACCAGGCGACGCTGCCGCCGCCGAACTGGTCGAGACGCTCCTTGGCCGCCTTGGTCAGTTCCGGGTCGACGATCGAATGCAGCAGCTTGCGGCCGTCCACGGTGCTGATGAACTCGCGGTACTGGCTGACGGACATGCGCTGCCCCGCCAGGACGGCGCTGATCATGGCGTCCTCGCGGGACAGCAACTCCCTCGCGCGCACGAGTTCGATGACCAGGCCGCCCTGGTGGGCCACCTCACCGCTCTGCAGGGCGGCCAGAGCGCCGCGCAACCGGAAGGTGGGGTCGATCACAGCCGAGTACCGGTGCAGTGCCATGGACCAGCCGAAACCGCGTTGCCGCACCTCGGCACGCAGCGGCCGCAGATCCTCCGCGGCGGTCACGAGTTCGGTCAGCCGCTGCTTCTGCACCCGGTCCAGCGGCGCGCCGCGGGCGTGCTCGCGCGCATGCTCGCGGACGACGGCGAGCAGCCGGTCGGTGTCCCTCTCGCTCCGGGCGAGCTCCGTGCCGCCCTGTGCGCCGTCGGAGGCGACATAGGTGACGGCGAGGCGTCGTTCCACCTGCAGCGCGCGGGCCAGATCGTCGGCCGGGGTGCCGTAGTAGCGGTAGGTCTCGGCGATCCCGATGAGGGCGAAGGCTCCGCGTACCGAGGTGTAGGTGCTGTACGTCCACAGACCCGCCAGCGACAGGAGCGGCACCAGGAGCAGTGCCACGAGTTGCGTGCGGATGGTGCGGGGGCGCAGGCGCATGCGTCAGGTCCTCGGTCGACCATGGGTTCGATACGGAAGGGCACAGTCTCGCCGAAGGAGGCCCCCTGACAGGCGGCGACTGTGACATGTCACAGCCCGGGGCGGCCGCCCGCCGTCGAATCCCGTCGAATCGGCCGGATGCGTGTTCACGCCACGCTAACGATCCGGCATTGCCGCGGAAACGCCCGCGCCGCACCCTGGACAAATGGAACGGGGACACGCGGTGCGGCGCGTCATCGGTCCCGTCCCAGAGGCGGAGGACGGTGCGGGGAACATCCCCTTGGTCCACCGCGACATCCACGGCTACCGCCGCGCCTTCCGGGTGGGCGGCAGCGGGCCCCCGCTGCTGCTGATCCACGGGCTCGGCGACACCTCGGAGACGTGGTCGCACATCCTGCACCGGCTGGGCCGGCACCACACGGTCATCGCGCCCGACCTCCTGGGTCACGGGGAGAGCGAGCGCCCCCGCGCGGACTACGCGGTCGCCGCCTACGCCTGCGGCATGCGGGACCTGCTCGGTGTGCTCGACGTGGACAGGGTCTCGGTCGTCGGCCACTCGCTGGGGGCGGGCGTCGCCATGCAGTTCGCCTATCAATTCCCCGAGCGCTGCGAGCGGCTGGTGATCGTCGGCGGAGGAGGCCTCGGGCCCGAGGTGCACCCCTTGCTGCGACTCGCCGCGGGACCCGGATCGGAAGTGGCCCTGCCGCTGGCCACCTCACCGCCGGTCCGCCGCGCCCTGCGACTCGTCGCGCCCGTCCTGCGGCGCACCGGCGGCCTCGGGCTGGGCCGGCACGACTTCGACTACGTCCTGGAACGCTGCCTCGCCCTGGACAGCGGCGAGGCCCGTCAGGCGTTCCTGCGCACCCTGCGCGCGGGAGTCGACCTGCGGGGCCAGGTCATCACCATGATGGACCGCAGCTACCTGACGGCCGGGCTGCCCACCCTCATCGTGTGGGGGAAGCACGACAGGGTCATCCCGGTGCGTCACGCCGTCAAGGCGCACGCGGCGATGCCCGGCAGCCGCCTGGAGCTGTTCGATGACGCCGGGCACTTCCCGCACCACGACGAGCCGGAGCGCTTCGTCTCCGTGCTGGAGGACTTCCTCGCGACGACGTCGCCCCAGGAGTACGACCCCGTGCACTGGCGCCGCCTGCTGCGCCGGGGACGCACCGACGGGCCGCTCTACGAGGAGGCGGTGGCAGCGCACCCGTCCAGCGGTTCCTGAACGCCCCTTCGGCGCCCTGCCGGGGCAGGATGGGGCCATGGGACACAGGATGACCGAGGAAGAGTGGCGGGCCTTCGTGTCCGCCGGGACGCGGACGGGCAAGCTGGCGACGGTCCGCGCGGACGGGCGGCCGCACATCGCCCCCATCTGGTTCTTGCTGGACGGAGACGATCTGTTCTTCAACACCGGTGCGGGAACCGCCAAGGGACGGAACATCACGCGCGACGGCCGGATCGCCCTCTGCGTGGACGACGACCGGCCGCCGTTCTCGTACGTGGTTCTGGAGGGTCGTGCCGAGGTGAGCGAGGAACCCGGCCCGCTGCTGGAGTGGGCCACCCGGATCGCGGCCCGCTACATGGGGGAAGAGCGGGCGGTGGAGTACGGGAAGCGCAACGGTGTGCCCGGCGAGCTGCTCGTGCGGGTGCGGATCGACAAGGTGCTCGCCGAGGCCGACGTGGCCGGCTGACGCCAGGGGCGGGCCGGCCACGCCGGTTCAGCTGACCGGCTTGCCGCCGTTGGCCTTCTTGCCGTTCGCGGCGACGGCCCACCAAGTGCCGCCGACACCGTGACCGTTGGTGTCGCCGGCCTTGGTGTCGCCGCTGTACCAGTACACCGGCCAGCAGTTGTACGACAGCTGCTTGGTGCCGTCCGGCCGCGTGTAGGTGCTCACGAGCTTGGGGTTGAGGCCCGCGGCCTCGGCCTCCGCCTTGGAGACGGCCTTGGCCGGCGGCCACTTCTTCAGGCAGTCGCCCGTGCAGTTCGACACCATCGGCCAGTCGGTGTCCTTGTCGAAGCGGTAGAGGGTCCGTCCCTTGAAGTCGACCAGGATGTCGCCCAGCTTCGCGTCGTTGACGACCGACAGGACCGGCCACTTCTTGTCCGAGGCCTCTTCCGCGTCGTCCCCGGAGCCGTTGTTGTCGTCGCCGTAGCCGTAACCGTCGTCCGAGCTCGCGGAAGGACTCGCGGCCGACGGGTCGTCGTAGCCGTACCCGCCCGTGGTGGAGGCACCCGGCTGGGCCGACTGGGCCACGTTCTGCTGCTGGGCCGCGGGGGCCACGTTGCTCGCCTGGCCGTAACCGGACGACGACCCGCTGCCGCAGGCGGTGACGAGGAGAAGGCCAGCGGCCGTTCCGGCGACCGCGGCACCGATCCGCTTGTGCATCTGAACTCCTAGCGCGATAGAGGCTCGGGGGCCGTGCGCCCCGCCTGCCCACTCGTACGCACCCCGCTCAGAAGCCTCTCAATGCACGGCGTTATCCATTTTTCCACCGCACCGGTCTGCTAGGGTGCCCGCCCGCCGACGGGCCGTCAGCTCACGGAGTCCAGCAGACGTGCGGCGTGCATCCGCCCCGCGTGCTCCACGAGCGCGACGAGCACGTCCCTGCTCGACGCCCGCTCCCGCGCGTCGCACATCAGCACAGGGGTGCCGTCCTCCAGGTCGAGGGCCCGGGCGATGTCCTTGGGGCCGTGGTCGCGTGTTCCGGGGAAGCGGTTGACGGCCACCGCGAAGGGGATGCGCCGGTGCTCGAAGAAGTCCACCGCGGGGAAGCAGTCCTCCAGGCGGCGGGTGTCCGCCAGCACGACCGCGCCGAGCGCACCCTGCGCGAGCTCGTCCCAGAGGAACCAGAAGCGGTCCTGCCCCGGCGTGCCGAACAGGTACAGCGACAGGCCCGCCCGGATGGTGATGCGGCCGAAGTCCATCGCCACCGTGGTGGTGGTCTTGCGCTCGACCCCACCCGTGTCGTCGACACCCCGGCCGGCCTCGGTGAGCTGTTCCTCGGTGCGCAGCGGCCGGATCTCGCTGACGGCCCCCACCAGTGTGGTCTTGCCGACCCCGAAGCCACCGGCGATGAGGATCTTCAGCGCCATGGGCGCCGTGTCAGAGTGCCCGGAGTCCATTGATCACCTCTCGCAGAATGCTCACGTCAGGAAGTTGCGCCGGCGGCACCGGGCCGCGGACCCGTACGCAGCCGAGCGCCAGCAGGTCGCCGAGCAGGACGCGCACGACGCCCACCGGCAGGTCGGACTCGGCCGCGAGTTCCGCGACCGACTGGGCGCTGCGCCGGCACAGCGCGAGCATGGCGGTGTGCTCCGGGGTGAGCGACGGGTCGTCGGCCGCACCGGGCTCGGCGATCACCTGGGCGATCAGGTCCAGTCCCGCGCCGGCCGTACCGGGCCGGGTCCGCCCGCCGGTCAGGGCGTACGGCCGCACCATGGGCCCGGCTTCGTCGTCGTACCAGTGGTCGCCGGGACGACGCGAGTACCCGCCGTTCATCACCCGTCGGCCCGGTCAGCCGGCGACCGGGCCGGCGGCACCGAGGCGCGGCGGTGTGTGCAGGTGCTCGCCGACGCGCTTGACGAGCCTGGCCATCTCATAGGCGATCATGCCGACGTCGGCACCGGCCGTGGTGAACACCGCGAGGCAGGATCCCTCGCCCGCGGCGGCCACGAACAGGAAGCCGTGGTCGAATTCGACCATGGTCTGCCGGACCTGCCCGGCGTCGAAGTGCCGGCCGGCGCCCTTGGCGAGGCTGTGGAAGCCCGAGGCGACGGCGGCCAGGTGCTCGGCGTCCTCGCGGCTGAGGCCGCGTGAGGCGCCCACCGCCAGTCCGTCACCGGACAGCACCACGGCATGGCGGACCTCGGTGACCTGGTCGGTGAGGTCGTCCAGGAGCCAGTCCAGCTCACCGGACCGGTTCGATGCGTCGATCATCCGTGTTCTCCTTCGCGGGATGCCCTGCCGGGGGTACGGCCGGTGTCGGTGTCGCCGTTCTCCGGGGCCGTACGCGGGCCGCCGTGGCCGCGACCGTGCCCGGGCGGCGGAGCGGCCCGCAGGGGACGCCGCTCGGCCCTCTCCGCGTCGGTTCCGTCCTCGCGCGGCAGGGTGCCCCCACCGCGGATCCAGCCGCTGCGATAGGCCGCCAGAGTCGCGCGTGCCTGCTCGGGCGAGCGCTCGCGCACCTCCCGCTTCGGCCCCGGGGCCGAGGCGTCCTCCGCAGCGGGCCGCTCCAGCAGTTGCGGGGCGAGGCTGGCCCGCCGCACCCGGCGCGGGAGGGCGCCGTCCCCGGCGGCCGTCGACTCGGCCGTGGCGGGGGCCGACGCGGGGGCGGGGGCGGGGGCGGCCGCGACGGGGACAGGCGCGACGGGGGCAGGGGCGGTCGGGGCCGTCGGCTCGGGAGCCGGTTCGCGTTCCGGCACCGGGTGGGGCACGACGCCGCGCGGCGGTGCGTCGTCGCTGCCACGCGACGACGCCGCCACCGCGGGCGCCCGCTCCTCGGCCAAGATGCCGTTCCCGTGGACCGTCGGTGCCGCTCTCCTCGTCCCCAGCGCCTTGAAGGCGTCGGCTTCCTGTGCGCCGGTCTCCAGCAGGGCGCTGGGCAGCAGGACGACGGCGGTGGTTCCCCCGTACGGCGAGGGGCGCAGCGCGACCTTGACGTCGTGCCGGGCGGCGAGCCTGCTCACGACGAACAGGCCGAGCCGGTCGCTGTCGAAGAGGTCGAGCGCCTGTGACTGCCCGATGCGGCGGTTGGCCTCGGCCATGGCCTCCGCGCCCATGCCGAGCCCGCGGTCCTCCACCTCCAGGACGAAGCCGTTGCCCACCTGCTCGCCGTACACGCGCACCTTGGTGTGCGGCGGCGAGAACTGGGTGGCGTTCTCGACCAGTTCGGCCACCAGGTGGGTGAGGTCGGCGACCGCCGCCCCGACCACGGTCGTCCGGGGCAGCCGCCGGACCTCGACGCGTGCGTAGTCCTCGACCTCGGCGACCGCGGCACGCACTACATTGGCGAGCGGTACCGGCTTGCGCCAGGCGCGGCCGGGCGCCGCCCCGGAGAGGATGATCAGGCCCTCCGCGTGGCGCCGCATCCGGGTACTGAGGTGGTCGAGCCGGAACAGGTCCTCCAGTTCCGCCGGGTCCTCGGTGCGCCGCTCCATGGTGTCGAGCAGGGCGAGCTGGCGGTGCACCAGCACCTGGCTGCGGCGGGCGAGGTTGACGAAGACCCCGGAGACGCCGCTCAGGAGTTCCGCGCGCTCGGCGGCGGCCCGCAGCGCCGAGCGCTGCACGGTGGCCAGGGCCTCGGCGACCTGCCCGATCTCGTCACTGCCATGGCTCCCGAGCGGGGCCTCGGCCTCCAGGTCGATCGGCTCCCCTGCGCGCAGCCGCCGCATGGCACGCGGCAGTTTGCGCCTGGCCAGGTCGAAGGCGGTATTGCGCAGTCCGACGAGTTCGACGACCAAGCCGCGGCCGATGCGCACGGAGATGAGCAGCGAGGCGACGACGGCGATCAGTCCGAGCAGCACGGCCACGCCCGACCGGCTGAGGAGGCTGTGCAGGACGGGCTCCTGCGAGGGAGCCGTGCCCACCGCGATCGCCGCCAGACCGCCGGACACCCGCCCGGCGGCCCGGTTCCAGACGGCGGCCGGAGCCGCGTTGGCCGCCGCTTTGCCGGGGCCGGCCGCCAGGACGGCGTCCTCTACCACCGCCAGGTCCGCGTACTCCTCCGAACCGCTGAGCCGGTCCCAGGCGCGTCGGGTCTCGCCGGTCAACCCGGGAACGGCGGTGGCGAGGAGGAACCGGCGGGCCCGGATGGACCCGCTGACGTCCCCGTAGCGCGCGAGGGGCAGGTCGTGGTCGAGGGCGGCGGTGGACAGCAGGGCGTCCTCGCAGGCCAGTTGTTCCGCTGCCCGGCCGATGTCCAGGGCGACGCGGGACTGCGGCGAGTCGGCGATGGCGGCGGCGATGGCGAAAGCGTCCGCGATCGCGTCCGTGTAGGCCTGGTAGACCCTGCCCCAGTCGGCGCGCGGCGCGGTGTCGCCGGGGCGCAGCGCGTCGAGCCCGTCCACGGCGCCCACAAAGGCGCGTACGCGGTCGGCGACCTGACCGGGCAGACCGGTCCCGTCGGCCACGGTGTGATCCTTGCCGAGCCGTAGCCTGCCGACGGCGTGACCGGTCTCCGAGGAGCGGCGCTTCAGCTCGGCCGCGGTCGCGTCCCTCGGATCGGCCATGTAGTGCCCCGCGGCACGGCGTTCGGCCTCCAATGCGGTGATGGTGGTGATGACCGGTTCGCGGATCGTTTCTGCAACGCGCTGTGCGCGGAACTGACGGGATATGTCCTGCGCCGTGGTGACGGCCGCGAAGGCCCACAGCGCCATCAGGGAGACGACGGGCACCATCAGGAGGCAGACGATCTTCGCGCGGACTGTTCTGGGCCGCAGGCCCGGCAGGGAGGTCCGCTGCGGCCGCTCGTCGGCGGGAAGACCGGCGTGCGCACGGCGGCCGCGCTGAGGGGTCATGCGGCGCCCTCCCCGAATCGCGTGGCGGCCGCAGAGGCCCCGCGTTCCCTCGCGGTCGGGGAGAGCGCGACGAAGGCCGAGGTGAGGAAGAGGTACGAGCCGAGACCGACGATGAGCGGGAAGAGGAAGGCGGTTGCCCCGGCCCCGCCCAACTCGGCGGCGGACGGGCGCACGTCCACTCGCACGGCGAGCATCCCCGTGTAGTGCATGCTGCTCACCGCGGCGCCCATGACGAGCGACGCCCCCGCGACGATCACGGGCCGGTGCACGGTGAGCACCGCCCACAGGGCGGCGGTCGCGGCGGCCACCGCGATGGACACGGACAGGGCCACCGTCCACGGGTCGTAGGAGACCCCGCCGTGCAGGCGCATCGCCGCCATCCCCAGGTAGTGCATGCTCGCGACGCCCAGGCCGGTGGTGAGCCCGCCGACCGCCAGGGCCACGGGACGCCCCTTGCCGTAGCCGACGGCGAACACGCCCAGGCCGACGACCAGGAGGGCGACCACCAGGCTCAGCACAGTGAGCGGCACGTTGTAGCGGATCTCCGTGCCGCTGACGCGGAAGCCGAGCATGGCCACGAAGTGCATCGTCCAGATGCCGGTGGCGAGCGCGCTGGTGGCCGTGAGGAGCCAGTTGCGGCGGGAGCGGCCGGTCGCCGCCAGGGCGCGGCCGGTGCAGCGCAGTCCGAGGGCCGCGCCGACGCACGCCATGGCGTACGAGAGCAGCGGCGTCAGCCAGCCGAAGGCGGCGTGGTCCATGTGTCCCATGGCCACCGGACGCTAGTGCGGGGGCGGCACCGGCCCTCGGCCATGACGGAACCCTGCGTTAATTGACAGGGTGCTTTCCCCGCGCGGTCCCGAACGATCGCCCAGCGGCCGAACCTGCACAGAGGGGAGGTGTTTCAGGAGCCGCGCGGTGCGTACATGATGACCCCCACGCCCACGAGGCACACCAGCGCCCCGACGACGTCGAAGCGGTCCGGCCGGTAACCGTCCGCGACCATCGCCCAGGCGAGCGAGCCCACGATGAACACGCCGCCATAGGCAGCCAGAATGCGGCCGAATTCGGCATCCGGCTGCAAGGTCGCGACGCATCCGTACAGGCCGAGCGCGATCACCCCGGTGCCGATCCAGGCCCAGCCGCGGTGTTCGCGCAGGCCCTGCCACACCAGCCAAGCGCCTCCGATCTCGAGGAGCGCGGCAAGTATGAAGAGGACGACGGAACGCAGCGTGAGCATGCGACCATGATGCCCCGCCCATTGCGCTGCCCCGTCCGCGGCTCCCACCAGAGGTGTCCGACATGCATTCCGACCCCGCCCATGTGCGTGAGTTCTTCGCCGCCCGGGCCGCCGGCTGGGACACCCGCTTCCCCGACGACGGTCCCGCGTACGAGGCGGCGGTGACGCGACTCGGTCTGCGCCCCGGGCAGACCGTGCTCGACGCCGGATGCGGCACGGGACGCGCGCTGCCGTTCCTGCGGCGCGCGGTGGGCCCGTCGGGGACGGTCGTCGGCGCCGACCTGACCCCCGAGATGCTCACCGCCGCGGTCCGCGCGGGGCGCGGGGCGGACGGCGCCCTCGTACTGGCCGACTGCGCACGCCTGCCGCTGCGCGGCGGGGTCCTGGACGCCGTCTTCGCGGCCGGGCTCATCGGCCACCTGCCGGACCCCGGTGCGTGCCTGCGTGAACTGGCCCGGGTCACCCGGCCCGGAGGGCGGCTGGCCCTCTTCCACCCCATCGGCCGGGCGGCCCTCGCCGCCCGGCAGGGCCGCCGGCTCACACCCGACGACCTGCGCGCCGAGCCCAACCTGCGGCCCCTGCTCGACGGGTCCGGCTGGACCATGACCGGCTACACGGACTGCGACGACCAATTCCTGGCGATGGCCTCGACGAAGGCGTAGGCGTTGTCGAACATGATGTTGTGACCGGCGCCGGGGACGGTCACCACCGACACCCCGGCCGCCACCAGCCCCTGGTGCCCGGCGAGTTCCCCGCTGTGCTCTCCGATCAGGTAGGTGCGCGGAACGGTCAGGGCGAGCAACATCGCGCGCATCGTGGGTTCGGTTCCCCGTATCAGACCGGCGGCACTGCGGTGCAGCGCCACGGGATCCGCGAGCCGCATCGTGGCGCCCCACTTCGGTCCGACGCGTTCCAGGACACGCTCGAAGGCCCCGCCGTGCACGAACTCCTCCTCCGTGAAGGCGGCGATGCCGCTGCTGCCGGCCGTCTCCGGCGGGCGGGGGTCCAGATTCGCCTCCGCCAGTACCAGGCTCGCGACCAGGTCCGGCCGGCGTGCGGCCAGCACAATGGCGACGGCCCCGCCCATGCTGTGGCCGACCACTTCCGTGCCGGTCACACCGGCGGCGTCGAGGGCGGCGGCGACCGCGTCCGCGTGGTCCTCCAGTCGGTAACCGAAGTCCGCCGGGCGGTCGCTGATGCCGAAGCCGGGCAGGTCGACCAGGAGCGAGCGGTGCCGCGCCAGCGCGGGGTGCCCGGCAATGTGCGCGAAGTAGACGGCGGATGCCGCTCCGAGGCCGTGCAGAAAGACCCGCGCGGGGCCCTCGCCTGCCGACTCCGTCCAGCGTATGTGCGCGCCGCCCTCGGTGAACCGTGTCTGCTGCATGACGGAGACCATACATCGCCACCGATGTATTACCAACACGATGTACCCCGTGGATGGTGGAGAATGACCGCATGCTGGAGCTCGCGATCCTGGGATTCCTGTTCGACGACGCCTTGCACGGCTACGAACTGCGCAAGCGCATCGCCGCGCTGACCGGGCACGTCAAACCCGTCGCGGAGAGCACGCTCTACCCGGCCATCAAACGGATGGAGAAGGCCGGCCTGCTGCAACGGGAGACCCGTCCGGGCGCGGTCGCCGCCCCCCGTCACGAACTCACGCTCACCGACCAGGGCCGCGCCGAACTCCGCCGCCGGCTCGCCGAACCCTCCGGCCTCGACATCTCGGACGAGAACCGCTGGTTCACCGTGCTCGCCTTCCTCCGGCACCTGGACGACCGGGCCGCCCAGGCCGCGGTGCTGCGGCGCCGCATGGCGTTCCTCGAGGAGCCCTCCGGGTTCTTCTACGAGGGCGACCGGCCGCTGCGCGCGGAGGAGGTCGAGGACCCGTTCCGGCGCGGCGTACTGACCATCGCCCGGGCGACCACGAAGGCGGAGCTGACGTGGCTGCGCGGCACGCTCGCGGAGCTCGGCGACGGCTAGGCCCGAACCCCGGACGGCAGGGCGCACCCGCGAAGCGGAAGCGCCGGTACCGCGTCCGTGCAGGCAGCCGCCGTACAGGGTGCGGAAGTTGGCCGCGGTGGCGGGGCGGCGGCCCGTGTCCCGGCCGGTGAAGGGTTTTCCACAGGCGCGACCCCGCTCTCGACGCGGGTCTCACCGGCTGGTTAGGGTGCGCCCACCACGGAGAACCACTCGGAAGGGGATGCCCGTGTCCGCGACGGACGACGACGCGCTGTTCGTTCTCACGGCGGCGATGCTGACGCCCGCGCAGTTCCCGAGCGTCCTGGCCGACGACTACCCGGCGGCGTGCGCCGAGCTCGGCCTCGAAGCGGTCGCCGACGGCTACGGCCTGATCTTCGGGCAGGACGGGACCGGCGCCCGGTGGACCGTGGCCGTCGACGACACCGCTCTCGTGGCCTGCGCCCTGGCCGCATGGGACTGCGGGCTCGAGTACGACCTGTCCCCCGACGAGCACTCGGTGATCGCCGCCCTGCCCGGCTGGCCGCTGCCGGTGGCCGTCGCCGCACCGGGGGTCGCCGCACCCCACGACCCCGACGAGAAGGAGGCGGGACGCCCCCTCTCGCCGCCGGACAGCGACCACTGGGGGCCGGCGCAGCGGCGCATGGGCGCCGACGAGATCGCGCTGCAGTGGCGCACCTGGCGTGAGCAGCTGGGCGACCCCGCCGGAACCGGTGGGACGGGCGGCGAACAGGCCACAGAGGATCAGGGGGCGGAGCCGGGCCCGCCCACGGGCGGCGGCCTCCATCCCGGCGTACGCCGGGCTCTGACCGCCGCCGCGGAGTACGTGAACGCCCCGCCGCCGCCCGGCCGCATACGGTCGACCGCGGCCGGGGAGGGAGTCCGGACACTGCGCGTGGACGGGACGGACTGGAGCCTGGTGGCCCGCACCGACGACGTCGCCTTCGTGCTGCTCGACGAGGAGCCGGGCGAGGTGCTCCCGGTCGGCCGCGGACCGGAACTGCCGAAGCTGCTGGAGGCCCTGGACAAGCTGGCCGTCCGCCCCAGCTGAGCCCGTCGGCGCCCGGGCCCGGCTCAGCCCGCCCGCGGGCCCTCGCGCGGATCGTCGTGCACCTTGCCCGCGACCTTGCGCGCCGCCACCAGCACCGGGTCCCACACCGGCGAGAACGGCGGGGCGTAGCCGAGGTCGAGCGCGGTCACCTGCTCGGCCGTCATGCCCGCGGTCAGGGCCACCGCGCCGATGTCGACCCGCTTGGCAGCGCCCTCGCGCCCGACGATCTGGAGCCCCAGCAGCCGCCCGGTGCCGCGCTCGGCGATGGCCTTGACGGTCATCGGCGCCGAACCCGGGTAGTAGCGGGCCCTGCTGGTGGACTCCACCACGGCGGTGACGTACTGCAGGCCGGCCGCGTCGGCCTGCGACGCCTTGAGCCCGGTGCGGGCGATCTCCAGGTCGCAGACCTTGCTGACCGCCGTGCCGACGACACCGGGGAAGGTGGCGTAGCCGCCACCGATGTTCGTGCCGACGACCCGGCCCTGCTTGTTCGCGTGGGTACCGAGCGGAATGTGCTGCATCCCCCCGGACACCAGGTTGACCACCTCCACGCAGTCACCCGCCGCCCAGACGCCGTCGGCGCCCCGCACCCGCATCGCGCGGTCGGTGAGCAGCCCGCCGTGCTCCCCGAGGCGCAGTCCGGCCTCCCGCGCGAGAGCGGTGTTGGGCGCCACACCGAGCCCGAGCACGACGACGTCGGCCGGGTACTCGCCCCGGTCGGTCGCCACCGCCCGGACCCGCCCTCCGGCGCCGGTCAGCACCTCGCGCACGGCGGAGCCGGTGACCACGGTGATGCCGAGCCCCTCCAGGGCCTTGCGCACCAGGTGCCCCATGTCCGGGTCGAGGGTGGACATGGGCTCCTCGGCCCGTTCGAGCAGGGTGACGCGCAGTCCGTGCCGCAGCATGGCCTCGGCCATCTCGACGCCGATGTACCCGCCGCCGACCACGACCGCGTGCCGCGCAGGGGCGTCGTCGAGCGAGCCGAGGATCTCCTCGCCGTCATCGAGGATCTGCACCCCGTGCACTCCGTCGGCGTCGATCCCCGGGATGTCGGGCCGCTTGGGGACGGCCCCGGTGGCGATGACGAGCTGGTCGAAACCGGTCCAGCCCTCGTGGCCGGACGTGTCGCGGGTGCGCACCCGGCGCGCGTCCATGTCGATGCCGAGCACCTCGGTGCCGAGCCGCACGTCGATGCCGCGGGCCCGGTGCTCCTCGGGCGAGCGGGCGATCAGCTCGTCGGGCCCGTCGGTGTCCCCCGCGATCCAGTAGGGAATGCCGCACGCCGAGTACGAGGTACGGCGGCCGCGTTCGAAGGCGATGATCTCCAGGTCGCCCGGGCCCCTCCGTCGGCGTGCCTGGGACGCCGCCGACATGCCCGCCGCGTCGCCCCCGATGACCACCAGCCGTTCCGTCATGACCGCAGCGTATGCGCACGCCCCCGGTATCGTGCGCGGCCACCCCTGTGCCGCACACTTGTGCGTCATGGACCTCCAGATCACCGCGACCTCCCCGGAGCACCCGGCCACCCTCCTCGACCTGCCGTGGAACGTGCCGCTGGAGGAGTGGCCCGAGGAGTACCTGGTGGCCCTGCCCCGCGGCATCTCCCGGCACGTGGTGCGCTTCGCGCTCGCCGGGGACGAGGTGGTGGCGGTCAAGGAGGTCGGCGAGTGGGCCGCCGTGCGCGAGTACGGGCTGCTGCGCGACCTGGACCGGATCGGGATCCCCGCGGTGGACCCGCTGGCCGTGGTCACCGGCCGCACGGACGACCGCGGCGCTCCGCTGGAGCCCGTCCTGATCACCCGGCACCTGGGCGGCTCCCAGCCGTACCGCTCGATGTTCGAGACGACGATGCGGCCGGGCACCGTCAACCGCCTGCTCGACGCGCTCGCCGTCCTGCTGGTCCGGCTGCACCTGGCGGGCTTCGCCTGGGGTGACTGCTCGCTGTCCAACACCCTGTTCCGGCGCGACGCGGGCGCGTACGCGGCGTACCTGGTGGACGCCGAGACCGGCCAGATCCAGGCCAACCTCTCGCGCGGCCAGCGCGAGTACGACATCGAGGTGGCCCGGGTCAACATCGCGGGCGAGCTGATGGACCTGGAGGCGGGCGGTTCCCTGCACCCGTCCGTGGACCCGGTGACCTTCGGCCAGGCCATCGCCGACCGGTACGACGAACTGTGGCACGAGCTCACCCGCGAGTCGGTCTACCCGGTGACCAAGCGGCACTACATCGACCGGCGCATCCGCCGCCTCAACGAACTCGGCTTCGACGTGGCCGAGATGCAGATCCAGAAGTCGCCGGACGGCGACCACGTCACCTTCCTGCCCAAGGTCGTGGACGCCGGCCACCACCAGCGCCAGTTGCTCCGCCTGACCGGCCTGGACGCCGAGGAGAACCAGGCCCGCAGCCTCCTCAACGACCTGGAGACCTGGATGGCCACCCAGGACGACTACGCCCCCGGCGACCCGCTCGGCGCCCGTCCCGAGGTGCTGGCCCACCGCTGGGTCCGCGACGTCTTCCGCCCGACCGTCCGCGCCGTCCCGCGCGAGCTGCGCCGCGGCATGGACACCGCGCAGGTCTACCACGAGCTGCTGGAGCACCGCTGGTTCATGTCGGAGCGGGCCCAGGGCGACGTCGGACTGGACGCCGCGGTCGAGGACTACGTGCACAACGTGCTTCTGCAGTCGCCGCAGGCGCCGGCGGTGCCCCTGCCGCCGGACTAGGCCCGCCTTCCGAGGCGCCCGTCACCCGGCCGGGCGCCTCAGCTCCGCGACAAGTGCCGCCTGCGCGACGTCCGGGTCGGCGTGCGCCTTGAGGGCGTCAAGTTGGTCCCGCCACGGTCCCGTCCACCCGGTGGCCTCCCCGCCCGAGCGGACCAGGAGCACCGCGGCCAGTCCGGCCGGTGTGCCGGGACGCTCACCCAGGGCGCGGGCCACTTCGAGGACGGCTCGGAGGGTGGAGCCGT
Organism: Streptomyces sp. MI02-7b; assembly: GCF_033793585.1. NCBI lineage: Bacteria > Bacillati > Actinomycetota > Actinomycetes > Kitasatosporales > Streptomycetaceae > Streptomyces > Streptomyces sp. MI02-7b. The sequence continues at coordinate 319,342 of NZ_JARAWX010000002.1, read as the reverse complement.
CGTCGGCGCCGAGCGTCATCGGACGCCGGTCGTCGAGGGACAGGGCGTACGGGTGCCGCTCGACCAGTCGCAGGCAGCGGTCCCACCGATCCGGGCCGGTGTCCCCCTCACGCAACGCCGCGATCGCGGCGTCGAAAGCCGCGCGGGCGGCGGCGCGGCCCAGTCCCGCCCGTTCCAGTGCGTCCGCGTACACGCCGTCCACCACCGCGGTGCGCGGGTGGTGGCGATTGGCCGCGAGACGGTCGAGGAGGCGCAATTCCGCCCGGCCGCCCGCCAGAGCGCCGAGCGCGTCGCGCAGCGCGGCGGCGGCCGTCCCCGAACGCGCCGCCGCCCCGGAGAGCGCGTACCCGGCGTTGTACCGCTCGTCAGGGAGCCGCGCCGGGTCGCACAGCGCGGCGGCGAGCGCTCCGGCGACGACCTCGTCCGCGCGGTGCTCGCGGACGACCGTGTTGAGTGCGCCGCAGGCGGCCTCCACGACGTCCGGGTCGCCTCCCTCTCTCACCAGGGCGGCCAGGAAGTGCGTGTGGGCCTCCGCCGCCGGGACGGCGTCCCGGCGGCCGCCGATGACGGCCTGCCGCACCGCCGCGTGCCCCATCCGGGACCGCAGCCGGGCGGCGATCCCGGGCCGCTCCAGGGCGGCACTGAGCGGAACGGCCAGCACGGCGAGCACGTCGTGGTGCTGGCCGGGCACGTCCCAGGCGGCCAGCAGGGCGCCGAACGCCTGCTCACCGGGGCGTTCGCCCAGGGCCCGTGCCGCCTCCTTCCGCGAGCCGACGGGTGCCCGCGGGTCGCGGGCGATCCCGCCGAGCCACTCGACCGCCTCGGCGTCGGGAATTCCGTCGAGGAGCCGGCGCAGCGCCGCCATCGCGGCCCTGCCGCGCACGCCGCCGGTGCCGGCGTACTCCAGCAGCGGGGCGAGCGCGGCGCGGTCGGCCATCCGGCCGAGTGAGGCCAGGGCGGCGGCCGCCACGGGCTGGGGAACCTCCCCCTCGGCCAGCCGCCCGAGGACTGTGGCGTCGCGCAACTGGGAGGCCGCGCGGGTGCGTTGCCTGAGCGGCAGGTCGTCGTCGGCGGCCACGCGCTCCAAGTGCTGTGCGATCAGCGCCCGCTGTGGGGGCAGCCAGCGTCCTTCGGCGGTCCAGGGCGTCCTGGGCAGCCACGGCGGCACGGCGGCGGCCGCCGGCAGGCTCTCCAGCAGGTCGGTGCGGCGGCGTGTCACCGTCTCCTCCAGGCGCGGGACCGCGGAGAACCGCTTGCCGGATCGCAGGAGTTCCGCGGCACGTGCTTCCCGTGTCGCGGGGTCGGCGAGCCAGACGCCGGCGGCGCGGGCGGCGACGGCGGGATCGTCGCTCTCCAGAGCCGTACGGGCGAGGAAGTCGTCGCAGCCGGGCAACGCGGCGATATGGCGCTCCAGGAGGGCGGCGATGCCGAGGGCGTTCCGGGTGCCGCCGCTCTGGTGGCCCGCGGCCCAGATCGCCCGGGCGGCGGACCGGTCGACGTCCAGTGGCGTCCCGTGGCCCGGGAACCGGGTGTCCGCGACGATCTGGGCGAGCAGCAGTGCGACAGCCGCAGCGCGTTCGTGGTCGTGCCGCGTCGCGGCCGCCACTGCCGCCCGCCGCAGGAGCCGTTCGGCGGCCCGGAGCGTGTAGGGAGTCGAGTCGTGGGACTGGACGGTGGTCCGGGCCGCGTCCCGCAAGGCCGCGTACGGGACGGCCGCCAGCAGCCGGGCGGGGGCGTTGGCCGCCTGTTCCAGGGCCGCCTGGCGTACGACGTACATGTCGTGCCAGGCGCGTTCACACATGGTGAAGACGCGGGCGTACCCGGCGGGGTCGCCGTGCTGGGCCGCGGCGGCGAGGAGTCCCGGCCAGGCGGAACTCCTCTGGTGGAAGTCGAAGTCGTCGGCCAGACCCCGGTAGAGGGATTCGGCCTCGGCCGGCGGAAGGAGGACGCCGAGGCGCAGCCGGTTGTCACGCCCGCGCCCCGGACCCACCCGCAGGTCCCGGACGAACTCGGCGCGATCCTCGGGGTCCAGCGCGGCGACCGCGCTGACCGGCACCCTGTGCCGGTTTCCGTGGGGCACGCGTTCGCGCACCAGCCGCAGGCGCGCGTCCGATGGGACGAGCGCCAGCAGGGGGTCGGCGGTGACGGGCTCCGTCAGGTCCCGGTGCTCGTCATCCTGGATGCGGCACACCGCGGCGAGGGCGGCCAGTTCCTCCGGAGCCAGTCCGCGCAGTGCGCGGCGGACGCTCCTGGGCAACGGTCCGTCGGCGAGAGGCAGGTGCGTGAGGCCCGCTCGGCGGACGGCGGCGAGCAGGTCCCGGGGCCGGCGCAGGGCGGCGACCACGGCCTCGCCGGTCATGACGCGCGGCGCCTTCTCGGCGAGGATCAGCGCGGCTCCGGGGTCGCGTCGGGCCACGGACTCCGCGAGGTTCACGTGGCGTTGGACGAACCGGTACCGCGCGAGGGTGGCGCCCTCGGCCTGCGCCGCTGCCCGGACCAGGTGTTCGGCGACCGCTCGGGGCGCGGTGCGGGCGAGCGACGACAGCACGCCGGCGGGCGCGTCGAGCCGGGGCAGCCACTCCCCCACCGTGGACGGCGGACAGGCCGGCAGCAGTTGCGCCGCCTCGGCGTCCCCGTACCGCTCGCGGACCTCCGGGAGCAGTCGTGCGGCGAGTTCACGGCGCCGGGACAGCCGCAGGACACGGTAGGCGTCCCGACGTACACCGCGGATGTCGCTCAGCGCGATCCGCGCCAACGCGGCGTCGGGAACGGGCAGCCGGATGGCCGCCGCCAGGGCGCGGCGTCGCAGCCGGGGGTCTTCGAGCGCGGCGGCCACGGCGTCGACGTCGCGCCGGACGACGGCCAGGAAGAGCGCGAAGTGCCGCTCGTCGGGGTCCCCGTCCGCGAGAGCGGCACGGGCGGCGCGATAGCCGTCCTCGTCGAGGGACCGGGCGTGTTCCGCGACGGCCCGCATCCGGGCCGGGAAAGGAAGGTGGTCGAAGTGCGTGTACAGAGCGGGGACTTCTCCTCGGGAGTTCTCCTGGGTCCCCGTCCCTGGCGGTCGTCGTCCACGGTCGCGGGGGCGCCGGTGCCGGGCGGCGCAGGGGCGATGGTTCCCGTCGTCCCCCGGCACCGCAAGCGAATTACACCCCCGGCGCGCCGGAACGGCCGCGTGTCGCGGTAATCGTGAGCCGCACGTAGTCCACGACCGGTTCCGGGAGGCGCTCCGCCACGGCCCGGACGAAGGCCTCGTGCTCGTCCTCGTGAAGGCGCTCCAGTTGCCCGCCCAGAACGACGACGGCCAGGTAGGACAGGAGTTGGTCCCCGGCCGCCAGGCGCGCGGGGTCGGGCGCGAGGGCGACGTCGATGTCGGTGAACCCGGCGTCGCGCAGCCGCTGTTCGGTCTCGGCCACGCCGGCGAAGTGCCAGACGGCGGGCCGCGTCCCGAGGACGTCGTCGACAGCCGCGGAGACGTGGGCGATGTTGCCCGGGCCACCGCATTCGGCGACGAAGGTGCCGCCGGGGCGCAGGACGCGGGCGATCTCACCGAAGAGCGCGGCGTGGTCGGGGATCCAGTGCAGGGTGGCGACGCTGACGACGGCGTCCACGGGCTCGCGCAGCGGCAGCCCGTGCGTGATGTCCGCGTGGACGGCCTCGACCCGGTCCATGCGGCCGGCCAGGCGCTGCCGCAGCCGGTCGAGCATGCGCAGCGAACCGTCGACGGCCACGACGTACCCGTCCGGGAGGAGGTCCAGCAGCGCGGCGGTGTCGCGGCCGGTCCCGCAGCCCAGGTCGAGCACGCGGGCTTCACGGCGGGGGCCGGACGCGGCGAGCCGGCCGAGCGTCCGCTTTCCCCACTGCTCGTGCGGCAGCGGAAGTGCGTCGTAGGTGGTCGCGTCCCATTCCCTCGGCATGACCTCACACTAGACAGGATCGTCCACCAAGTGATACCCGTGTCTCGCATAGTGAGCGAAAGGGGAGCGGGCATGTCCGTGATCGAGGTCCGTTCCGTCGGCCGGGTGAGCGGCGGGCGCGCCGCCGTCGAGGACGACGACTGGGGCGGGGTGGAGGCGGTGATCCGGCTGGACGCCGGGCGATTCGGGCCCGAGGCGCTGTTCGGGCTCGACGCCTTCTCGCACCTGGAGGTCGTCTACCGCTTCGACCGTGTGCCGCCGGAGCGGGAGCAGACCGGGGCGCGCCACCCCCGCGGCAACACCGCGTGGCCCCGCACGGGCATCTTCGCCCAGCGCGGCAAGGACCGGCCCAACCGGCTGGGCGTCTCGCGCTGCGAGCTGCTGCGCGTCGAGGGACTGGACGTCCACGTGCGGGGGCTCGACGCCGTGGACGGCACGCCGGTGCTCGACATCAAGCCGTGGATGACCGGGTTCGCACCGCGGGGCGAGGTCGTGGAACCGGCATGGGCCGGGGAGTTGATGCGCCGTTACTACTGACTGCGGGGGCGGGGGGCGCCCGTGCGCCCCGCGGCCTCCCGGCGGGCATCCGGGTGAGGCGGCGGCGGTACGCGGCGTGTCCTCTCCGGCCCGTTCGCGCATATGGGCTGATGTTCCTTTATGCAGTCAAGGCATGCGGCCACGGGCTCGCACCACGGAACCCGCGGGTCGCGCCAGGGGTCGGACGGGCCGCAGCGCCACATCAAGGGCGCGCACCGGGCCGTGCGCCGGTCCCGCCGCACGACGACCGTCCTGGTCGCCGGTACCGGAGCGATGGGTTTCGTCGCCCTGACGGCGTGGGGCGTGCACCGTGCCGTCGTCCACTCCCCCTCGCCGCCCGTCCTGTACGCCCGCCCGGCCCCGACCCCGCAGGTAGAGCCGTTCCCCAATCTCACCGACCGCGTCACGATGCACCGGGTCCCGGCCTACCCCGCCGCGGAACCGCGCATCGTCACCCGGGCCTCCTGGGGGGCGGACGAGTCGCTGCGCCACGAGGCGCCCCACTACGGCCACGCGGTGGAAGCGGTCTTCCTGCACCACACGGACAGCGGCAACGGCTACGCCTGCAAGGACGTGCCCCGCATCATCCGGAACATCTACACCGGCCATGTGCGCGGCAAGCACTGGGACGACGTGGCCTACAACTTCTTCGTCGACAAGTGCGGCACGATCTACGAGGGCCGGGCCGGCGGCCTGGGCAAGCCGGTGACCGGCGCGCACGCGGTCGGCTTCAACCAGGACACCATCGGTGTCGCGGCGGTCGGCACCTTCGACGCCCCCGGCAGCGTGACGCACGCGCTGACCGACGGCATCGCCCGGCTCGCGGCCTGGAAGCTCGGGATCTCCGGCATCGACCCCCGTTCCAAGGTCACCTTGGTGTCCAGCAACGACAAGAGCCGCTTCCGCAAGGGGAAGCGCGCGGTCTTCCACGTCATCGCCGGTCACCGGGACGCCTTCATGACCGACTGCCCCGGCAACGCCCTGTACGCCGCCCTTCCGGCGATCCGGGCCGAGGCGGCCCGGCTGCAGGGCCGGCCGCTGGCGCGCAAGGGCTGACCCGGTACTACGACTGGAGCCGCGCGGAGGTGAGCGCCAGCAGCGCGACGTCGTCGCCGACCACACCCGCGTAGCCGGTCAGATCCTCCCAGACCGCGTCGACCACGTCGCGCGGCGAGGGGTGGGCTCCCAGGGCCAGGCGCGCGGCGAGCCGGCCGGCGAGCGGGTAGAAGACCCCGGACGCGTTCCTGGCCTCCGTCACACCGTCGGTGTAGGCCAGGATCATGTCACCCGGCCGCAGTTCCACCTCCACCGTCACGGGCCGCGGCAGGCCCGGCAGTCCGGTGCCCAGGGGCGGCGCGGGATCGGCCCTCAGCTCCTCCACCGCGCCGTCGCGCAGCAGCAGGGCGGGCGGGTGCCCGTGGCAGGCGAGCCGCACCGCCGCTCCGCCGGCGGGGAACTCCAGCAGCAACGCGGTCGCGAACAGCTCGCCGTTCGCGTCGGCGTCCAGCAGCAGACGCCGCTCCAGGCGCCCGGCGACGCTCCTCAGGTCCGGCTGGTCGAGCGCCGCCTCGCGGAAGGCGCCGAGAAGGGAGGCGACCGTCGACACCGCGGCGAGTCCGTGGCCCTGCACATCGGCGATCAGCGCCCGCACACCGTGGGGTCCGTCCCGCACGTCGAACAGGTCGCCGCCCACCAGGGTGCCGCGCTGCGCCGCCCGGTACAGCGCCGCGCAGCGCACCGCACCGACCTGGGGCGGCACGGGTGCCAGTACGGCGTTCTGGGCGGCCTCGGCGACCGAGCCCACCTCCACCAACCGCCCCCGGAAGCGGCGGCCCACCCCCGCGATCACCACGCTGAGGACACCGATCAGCACGATGGCGCCCTGTTCGGCGCCGAAGAGCGTGCCCGAGCCGACGACCGGGAGCGCCATCACCACGACCACAGCGACCGCGGTGACGGCCGTGCCCAGCACCCCGTAGGTGAGGGCGGCCAGCGGGGAGACCGCCGCGTAGTACGCGTCCAGTTCCACGTGGCCCGGAGTGACGCCCTGCGCCACGATCAGCGCGGCCAGCAGGACGACCGGCAGCAGCCGCAACCACTGGGGCGGCGTGGTGATCTGCAGCGTGGCGATCTGCGGCGTGCCGTCCTCCGCGGGAACCTTCCCCATACAGGCACGGTAACCGCGGACGGCCGCGCCCGCCGGGTCAGTGGGCGGCCGCCGCCTCGGCCGCGACGAGGTCCGGGTGGTGACGCCGCGCGACCTCCGGGTGGGCGCGCAGCCACCCCTTGAGCTCGTTGCGTCCGTACTCGGCGAACAGCGGATTGGCCGGGTCCTGGGTGGCGCCCGGGGCGTGGTGGGCGTGCGCGAAGGGCAGCGGGGCGATCCGCGCGTCGAGCCGCGGGTTGTAGAAGAAGGGGACGGAGAAGCGCTCGCGCGCTCCGGGCGGGCTGACGACGCGGTGGTTGGTGGCCTTGAGCCAGCCGTCGGTGGCGACTTCCAGGAGCTCGCCGAGGTTGACGACGAAGGCGCCGGGCAACGGCGGGACGTCGTGGAAGCGGCCGTCGGCACGCTCCACCTGGAGGCCGCCGACCTCGTCCTGCAGTAGCAGGGTCAGAAAACCGTAGTCCTTGTGCGCGCCGACGCCCTGGCCGTCGCCGGTGGGAGCGGTGCCGGGGTAGCGGACCAGCTTCAGGTGCAGGTGCGGTTCGTCGGCGAAGGCGTCGTCGTAGAAGTCCTCGGGGGCACCGATGGAGGCCAGCAGTTCGCGCAGCAGGCGGTGCGCGACGCCGCTGAGCCGGTCGATCCAGCGCAGGGAGCGCTCGCGCAGTTCGGGAAGACCGGCGGGCCACTGGTTGGGGCCTTCGAGCCACCAGTACGGCGGTTCGCCAGGTGCGGGGACGTGCCGGGGCCGCTCGGCGCCGACGTCGAGCTGGTCGCGCCAGTCCCGGCTGCCGCCGGTGCGCTCGTCGCCGATACGGGTGTAGCCGCGGAAGTGCGGGGAGTTGAGGTTGCCGAGGGCGAGCCGGTCCGCCTCGGGGAGGGCGAAGAACGCGCGGATCACGCGCATCAGGGCGGCTGTCTCCTCGGCGGTGACGCCGTGGCCGGTCAGCTGGAAGAAGCCGACGTCGTGGGCGGCGGCGTGCAGGTCGCGGTGGAGCCGGGCGCGGGCCTCGGGGCCGCGGTCGGCGGCCGACAGGTCGATCACGGGGAGCTGGAGCGTCATGTGTCTTTCCGCAGGGTGTGGCCCGGCAGCGACGGCGGTGGCCGAACGCTCCGCGCGGGGCCCTGTCGGGGCGGTGGCGCGGGGCCGGGTGAAGGGAGGGAGACGAGTGGCGGGGCTCAGCCGCTGCGGCGACAGGACATGCTCGTGACGCGGACGAAGTCCACGTGTCGGCGGCGCACGAGCAGAAGCATGGGCCAAGAGTACTGCTCCGCGTGACGACGCTCCGTGACCCGTGTCACCTGCACCCATGACCAGGGTCCCGCGCACGTGGGGCGACGCCATGGTCCGGGCGCGCGGCGGCGGACACGATGTGGCGGCAACCGACCCCGACGTGCCCTGGAGGCACCATGCGCCCCTGGAGAGGCCTCACCAGAGGTGTCCCGAAGAGCGTTCCCCTGCTGGCCGCCGCGACCCTCCTGCTGGGCACCGCGGCGGTGCCCGCGGAAGCGCGGACCGCGACCGCCGGCCACTGCGCACGGCTGGACCGGGTGGTGGTTCCCGGCGCCGCCCTCGCGCAGCGCGCGTGCCTTCCGGACCTGACGACCACCGGCCTGGCCGGCACCCCGTACACCGACACCGCCGACCAGGCGGGGCTGTCCGCCGCGGGCACCGTGCGCCCCTCGGGCGTACCGGGCGTCCAGGTCGACGGCTACTTCCCGGACAGCTCGCACTTCAACACCACGCACGGCTGGAACCACGACGCGCAGTTCGTGCTCCGGATGCCCGACCGCTGGAACGGCGGCCTGATCGTCACGGGCGCGCCGGGCACCCGCAAGCAGTACTCGCTCGACGTGCTCATCTCCGACTGGGCGGTCGCGCAGGGCTACGCATTCGCCGCGACCGACAAGGGCAACAGCGGCCCGGACTTCTACACCGACGGCCGTCGTCCGGGCGACGCGATCGCCGAGTGGAACCGGCGCACGACCCAGCTCACCGTGGCGGCCAAGGCCGCCGTCGCCGGCCGGTACGGCCACGCGCCGCGGCGCACGTACATGACCGGCATCTCCAACGGCGGCTACCTCACCCGCTGGCAGCTGGAGAACCATCCGGCGCTGTACGACGGCGGCGTGGACTGGGAGGGCACGCTCTGGACCGCGGACGGGCCCAACCTGCTGACGTCGCTGCCGGTGACGGTGGCCCGCGCGCAGGGCCGGGCGGGCGACGCGGACCTGCTCGCGGCGGGCTTCGCGCCGGGCTCGGAATTCCTGTGGCCGTACCACCAGCAGGCGTACTGGGGCATTACGCAGAAGACGTACCGGGCCGAGTTCGACCCCTCCTACGACCCCGCATGCCCGGGGGCGAGCGCCGGAGCGACCGTCCCCGAGATCCTGGCGCCCTGCGCCTCGGACGCGGACTACGACTACGCCGCGCGGCCGGCGGCCGTGCACCGCGCCGTCGCCCGGGTCGCGCTCACGGGCCGGATCGGCAAACCGATGATCACCCTCCACGGCACCCTGGACACGCTCCTGCCGATCGCCGCGGACTCCGACGTGTACGACCGCATGATCGACGGCGCCGGACGCGGCCGTCTGCACCGCTACTACCGGGTGGCGGACGGCAACCACGTGGACGGCCTGTACGACAGCCATCCGGACCGGCTGCGGCCGGTCCTGCCCTGCTACCGCGAGGCCCTGGGCGCGCTGACGGCCTGGGTGGAACACGGGCGCACCCCGCCCGGTGACCGGACGGTCCCGCGTCCGGCGGGCGGCGACGTGGTCAACTCCTGCGCGCTGGGCTGATCAGACCCGCTCCAGCCGGCGGTGCGGCCCCTCGGGCAGCTCGACGCCGACCCGGTCACCGGGCCGCACCTCGCCGCCGGTCAGCACGACGCCCATGATGCCGCCCTTGCGGACGACCCTGCCCCGCTCGTCACGGCCGACGACCTGGCTCAGCAGCCCGCTGCGGAACCCGTCGATCTGCAGGCACGGGTTGCGCAGTCCGGTGACCTCGACGACCGCCTCGCCGCCCAGCCGCAGGCGGGTGCCGACGGGCAGGCCGAGCAGGTCGATGCCGCGGGTCGTGACGTTCTCGCCGAGCTCGCCGGGGGCGACCTCGTACCCCGCCGCGCGCAGTTCGTCGTGCAGTTCGCCGTGGATCAGGTGGACCTGACGCAGGTTCGGCTGCGTCGGGTCCCGGGCCACCCTGGAGCGGTGCTGCACCGTCACCCCGAGGTGCGCGTCGCCCTCGACCCCGAGCCCGGCCAGCAGGCGGATGCTCTCGCGCGTCGGCTTGCTGAAGTGGTGTCCCTCGTCGCGGCTGACGGCGACGACAGTGCCGGTGGCGGTGACGGTCACGGGACGCGCTCCCTTCGTCCGGGCTACTGGATCAGCCTAGCCTCCTTATTTATTGAGACTTCAAGGAAATGCACCTACGCTGGCTTCATGCCTGTTCGCCGTCTCAACCACGCCGTGCTCTACATCCGTGACGTCGCCCGGTCCGTCGAGTTCTACACCGACGTGTTCGGCTTCGAGGTCGACGTGGAGATCCCCGGCCGCGCCGCCTTCCTGAGCGCTCGGGACACCCTCAACGACCACGACCTGGGGCTGTTCGCGATCGGCCCGGACGCGCCGGGCCCCGAGCAGGGCCGGGTCGGGCTCTACCACCTCGCCTGGGAGGTGGGCACCCTCGGCGAACTCGCCGACACCGCCCGCGCGCTGACCGGACGCGGCGCGCTCGTCGGCGCCAGCGACCACGTGGTGTCCAAGTCCCTGTACGCCAAGGACCCGGACGGCAACGAGTTCGAGATCATGTGGCGCGTCCCCCGCGAGGACTGGCCCGCCGCCCAGGAAGCCGCCGGCCCCCTCCCCCTCGACCTCCAGGCCGCCCTCGACCGCTGGGGCCCCGACCTCGCGACGGGAGCCGCGGCGGGCTCCGTGACCTGACGCGCGGGAGTCAGTCGAGGACGACGGTCACCCCGCGCCTCCTCAGGAGGTGCACGATGTCCTCGAAGTAGCCGAGTTCTCCGGCCGGGCCGGACACGACGTCCGCCAGCGCCTCGCGGGCGACGGCGGCGTCGTGCCAGATCAACGTGAAGGGCGGCGTCACGCCGAACCCGCCGGTCAGGCAGTCGTCGAGGGCATCGCCTCCCCAGCCGTAGTAGCCGCCCGGCCCGACGATCGCCTCGGCCATCGCGCAGTGCAGCCCCGGAACGTCGGTCACATGCCGCCCGTCCAGGTGATGGACTCCGCCCGACCGGTCCGGTTCCCCGCCGACGTAACCGCCGAGGGTCAGCCGCAGCCACGCGTTCCTGCCCTCATTGCCGTAGCGGGCCCATTGGTTGGGGATCGCCGGCACTCCTCGGTACCAGGTCTCCCAGACCGGACGCGCGAGCAGTGGAGGGCGGTCCTGGCCGCCGTCGGCCAGCGTGATGTCGACGAGGGTGCCGCCGAGAACCGACGGCCGTGACCGGGCGATGTCCAGCAGCAGGGGATGGTGGTACATCCTGCGGCCGGCGCGGTCCAGGGCCCACAGTTCCACCCACGTCCCCTGCGATCGACACGGTCGACGCAGGGCGGCGAGCAGGGGCTCTGCGGGCTCGCAACCGAGGAGTTCCATCGGCACGCTCGGCGGACCGTCACGGTCGTCGAACAGGCCGTCCACGCTGAGGCAGGTCCCCACGGGACCGTTGGCGTGCAACTCGAAACGGGGGGCCTTGGGTACCTCGCGGCTCTCCGCGGGGTCCTGTTCGACCGAGGCCCCGACCACGACATCCACCAGCGCAGGGTCGGTCCGCCCGGGCAGACGCGCGATGATCACGGCGTCGGTCAGGGTCAGCCACTGCACCGGCCGCTGCTCGTCCCAGACCTCGACCAGCAGATCGCGGAACAGCCGGCCGGCGCGACCGCCGCCGTCCAGATCGTCGAGCGCTTCACGCAGCGCACCCTCGGGGCGGCACCCCCGCAACGTCAGGATCTCCCGCGGCGGCGGCACCCGGTCGGCGAAGAACCCGTCGACTCCGGCGCACCGCCCCCACAGGCGCTCGACGCCGTCCTCGTCCTCACGGACCAGTAGATGGGTGACCGGGAAGTCCCTGCCCCACCCGATGTGGTCTCCGGCTCGCATTCCGTCCCTTCACCGGGCGCGTGTCCGGTAGGACGCCTGCCTAACGGCCAATCTGCTTGCGGCCGGCACGGCGCAGGCGGCGGCGTTGGGAGGGGTCGAGGGTGAGGTAGGCGGCCGTGGGGACGCCGAGGACGATCAGCAGGGCGATCCAGTTGGGGAGGAACGCCGCAAGGACCCAGAACGCCACCAGGCCGACCGCCAGGCCGCCGACGACGTACTTCGCGCGATTAGACATCTTCCCCGCCTCCGTCCGCGGCAGCGCGCCGCGCTCACAAGGGTGAACGCGGCGCGCGCCGTGGCGGTTCCCGGCCGGAGCGGGGTCAGTCCTCGCCCACCCCGGGGTCTTCCTGGGCCTTCGGCGCTCCCGCGTCGGCCGTCCGCGGGCCGTCCGGCGCGTCCCCGGCGGCGGGGGCCGGGGCAGAGTCGGGGGCCTCGGGCCTGCGTTCCTGGTCGCGGGTGGCCTCGGCGCGCACGAGCGCGCCCAGGGCGGCGTAGATGTCCACGGGCATGGTGCTTCTCCTGCGGTGTTCGTCCTGGTGCGGGGCATGGCGGCAGGCCGCGCGGCGCAGTGCGGAACGGTGCGGTGCGGTGCGGCGGCCGGGCGCTGTCAGCAGCGCAGGACGGCGTGCAGGTGGCCGGGGGGTCCGGCCGGAGAGGTGTGCCGGGCCGGACCCGACAGGGCGGAGGCCACGGGGTCCGGGGCGGCCGCGCCCCTGGCGGCGGCCGAGGCGTGGTTCTGGGGAGCGGCACCGCGGTGCTGGGGACCCGCGTGCGGGGCGGCGCGGCGCGCGACATGCGCCGGGTGGTGGTGCGTCTCCGTGCCCGCCCCGTCGGTGACGGCGGCCACGGCCGCCGTCCGCTCGGGCGGCACCACGGGCACCGGTCCCCACAGGCCGCACAGCGCGTGCAGCAGGCACGCCAGCGCCACGAAGAGCACCGGACGGCCCGCGGGCCGGAACCGGCCAGGAGGTCGCCCTGCGATGTGCGGCATGCGCTGCTCCTCCGGATGCGTACTCCTCCCTCCTTACCGGGCCGGGCGCGCACCCCCGCAGCTCACTAGGCTGATCGACGCACGCGTTCACCCTGCCGACCCAACGCCCGCGGAAGGAACCGCGCATGCAGCCTCTGGAGGGCATCACGGTCGTCGCCCTGGAGCAGGCCGTCGCCGCGCCGTACGCGACCCGGCAATTGGCCGACCTCGGGGCCCGTGTCATCAAGGTGGAGCGGCCCGGCGGGGACTTCGCGCGCGACTACGACCGCACGGTCCGCGGGATGTCCGCGTACTTCGTGTGGTGCAACCGGGGCAAGGAGAGCGTGGTGCTCGATCTCAAGCAGCCGGAGGACCGCGCGCTGCTGGACCGGATCGTCGCCCGCGCCGACGTCTTCGTGCAGAACCTCGCGCCGGGCGCGGCCGGGCGGCTCGGGCTCGCCGCGGAGGCACTGCGCGCCCGCGACCCCCGGCTGATCACCTGCGACATCTCCGGCTACGGGCCGGACGGCCCTTACCGCGACAAGAAGGCGTACGACCTGCTCGTCCAGTGCGAGGCAGGGCTGCTGTCGATCACCGGCGGCCCGGAGGCCCCCGCGCGGCCAGGCATCTCCGTCGCCGACATCGCGGGCGGCATGTACGCGTACGCCGGGATCCTGACCGCCCTGTACGAACGGGAGCGGACGGGCGACGGCACGGCCCTGGAGGTCTCCTTGTTCGACGCGCTCGCCGAATGGATGGGCCACCCCTTGTACTCGCAGGCCTACGGCGGCGAGCCGGTCGCGCGCAGCGGCGCCCGGCATCCGTCGATCTCGCCGTACGGGCCCTACCGCTGCGGCGACGGCGCGGTGGTCTTCCTCAGCGTGCAGAGCGACCGGGAGTGGGTGGCACTGTGCGAACAGGTCCTGCGCCGCCCGGAGCTGACCCGCGACCCGCGCTTCGCCGACAACCCGCTGCGCCGCGCGCACGACGGCGAACTCACCGCGGAGCTGGAGGCGTGCCTGGCCGGGCACACCGCCGACGGCGCGATGGCCCTGCTGGACCGGGCCGGGATCGCCAACGCCCGGCTGCGCACCGTCCCGGAGTTCGCCGACCATCCGCAGCTCGCGGCGCGCTCGCGCTGGCGGCGGTTCGGCTCTCCCGCCGGACCGCTGCACGGACTGCTGCCACCGGTCGGGGTCGCGGGCCGGGAGAGCCCGATGCGGGAAGTGCCGGCCCTCGGCGCTCACACGGAGGCCGTACGGGGGGAGTTCTCCGGTTGACGGTTCCCGCCGCCATCCGGGTGCCGCGCCCGCCCCTGCCGCGGGGATCGCGCGGCACACCCGGTAACCTCGGGCTCGGCACGCTGCCGACCACGCTCGCAGTGGTGCACCGCCCCCTTGGTCCTGACCCGGACGGGGCGGGTCGCCGGGTCGCCGCCGGGGTCCGCCACAGCGGGACCGGGGCACTCGGCAACTCCGGGTCTCACGCCCCCCGGTAGCGGGTGAAGACCGGGAACGCCGCCGCGAGTCCCAGCATCGCCACCACGACCAGCACCCCGCCCGCGGTGACCGCCGTCCGTGACCCGAGTGCCGAACCGGCCGTGCCGTGCAGCAGGTCCGCGACGCGCGGCCCGCCCGCCACGACGACGGTGAAGACGCCCTGCATGCGGCCGCGCATGTCGTCGGTGGCCACCGACTGCAGGATCGCGCTGCGGAACACCATCGAGACCATGTCGGCGAAGCCGGCGAGCGCCAGGAACGCGGTCGCCCACCACAGGCTGCCGCTGAGTCCGAGGCCCGCGATGGCCACGCCCCAGCCCGCCACGGCGATGACGACCATGAGGCCGTGCCGCTTGGCCCGGGAGAAGGTGCCGGAGAACAGACCGCCCACGACCGCGCCGATGGGGATCGCCGCGAAGAGCAGGCCGAGGGAGAGCCCTTCGCCCCAGGGGGCGTAGGTGGTCGCGGCGAGCTGCGGGAACAGGGCGCGCGGCATGCCGAAGACCATCGCGAGGATGTCGGCCACGAACGACAGGAGCAGGATGCGCTGCGCGGTGATGTAGCGGAAGCCGGCCCCGACCTCGCGCCAGCCGCCGCGCCGGGACACCGCGGCACCGCTCTTGTCCAGCGGGGGCAGGGCGGGCAGCCGGAAGACCGCCCAGACGGTCGCGGTCAGCGCGATGGCGTCCAGGAGGTAGAGGGTCGGCAGGCCGAGGACGGGGATGAGGGCGCCGGCGAGCAGCGGGCCCACCACGAGTCCGGTCTGCATGACGGTCGAGCCGAGGGCCACGGCCGCGGGCAGTTCCTGCGGGGGTACGAGCCGCGCGACGGCGGCGCTGCGCGCGGGCGCGTTCATGCCGGCGCAGGCCTGCTGGGCGGCGAGCAGGACCATGAGCAGCCACACCGAGCCGGCGCCGAGGAAGGCCTGCACCCAGAACAGCAGTGAGGTGACGGCGACGCCGATGTTGGTGACGAGCATCAGCTTGCGGCGGTCCACGCTGTCGGCGACGGCGCCGCCCCACAGGGCGAAGACGACCAGCGGGACGAGGCCGGCGATGCTGGAGTAGCCGACCCACGCGGACGAGCCGGTGATGTCGTAGATCTGCTTGGGAACGGCGACCGCCGTGAGCTGACTGCCCACGGCGGTCACGGTGGTCGAGGTCCACAGGCGGCGGTAGGCGGGGTGCCGCAGGGGCCGGGTGTCCATGAGCCAGCGCCGCATGCCGTTGCGGCGCTCGGGTTCACAGGGTTCGTCGTCGGCGGCGCGGGCCGCGTCCTCTATCGGGGTGGCGGCGGTGTTCTTGGTGCTGTCCACGGGGCCTTTTGCTTCCTTGTACAACTATCGCTGACCCGCCGACCCTACCCGCCTCCGTCACCGCCCGGAATGCGCTGCCCCGGGCAGGCTTCCGGACAGCGGGAGCAAGGCGGACGAGCGGGCGAGGTCGATCGTCACGGCCGGGGTGCTGCCGGGCGGCTCCAGGAGGCCGGCGTCGGTGCCCGCGACGATCAGCGCGAGCCGGTGCCCGGCCGGGACGACGTGGTCGGTGGCGGCCAGGGTGATGGTCGCGGCGTACGCGCGCCCGGGGACGAGGGGCCGGCCGTGGCGGGCGGAGGCGGCGTGCCCGAGGTCGGCCCAGCCGCGGCTGACCACGGTGCGGGTCACGTCGACGGTGTCCGCGGACGTGTCACGGAAGCAGGCGCTGTCGCCGGGGGCGCTCGCACCCCAGCAGGAACGGGTGGCGAGGTCGGTGATGCCTTCCTTGGCGCCGAGGAAGTTCCGGATCGTGGCGGGGCCGAGGTCGACCACGACCGCCGACAGGTGGGCGCTCGTGGTGGACGCGGAGGCGGTGACCGTGACCGTGCCGCTGCCGGACAGGCGCAACGCGCCGGTGAGGGTTCCGGTGCTGAAGACCGTCTTGTCCGGGCCCGCGGTGTCCGCGGCGGCGGCCCAGTCCTCCTCGCCGCGCTGCGGGGCGTCGGTGAAGGCCTCGGTGCTGCCGGGCGCGGCGGGCGTGCGGCCGAGGACCCCGAGGCCGGGTGTCGATCCGGGGCGCAGGCTCAGCCGGGTGGGCTCGGTGCCGGACGGCGGCCAGGCACGGTCGGTGCTCCACTGGTCCGGGGCGCGTTCGATGTCGGCGGCGGGCTCGATCTCGATGCCGTTGCGCACGCCCAGCAGGTAGTGGTCGAACCAGCGGTGCAGGGTCGCAACCCAGGCGTCGCGGCGGTAGTCGAAGGGGTCGACGTGGCCGGTCTGCGACAGCCACACCTTCCGCTCCACGCCGTGGGCCGCGAGCGCCTGCCACCACTGCCCGAAGTGCTTGGTGCGGACGTTGAGGTCCTGCATGCCGTGCACCGCGAGGACGCTGGCGCGTACCTTGCCGGCGTGCCGGGTGTAGTCGCGCTCGCTCCAGAAGGAGGTCCAGTCGCCGCTGCGGGGGGCGCCGTTGACGATCGCCTCCTGCACGGCGGCGCAGCGGGTGCGGGCGCCGGTGCTCTCGACGTAGTCGGAGAGCCAGTCGGGGCCGGAGTCGTACAGGGCCGCGCCCTGCTGGAAGTAGTAGTCGTACCAGGAGCTGATCGCGCTGATCGGGACGATCGTCCGCAGCCCCTTCACCCCGGTCGCCGCGACGCCGTTGGCGATGGTGCCGTCCCAGCTCTTGCCGATCATGCCGACGTCGCCGGTCGACCAGCCCGCCGCGGCGGTCCGGGTGCCGGTGCGCGAGGTGTACGCGGTGGCGCGGCCGCCCAGCCATTCGACGACGGCCTTGGCGGAGCCGATGTCCGAGGGTCCGCCGACGTCGACGCAGCCGTCGGAGCGGTTCGTCCCTGCGAGGTCGACCAGGACCACCGCGTACCCGCGCGGCACGAAGTAGTTGTCGTAGAACAACGGCGCCTGGACCATGCGCCCTTGGGCGTCGTAGGTCTTGGTCTGGCTCTCGTTGCCGCGCCCGCAGCAGGAGTAGTACGGGCTCGCGTCCATGATCACCGGCACCTTGCGGCCCGCGGCGGCGGCCTCCCTCGGACGCACGATGTCGGCGGCCACCCGGTCGGTCCGGCCGTCGCCGTCGCTGTCGCGTCCCGTGTCGACCCACACCGCCTCGCGGATGGCGTCGGCGTACGAGTAGTCGGGCCGGCTGAGGCCGTCACGGACGGTGCCGCCCGAGGCGGCGTACGCGGACGTCGCCGGGAGGAGTACGGCGGCGAGAGCGGCGACGACGGCCGCGACGACGCACATCGCATGGACACGGACACGGGGGACGCACGGCAGGGAGGGCACTCGCGGACGCTAACGCTTGGCAGTGTCATGCCAACAGCAGATTCCCGGCCAACTCCGTTTCGCAACAGGGGCTTTGCCAAGGGACTCCCCCACCGGGGGCGGCGCGCGGAGCCCGCGCGGGACAGCCGTGGCACACGGCCCCGTTCACGCGTTCGGCGTAGCCGAACTGTCCGCCGAACACGCCACGTGATGAGCTGGTCACGCAGCCGGGTCGACGGGTGGACCGCAGGGCCACCCCTCGCAGCGGACCCGGCCACGGCGCGACGGGTGGCACACGCCCCGGGGACCGCAGCCGAATCCCGACTGGCCCCGCGGCTCGGCGGGGCGCGAAAGGAACGCCGGCAATGATCGCTGCCCGCACCACCGGCCTCACGTCCGGCCCCTCCTCCAGCCCTCCCTCCGGCGCCGTGTCCGGCCGCACCCCCCGGCGCACCCTCGTCGCACTGGGCGCCTGCGCCCTGCTGCTCACCGCCTGCGCCGCCCCGCCGCTGGCCTCTCCCGCACCGCGCCCCGCACCGTCCGGCAGCGCCCCGGCGACGGACGGCGGGGCCGCCGCGGCATCGCGGTTGCGCGCCTACTACGGGCAGACTCTGGCGTGGCGGCCCTGCGACCGGGCCGACGGATTCCAGTGCACCACCATGCGCGTGCCCTTGGACTACGCCCATCCCGAGGCCGGCGACATCCTGGTCTCGGCCACCCGCAAGAGGTCCACCGGCGGCGCGCGGCTCGGCTCCCTCCAGCTCAACCCCGGCGGTCCCGGCGCCTCCGCGATGGACTACCTGTGGAAGGCCGCCACGGCGTACTCCTCCTCGGTGCGCGGCGCCTACGACCTCGTCGCGATGGACCCCAGGGGCGTCGGCCACAGCACCCTGGTCGACTGCGGCACGGGCCGGCCGGTCGCCTTCATGCAGTCGCCCGTGCCCCCCACGCCCGACGAGGCGGAGATCGACGCGTGGGACACCATGTACCGGAAGACCGCCGGCGAGTGCGAGCGGCACGTCGCGGGGCTGCTCCCGTACGTCGGGACACCCGACGCCGCCCGGGACATGGACATGCTGCGCTCGCTCCTCGGCGACAGGCGACTGCACTACGCCGGTTTCTCCTACGGCACCTACCTGGGCGCGACCTACGCCGAACTGTTCCCCTCACGGGTGGGCCACGTGGTGCTGGACGGCGCCCTCGACCCCTCCCTCGGCGCGCTCGACACCACGCTCCACCAGGCCCGCGGCTACCAGGTCGCGTGGGAGGCGTTCGCCGCCGACTGCGCGACCCGCCCCGACTGCCCGGTCGGCCGCAGCCTGCCGGGGGCCGCCCGCACGCTGGACACCCTGCGGGCCGTGCTCGACCGGTCGCCGCTCCGGCAGGGCAAGGACGACGAGGTCACGGGCGACGACCTGACCGCCGCGGTCGTGGACGGCCTCCGCTTCCCCGCGTGGGACCGGCTCCGCGACGCCCTGCGCGGAGTGCGCACGGGCGACGCCCACGACCTCCAGGAGATCATCGCCGATGGCCAGGAGACGTCCAAGGAGGGCGACCAGGCGCAGCTCGCGGTCAGTTGCCTGAGCTCCACGATCGGCCCGCGGCTCAGTGCCGTCCGCGCGGCGGCCGCGCTGCCCCGGTTCCTGGGCGCGTCCCCCCAGTTCGGCCGGGCCTTCGCCGACACGCTGGTGATGTGCACGCACTGGCCGGTCCCGTCCCAGCAGCCCGCACGCCCCGTCCACGCCCGGGGTGCCGCCCCGATCCTCGTGATCGGCACCACCCGCGACCCGGCCACCCCGTACCCGCAGTCCGTCGCGCTGGCGCGGCAGTTGGACTCCGGGCGGCTGCTCACGCGCGTCGGCGACGGCCACACCGGCTACCACCGGGGCAACGTCTGCGTCGACAGCGCCGTCGACCGCTTCCTCCTGCACGGCACCCTCCCGCCGGCGGGCACGGTCTGCCGCTGACCCGTGTCCCGTACGCCGCGCGCCGGGGAGGGCGGGCGTCGTCCCGTCCTCCCCGGCGCGCGTTCACGCGGTCGTCGGCCGATGTCAGCCGCGGCGGCCGCCTCCTCCGCCGCCCAGCCCCTTGTCCAGGCCCGCCCGGCGCAGCGCGTCCGCCATGGCACCGGAGGGCGCCGGGCGGTTGTCGCCGCCGCCGCGCGACTGGCGGGGCGTGCCGCCGCCGCGCCGCTCGGGACGGGGACCCCGCTCGGGGCGTCCACCGCCGCCGCTGCCCTTGCCGTTCCCGGCCCCGGCACCCGCCGCCGCGCCCGCCTCGTCGTCGAGGCGCAGCGTCAGTGAGATGCGCTTGCGCGGGATGTCCACGTCGAGGACCTTGACCCGGACGATGTCCCCGGGCTTGACCACGTCGCGCGGGTCGCTGACGAAGGTCTTGGACATCGCGGAGACGTGGACCAGGCCGTCCTGGTGGACGCCGACGTCCACGAAGGCGCCGAAGGCGGCGACATTGGTGACGACGCCCTCCAGCAGCATCCCGGGCTCGAGGTGCTTGAGTTCCTCGACGCCCTCCTTGAACTCGGCGGTCTTGAAGGCCGGTCGCGGGTCGCGGCCCGGCTTCTCCAGTTCGGCGAGGATGTCGGTGACGGTTGGCAGACCGAAGGTGTCGTCGACGAAAGCGTCCGCCTTGAGCCCGCGCAGGACCGAGCCGTTGCCGATCAGCGCGCCGATGCCGATGCCGGCGGCGGTGCTCATGCGGCGGACCACCGGGTACGACTCCGGGTGCACGCTGGAGGCGTCGAGCGGGTCGTCGCCTCCGGGGATGCGCAGGAAGCCCGCGCACTGCTCGTACGCCTTCGGGCCGAGCCGGGCCACTTCCTTCAGCGCCGTGCGGGTGCGGAAGGGGCCGTTGGCGTCGCGGTGGGCGACGATGTTGCCGGCCAGGCCCTCGGTGATGCCGGAGACGCGGCGCAGCAGCGGCACCGAGGCGGTGTTGACGTCGACGCCGACGCCGTTCACGCAGTCCTCGACGACGGCGTCGAGCGAGCGCGAAAGCTTCAGCTCGGACAGGTCGTGCTGGTACTGGCCGACACCGATCGACTTGGGGTCGATCTTCACCAGCTCCGCCAGCGGGTCCTGCAGGCGGCGGGCGATGGAGACGGCGCCGCGCAGCGAGACGTCCATGTCGGGCAGTTCGGCGGAGGCGTAGGCCGAGGCGGAGTAGACCGAGGCGCCGGCCTCGGAGACGACGGCCTTGGTCAGCTTCAGCTCGGGGTGCCGCTTGATGAGGTCGGCGGCGAGCTTGTCGGTCTCGCGCGACGCGGTGCCGTTGCCGATCGCGACGAGGTCGACGTGATGGGCCGCCGCGAGCCGGGCGAGCGTGGCGATGGACGCGTCCCACTGGTTGCGGGGCACATGCGGGTAGATCGTGTCGGTGGCCACGACCTTGCCGGTGGCGTCCACGACGGCGACCTTGACGCCGGTGCGGAAGCCGGGGTCGAGGCCCATCGTGGCGCGGGTGCCGGCGGGGGCGGCGAGCAGCAGGTCGCGCAGGTTGGCGGCGAAGACCCGCACCGCCTCGTCCTCGGCGTCCTGGCGCAGCTGGACGCGCAGGTCGAGACCGAGCCGGACGAGGAAGCGGGTGCGCCAGGCCCAGCGCACCGTGTCGGCGAGCCACTTGTCGGCCGGGCGGCCGCGGTCGGTGACGCCGAAGTGGTGGGCGATCTTGCGCTCGAAGCTGGACGGGCCGTCCTCGACCGGCTCCTCGGGCTCCAGGGTGAGGTCGAGGACTTCCTCCTTCTCGCCGCGGAACATCGCGAGCACGCGGTGCGAGGGAAGCTTGCCGAACGGCTCGGCGAAGTCGAAGTAGTCGGCGAACTTCGCGCCCGCCTCCTCCTTGCCCTCACGCACCTTGGAGACCAGCCGGCCGCGCTCCCACATCCGGGTGCGCAGTTCGCCGACGAGGTCGGCGTCCTCGGAGAAGCGCTCGGTCAGGATGGCGCGGGCGCCTTCCAGGGCCGCCGCGGTGTCCGCCACGCCCTTGTCGGGGTCGACGAAGCCGGCCGCCTCGTCCTGCGGGTCGAGGGCGGGGTTCTCCAGCAGCCGGTCCGCGAGCGGTTCGAGACCGGCCTCGCGGGCGATCTGCGCCTTGGTGCGGCGCTTGGGCTTGAACGGCAGGTAGATGTCCTCCAGGCGCGCCTTGGAGTCGGCGGCGAGGATCTGCGCCTTGAGCGCGTCGTCGAGCTTGCCCTGGGACTCGATGGACTCCAGGATCGCGGCCCGCCGCTCGTCGAGCTCCCGCAGGTAGCGCAGCCGCTCCTCGAGCGTGCGCAGCTGTGCGTCGTCGAGCGCGCCGGTCGCCTCCTTGCGGTACCGGGCCACGAACGGCACGGTCGCACCGCCGTCGAGGAGTTCGACGGCCGCGTGGACCTGCCCTTCCCGTACGCCGAGCTCCTCGGCGATCCTGCGCTCGACCGAGACCGTTGTCGTCACGATGTGCGACCTGCTTTCTGGCTGGACTACCGCTGCATTATTGCGGAGCCCGGCCGCCGCGCCGCGAGCCTGGGGGCGAAGCCGCGCCGGAGTCCTGGGGCAGGGTCTTCTCGAACCAGTGGCCGGCGTAGCGGTCGCCGTTGTAGTCGTCGATCTCGCGGTAGCCGAGCTTGGCGTACAGCGACCGCGCCTCGACCAGGTCGGCCCGGGTGTCCAGGCGCACGACGCCGGCGCCCAGGTGTTCCACCGCCGCGCGCTCGGCCGCACTGACCAGCAACGCGGCTCCGCCGGTGCGGCGGGCGGCGGGGACGACCCAGACGCGGCGCAGTTCGGCGACGCCGGGGGCGAGCAGCCGTACCCCCGCGCAGCCGGAGGGGACTCCTCCGTAGTGGCCGACGAGGAACCGGCCGGTGGGGCCGGCCAGGTCGTCACTGGTGTCCTCGGTGAGCAGGTCGTCGATCTCCTGCCGGGTCATCGGCCTGCCGTAGTAGCGGCTGACGATGTCGTCGTAGTAGCGCCACAGCAGGTCCCTCGACAGCGGGTCGTCAACGGCGAGCGGCGAGATCTCCCATACGGGCGAAGCGTGGATGTTCTGTCGCGGTACGGTCACAGGGCCCATCGTGGCAGGGCGTCGCGTGGCTATCCTGCGGTTATTCGTTGGCTTCACAACGACACGGGGGCAGGACATGACGCGGTACGCCGCGCGCACGAGTCATCCCATCGCCACCGCGGAGCAGACCGGGAACGACGTGCTCGTCTTCGACCCCGGTGCCGCCGACTGGTCGCAGGACGCCGCGGTCGCCTGGCGCTGGAAGGCGCCCGGCGGGACGGGCACCAGCTGGCAGCACCTGTCGGACGTCCGCCTGCGCAGGACCCACGCGTACGGGCGGGTCGTGCTGGTCACCGCCCTCGGCGGCCGGGCGGCGATGGTCCGCGAGGACACGGGGGCGATCGTCTGGCAGACGATCACGCCGGCCGACACGCCGCGCGCCATCGAGCGCATCCCGGGCGGGGTGATCGCGGTGGCCTCCGCGGCGCCCGGCCGGTTGCGGCTGTACGCCGACACCGAGCAGTCCGGCCCGTTCCTCACCATCCCGCTGCCCAGGGCGCACGGCGTGCTCTACGACCCGGAGCGCGCCGCGCTGTGGGCGATCGGCGAGGAGCGGCTGGTGCGGTACGCGCTGTCCGGCAGGGGCCCGGCCACGATGCTGACCGAGCACAGCGTGATCCACTTCGAGGGGCAGGGCGTCGATCTGCAACCGGTGTACGGCGAACCGGGGTCGCTGTGGTTCACCGACACCAACGGCGCCTACCGGCTCGACACCGAGACCCGCAAGTACCGGCAGGTGGACGGCGCCGACGACGTCCGCGCCTACCTCAGCCAGCCCACCGGCACCCGGATCCGCGCCCGCGGCCACGTGTCCGGCCCACGCGCCGGAGGCGGCCCCACGATCGACTTCCTGGATCCGGACGGCACCACGGCGTACTCCCGCACCCGTCCCGGGGCGGAGTTCTCCGCGGTGCGGCTGTGGACCCCGGACTTCCGCTGAAGGGCGCCGGGCCGCCCTCCCGGGCGAAGCAGCGCGATGGCCTGGACCGGTCCCGGGCGCCGGCAGCGGGCATGTAATGATCGGAGAACACTGGGAACAGTGCCCTGACCATCTATTCCGCAGCCGGCGCCCACCCGGGCGCCGCGCCGCCGGCGGGCCGCGGTGCGTCCGTACCGGGCCGGTCCGGCACCCTGCCTTGTACACGCCAACGGAGGCTTCGCTCCCATGGAATACCGCCATCTCGGCCGCAGCGGTCTGCTCATCAGCGAGATCGCTTACGGGAACTGGCTCACCCACGGTTCGCAGGTGGAGGCGGACGCCGCCACGGCGTGCGTGCGTGCCGCGCTGGAGACCGGCATCACCACCTTCGACACCGCGGACGTCTACGCCGGCACGCGGGCCGAGTCGGTGCTCGGCGAGGCGCTGAAGGGCGAGCGCCGCGAAGGGCTCGAGATCCTCACCAAGGTCTACTGGCCGACCGGTTCCGGCCGCAACGACCGCGGCCTGTCGCGCAAGCACATCATGGAGTCGATCGCCGGCTCGCTGCGCCGCCTGCAGACCGACTACGTGGACCTCTACCAGGCGCACCGCTACGACGTGGAGACCCCGCTGGAGGAGACGATGGAGGCGTTCGCCGACGTCGTCCACTCCGGCAAGGCCCTGTACATCGGCGTCTCCGAGTGGCCCGCGGAGCAGATCCGCCGCGCCCACGCGCTCGCGCGCGAGCTGCGCATCTCCCTGGTGTCGAACCAGCCGCAGTACAACGCCCTGTGGCGGGTCATCGAGGGCGAGGTCGTCCCCACCTGCGTGGAGCTGGGCATCGGCCAGGTGGTCTTCTCGCCGATCGCGCAGGGTGTGCTGACCGGCAAGTACAAGCGCGGTCAGCAGCCGCCGGAGGGCTCGCGGGCCACCGACGACAAGGGCGGCGCCAACATGATCGCGCGCTGGATGGGCGACGAGGTGCTGGACGCCGTCGCGCGGCTCGAGCCGCTGGCCGCCGAGGCCGGGCTCTCCCTGGCCCAGCTGGCGGTGGCATGGGTGCTGCAGAACTCCAACGTCTCGGCGGCCATCGTCGGCGCCTCCCGCCCCGAGCAGGTCGCGGAGAACGCCAAGGCCTCGGGTGTCGTCCTGGAGAAGGAGCTGATGGCGCGCATCGAGGAGATCCTCGAGCCGGTCGCCGTCACCGACCCCAAGCGGGTCCACGACAACGTCCCGGTCCGCCGCCCCTGACCGGTCGACGTCCCGGAACGCCGCGGCCCCGCGGTCCGCACGGACCGCGGGGCCGCGCCCCGTGCTACTCGGTGCGGCAGTGCGCCCCTTCGCCCCGCGGGGTCTCCTTGGGGAGGTCGAGCGAGGGGTTGCGGTCGAAGAAACCGGTGGGCTTGAGCGTGAAGCCGCTGTGGTCGACCGGCATGACGGGCCACTCCTCCAGCCGCGGCAGGTGGGTGGGACCGAAGGTGTGCCAGACGGTCAGCTCGGTGTTCTCCAGGCTCTCGCCGGGCTCGGTCCAGCGGGGCAGCCCGCCGCCGCCGGCGTTCTGGTTGGGGTAGTCGCCCGCGGGGAAGCGGCGTTCGGGGCGGTGGCGGGTCACCCACAGGTGCTTGGTGCCGTAGGCCGCGCGCCGGGCCACGGCCGAGTCGGGCTGGGCCAGGACGACCGGACCGGGCTGCGGGACGAGGGTGTACGCGACCGGCTTGCCCATGCGGTTGAGTGAGCCGGGGTTGGTGATCCGCCAGCGTCGCCCGGCGAGCGGGTCGGCGAGGCGTCCGCCCTCCGCACTGTCCGCGAGGGGGGTGACCCGGGTGGTGAAGACGTTGCCGTTGGGGTTGTCGGTGCCGTGCGGGACGGGGACGACGTCCACTTCCTCGACGGTGTTGGCGTGCCCGTCGACCGCCGC
This sequence comes from Streptomyces sp. MI02-7b, assembly GCF_033793585.1. Classification (NCBI taxonomy): domain Bacteria; kingdom Bacillati; phylum Actinomycetota; class Actinomycetes; order Kitasatosporales; family Streptomycetaceae; genus Streptomyces; species Streptomyces sp. MI02-7b. Next base: position 293,982 of record NZ_JARAWX010000002.1, on the reverse strand, counting down.
GTCCAGCCGCACGCAGAACATGTGCTGGTGGAACGGGGCCAGCAGGCCCGGCGCGACCTCGGTGCCGACCGCGTCGGCGGTGCCGGGCTCGACGGCGGAGGTCTGCACGATGCCGGTGGACTTGGCCTCGAAGCCGATCGTGCCGTCCTGGTAGAAGTACCAGTAGAAGCCGTAGTCGTAGTTGCCCACGGTGGTGATGTAGGAGACGACCAGGCGGCGGGAGCGGCGGCTGTCGGCCGTCATGCCGTTGAAGATGTCGGTGTGCTTCCACAGGAGGCCGTAGTCCTCCTCGTGGATGCAGATCGCGTTCGGCAGCGTCTCGGGGTTGCCGAGGTCGTCGCTGAGCACGGCGTCGAGGTAGGCGATCTCACCGAGGCAGTCGCAGCCCAGCTTCAGGGCGTTGGCGTTGCGCCCGAGCGAGTACTCGCCCGCGTCGAGGAAGGCGACCCAGTTGCGGTCCTCGCCCGGCTCGGCGTAGGCGACGGCCATCTCGGCGAGCGAGGCGCGGTGCAGAACGGGGCGGACCCGGTCGCCGTCCTCGTAGCCGATCTGGTGCAGGACCAGGCCCTCGCGGCCGTTGAAGTCGATGCGGAAACGCCACTTCTGCCAGGTCATCAGCCGGCCGGTGAGGGTGAAGGACGGTCCCTCGGGCTGGGAGATCTCCAGCGGGCGCAGGTCCGTGCGCGCCGGCCCGTTGAACTCGGCCTCGTAGCGCCCGCATTCGGCCGGGATCGGGACGGCGCCGGTGTCGATGAGGCGGACGACCTTGCGCCCGATGACGTCGACGTCGGCGACCAGCCCGGCCACCGGGTGTGCCCAGGGGCTGTCGGCGGCATCGCACCGCAGCCAGGTCAGCGAGCGCATGAGGCGGGCGCCGGGACGGTCCTCGAAGCGCAGCGGGCCCGCGCCGAGCGGGGCGGCGATCGCCAGGTCGAGGTCGGTGACGCCGCGCTCCGCCATGGCCTTGCGCCAGCCCGGGTCGGCCTTGACGATCTCCTCGACGATCTCGTACTCCTCGAAGGTGACCGGCGGCTGGCCCTCCTGATCGGTGTCGAGCGCGCGATGGGCGACCACGACGCCCGCGGTGACGTCCACCAGGGCCTCGGCGGCGGCGCCGGTCAGGGAGTCCAGCAGGGTGACCCGCAGCCGGCGGACGACGGGGTCGCCGTCGCGGTGGGCGTCCGCGGTGTGCCGGTCGGGCTCGTCGAGCAGCACCAGGGGGAACCGGGTCGCGTCGGTGACCCTGCCCTCCTCGGTGAGGATCCGGCGGGCCGCGGCGATCTCGTCCGCGGTCAGCGGGTCGAGGGGGTGCGGCGCGGCGGGGGAGGTGTCGGCGTCGGTGTGGCAGCAGGAGGACATGGGACAACTCTCCGGTGTGCGTGAGTCGTTGCGCTACGGGACAGGATGCGGACACGCGTCCGGCCCGCCGCTCCCCTGCCGGGGTGCGACGGGCCGGGCGGGGTCAGGAGGCGGCGGGCTCCGCCTGGCCGGCGTCGGCCGCGTTCTCGCGGGCCTGCTCGATCCGGAACGCCTCGTTGCCGAGGCCGATGCGGGCGTGCAGCTCGGGACGCGTGGAGCGCAGCACCAGGCCGTAGACCAGGCCGCCGACGACGGTGACGCCGATGACGCCGGGCAGGATCCACGAGACCGCGGAGCCCGCGCCGGCGACCAGGACGTCGAAGTCCTTGACGGCGTAGACCGCGATGACGATCAGCGCGACACCCGCCACAGCGGAGGCGGCGATCCTCGGCGCCTGGGTGCGCAGCGCGCCGCGCCGGACGAAGTACCCGATGACCGCGAAAGCCGTGGTGGCCAGCAGCACGATGATGCCCAGGGCGCCGACGTTGCCGCCCCAGGTGAAGAGCTTGAGCACGGGTGCGGTCGGGTCGTGGTCGGCGGCGGCGCTGCCGTCGGTGACGGCGAAGGCGACGACGGCGACCAGGGAGATGACGGTCTGGAGCAGCGAACCGTGGGCGGGGGCACCGCTCTTGGGGTTGGTGCGGCCGAACGCGGCGGGCAGCAGGCCCTCGCGGCCCATGGCGAAGGCGTAGCGGGCGACGACGTTGTGGAAGCTGAGCAGGCAGGCGAACATGCCGGTCACGTACAGGACGTGGAGGACGTCGGTGAAGGTGGCGCCGATGATCGACTCACTGAGGCCGAACAGCAGCCCGGGACCCTGCTTCTGCGACTGGCCGACGATCTGCGACGGGCCGGTGGCCACGCTCAGCGCCCAGGAGCTGATGGCGAAGAAGACCGCGACGAAGGTGACGGCGAGGAAGGTCACCCGGGCGACGAGCACGTGCGGCCGGCTGGTCTCCTCCGCGTAGACGGGGGGCTGCTCGAAGCCGACGAACGCGGCGATGCACAGGCACAGCGCGGTGCCGAGCCCCGCGCCGCTGAGCGTCGACGGGTCGAAGGCGTGCAGCGACAGGCCCTCCTTGGCGGAGGGGTGGCCGATGGCGGCGACGTCGAAGACGACGACGAGCGTGATCTCGATCAGCAGCAGGACGCCGAGGACCTTGGCGTTGAGGTCGATCTTCAGCCAGCCGAGCGCGCCGACCACGAGGACACCGAGGAGCGCCGGGATCCACCAGGCGATCGTGAGGTCGAGGTAGGTCTCGCACAGCCCGGAGATCTCGAAGCCGAACAGGCCGTAGACGCCGAACTGCAGGGCGCTGTACGACACGAGCGCCACCAGCGACGCACCGGCGCCGGCGGTGCCGCCGAGGCCGCGCGCGATGTAGGCGTAGAAGGCGCCCGCGTTGTGGACGTGGCGGCTCATCTCGGCGTATCCGACGCTGAAGAGGATGAGCACCACGCCGAGGATCACGAAGAGCAGCGGCTGCCCGACGATGCCCATCACTCCGTAGGCGGTGGGCATGACGCCCGCGACGACCATCAGCGGGGCATTGGCCGCGACCACCGACAGCAGCAGGCCGGGCAGGCCGAGCCGGTCGGCCCGCAGGGCTCTCTCCTCGCCCTTGAACGTGCTGATCCCGGTATTGCCCGTCAGCATGGCAGATCCTTTCCTCGTGGGTGACTGGGTGTGCTGTGCGTCGATGGGCGGTCCCTAAGGGGATCCGGGGCCGAGCACGGCCTCGCGCGCGGCGCGGAAGGCCTTCTTGGGGTCGCGGTCGGGGTACGACCACGGGATGCGGGTGGCATAGCCGCCGATCCGGTTGAACAGGGCCGCCGCCTCGGCGTTGCGGCCCTGCAAGTACTGGGCGTGGACGAGGAAGTTGAGGTCCAGGTAGAGCCGCGGATGGTCGCGGTCGTCCCATTCCAGCCACCAGTCGAAGGCCCGCTTGAGGGCCTGCCGGGCGCGCCAGCCGCGCCAGTGCTCCGACTCCGCCGGGTCGGCGGGCTCGGTGCCGGCGGCGGCCAGCACCCGGTAGAGCTCGGCGTGGGCGACGACCGGCAGGACGGCCAGCGGGGAGCCTTCTGGGGCGTCCCCGGCGGCCCACTCGGCGAACTCGTACACCTCGTGGAACTGGCTTCCGTCGGCCGGGGACTGGGGACGCTCGGCCAGGCAGGCGGCCATCAGCTGGTGGCCGTGGTGGTGGTCGCGGTGGCGGCCGCGCACCTGGTCGAAGGCGCGCATCCGGTCGTCGTCGGTGCCGGTGTGGCGGGCCAGGATGAGCAGGCACAGCCAGGGCGTCGGATCGGCGGGGGCCAGCGCCGCGGCGGCGAGGCAGGCCTCGCGCGCGGTCTCCGGCCGTTCCTTGCCGTCGACGGCGCGGAAGACCAGGGCGCAGCCGAGCAGGGCCGCCGCGTCGGGGCTGCCCGGTTCGGCGAGTTGCCACTCGCGGGCCCAGGTACTGCTCGCACGGCCCTCGCCGAGCACGACGAGGCGGTGGCCGCGCCGGTCCCAGGCGTCCCCGGTCTCGGCGAGCAGGGTGCGGGCCTCGGTCCAGCGGCCCTGGGCGAAGGCGGCACGGGCGGTGGCCAGCGGTTCGTCGTCCAGCGCGGGATCGAACCGCAGTTCGTCCCGGGAACGGGAGAATCCGAACGGGGGTGGAGGAGTCATCCTCGGGGTGCCTCCACGGCGCGCACGACACGTCCGGCCCGGGTCGGGGCTTCCCCTTCGGCGTCCGGTGATCAGCTGATCACGCACAGCCAACCGGTACAGGCAGGTCCGCTTCAAGAGCGGCCCCGTTGTCTCGATGTAGTCCCACGCTCCCCCGCCCACCGGCCGCGACCACAGTCAACGGTGCATCAGGGCACGGAACGGACAGGTTCGTCGGGAACGGCTGCGCAAGATGGCGTACGCCTGATATTCGAACGTACGAAGCGGGAACGAAGGAGTCATTCGGTGGCGGACGAGACCGCGCCCGCGCCGTCGCACCCCCTGGCGTACGTCAGGCGGAGCCATGGCTGGAGCTACCAGGACCTCGCCAGGGTCGTCGCGGAGAACGCGCGCGCTCTCGGCGTGCCCATGGCGGCACGGCGGGAGAAGGTCTGGCGCTGGGAGCACTGGGGCGTGGTGCCCGAACGGGACAGCCAGCGCGCCCTGGCCAGGGCGCTCGGCGTGCCCCTGCGGGACGTGGACGCGCGGCCGTGGCCCGGCTGGTTGCCGGCACTGGCGGGCCTGCCGGAAGGACTGGGCTGGGACCGTGCGGGCGCCCTCGGCGCACTGGAGGTCCTGCTCGACAGCGGCGGGCGTGACCCGCGGGGCTGCCCGGTCGTGCAAGGTCCGGAGTTCCGCGTCGCGATCGGGGAGTGGAACCGGGCGGTGCTCGCGGACGCCGTGCCCGAACCGGCCGCGTCCGGGGCCGACTTCGACGTGGAGACCACGGCCTGGCTGGAGTGGGGCCTGCACGGGCTGTGCCGGCTCGACGGGCGGCTCGGTGGGGGCGCCGTGCGGCACCGCGTCGAGGCCGATCTGCGTATCGCTCTGGAACTCGTCCGCCAGGGGCCGTTCGCGGCCGCCGACGACGTCCGGCTCCTGCGGACGGCCGCCGCGCTGACCCGGCTGGGCGGCCGCGCAGCCGTCGACACCGGCCGGCACGGCGCCGCCCAGCGGTACTTCCTCACCGGGCTCCGGCTCGCGCACGCCGCCGGCGACGCGCCGCAGGCGGCCCGGCTGTGGGCCGAACTGAGCCTGCAGGCAGTGCTCAACGGACGCCATGACGACGCGCTCGCGGGCGTGGCCGCCGCCGAGGACGCACTCCCCGCCCTTCCGCCCGCGGTCCGCGCGACGCTCGCCATGTGCCGCGCCCGGGCGCACGCGGGGCTGGGCGGGGAACCGGCCGCCCGCCGGGCGCTGGAGGAGGCCGCCAGCCTGCTGGACCCGGCCCGCGACGACGCCGAGGCCGAACTCCTCGCCCACAGCGGCCTGGTGCTGCTCGACCTCGGTCATCCCGGCGAGGCCGCCCGTACCCTGGACAAGGCCCTGCCCCTCCTGCCCCCGTCCCACCGCCGCGACCTCGCCCTCCACACCGCGCACGCCGCCCTCGCGCGTGCCCTGTCCGGCGACCTCGACGGCGCCCGCCGGCTCGCCGCCCGCGCCGCCGGCCTGGCCCGCACCTGCCTCTCGCCCCGTGCCACGGAGGCCGCCGAACGGGCCCTGGCCGCGACGTCGGCCGCGGGGCAGCCGGCCGTGGAAGGCGGTCTGGACCCCGGGGACGGTGTGGACTACGGTCCCGCGCCATGAAGCGGACGGGAACGACGAGGCGGGTGCTGGCGGCTCTGGTGTGCGGAGCGGCGGTGGCGGCAATCAGTGCCGTGCCGGCGCGGGCGACGGCGGGGCCGGGCCCGCGCTGGGAGGTCAAGGAGACCGGGAGCACGGCCCGCTTCCGCGGGCTGGCGGCGGTGAGCCGGAGCACGGCGTGGGCCGCGGGCTCGGCGGGGACGGTGCTGCGGACCGTCGACGGCGGACGCCACTGGGCGGACGTGTCCCCGCCGGGCGCGCGGGACCTGGAGTTCCGGGACGTCGAGGCGTTCGACGCGCGCCGGGCGGTCGTACTGGCCATCGGCGAGGGCGAGGCGTCCCGGGTACTGCGCACCGAGGACGGCGGCCGGACCTGGTCGGAGGCCTTCCGCAACACCGATCCGCGGGCCTTCTACGACTGCGTCACCTTCTTCGACACCCGGCACGGGCTCGCGGTCAGCGACCCGGTCGACGGCCGGTACCGCCTCCTGTCCACCGCTGACGGCGGCCGCAGTTGGCGGGTACTGCCGTCCGCGGGCATGCCGCCCGCGCTCGCGGGTGAGGCGTCGTTCGCGGCGAGCGGCCAGTGCCTGGTGAGCCGTGGCCCGCACGATGTGTGGCTGGCGACGGGCGGGGCCTCCGCGGCGCGCGTCCTGCACTCCCGCGACCGGGGGCTGACCTGGACGGTGGCCGCGTCCACGCTGCCGGCCGGCGATCCGGCCAAGGGCGTCTTCGCCCTGGCCTTCCGCGACGCGCGGCACGGGCTGGCGGTCGGCGGGGACTACCGCGCGGACCAGGCGTCCCCGGATGCCTCCGCGGTGACGGGCGACGGCGGGGCGTCGTGGACGGAGTCGGAACGGCCGCCCGCCGCCTACCGGTCGGGCGTGACGTGGCTGCCGTACTCCTCGCGCGCCGCGATCGCGGTCGGGCCGACGGGCAGTGATCTGAGCCTGGACGGCGGCAGGACATGGCGCACGTTCGACGCCGGGTCCTTCGACACCGTCGACTGCGCGGCGGACCTGGGCTGCTGGGCCGCGGGCGAGAAGGGCCGGGTGGCCCGCCTGGGGATCGGCTTCCCGATCGGCTCCCCCGGTGCGGGCGGCGGCTCGTGATCCGCGTCCGCCGACGGCGGACGCGGTAGGAGGCCGAGCCCTGCCCTCGTCCCGGCCGCGATGCCGAATGACGCCGGGAGCGCCCGCCGGCTCCTGAAGCGCGGGGCCTCGCCGGAACTCCCCGACGCGGACGGTACGACGGCCCTGTGCCCCGCGTCGGTCCAGGGCGCGACGGACGTCGCGGCACTGCGACCGGCCGCGGGGGGACGCCGCCCGACACCGGGAGCGGTCATGATGACGAGGACACACCACGGTGCGCCGCCGCCCGCTGAGGGCGCGCCGGGACGGTGCGTCTGCTCCTCGCCCACAGCGCCGGCACCCGCCTCGCGCGCCCCGTGCCGTGGTCCTCGCGCGGTGCGGGGCCCGCGTCCGGGGGCCGCGCTCCTGCTCGCCGCGGCGGTGTCCTCCCGTCCGGCCGCTGCTCCGCGGCCGGCACAGGAGAACGCGCCGGTCCGGGACCCGCTGCACGCGGTCCCGGACCGGCGCGTCGTCGACGTCGTCGGGGGCGGGGTCGAGGTCGGGGTCGGCCGGGTCGCCGGCTACGCGACCGGGCGGCGCCCCCGGCCGCGGGTGAGGTTGTACCCGGCCACGCCCGCGAGCGCGCCCAGCACACCGCCGCCGGCGGTCCAGATCCAGCGGTCGGACCACCAGCCGCCGCCCCAGCCGCCGTCGGGCTCGGTGAGGCCGGCCGCCACGGGTGAGGCGCTGGGGTCGGCGTCCTCCGCGCTCTCGTCGCTCTCCCCGGTCACGGCCGGTGAGGGCTGTGCGTTGGGGTCGAGGGTGGCGCCTGCCTTGGCCACCGGGGTGAGCGGGGCGGCCAGTTCGCCGTCCACGGCCTGCGAGCCGCCCGCGTCCTTGGAGGCGGTGCCGAGCTGGACCTCCACCGGCAGGCCGAGGTCCTGGTCGGCGAGGCGGACCACGGTCAGCCGGATGTAGTAGGCGCCCGGCAGCGGGTCGTTGGCCCAGGCCTCCGACCACGCGCGGACGGTGCGCAGCCGGCAGCTGAGCTCCACCGAGGATGCGTCCGCGGCCGCGGTGACGGTCGGCTTGCCCGCGGTGCACGCCTGGTGGCGGCGGAGCCCGTCGTACAGGTCGAGCTGCCAGGTCTGGCCGCCGTGCCGGGTGGCGGACTCGGGGAGCTGCACGGTCGCGGAGACCGTCAGGATCTGCCCGGCCTTGGCGGGGGTGACCCAGTACAGGTAGTCGCCGGTCGAGGCGCCGGCGGGGGTGGAGGTCACGCCCTGCCCGATGTGCCCGGCGGTACGGAAGCCCGTTCCCGGCGCGGCGGCGGTCTCCGCCGTCCCCGACGACTCGGACGAGCTCGGGCTGGGAGTGGCGTCGTCGGCGACGGCCGTTCCCGCTCCGGTCGCCAGCAGCGCCCCGCCGAGCAGGAGTCCGGCCGCGGCCGCGCGGATCGTACGCGTGCTACGCATCAGTTGGTCCTCCAGACGGCGACGCGCCAGCGCGAGATCCAGCCCCACAGGATGCCGGCGACCAGGCCGGTCACGACGAGCAGGCCCAGCAGCCACCAGCCGCGGCCGAGGCCGAAGGAGGCGACGTCGGAGGGCTGGTCGGGCGAGGACACCAGGTCGATGCTCAGCTCCACGGGCAGCCCCGGAGTGCGCTTGACGGCGTCGGGCGCGGAGAAGGAGTTGCTGACCTCCAGGCAGACGGTGCGCGCGGTGGCGGCGTCCGCGTCGTCGCGCTCGGGCCACGCGTAGCGCAGGCCCGCGGAGATGACGTCGGTGCGCCCGCTGCCGGCGTCGGTGCCGCGGACGAGTTCGCGGCCGCCGGGGGTGACGGCCCGGACGAGCACGCCGTAGTCGCGGTTGACGGCCCGGTCGGCGCCGACGCTGACGGACGTGCGCAGTTCCTGGCCGTCGGTGACGCTCACCCGGTACCAGCGGTGCTCCGCGAACTCCTCGCGGTCGGTGTAGATGCCGGCGCCGAGCAGCGGGGCGTCCGTGCAGGAACCGGCGCCCTCGGTGGCGGTCGGGGTGACGACGACGTTGTTGTCCGCGGCGCGGTCGACGAGCTGCTTGATGCGGTCGGTGAGCTGGTCCGCGTGGTCGACGGCGGTGTAGGTGCCGCCGGTGGCCTCGGCGATGCAGCTCAGCTGTTCACGGATCTTGGTGGTGGGGACCAGGCCGAGGGTGTCGACCACCAGGTGGGTTCCGTCGGCGGCGAGTTGCCGCGCCACCTCGCAGGGGTCGAGGGGCTGGCAGGTGTCCTCGCCGTCGGTGATGAGGACGATCCGGCGGGTGGCGTTGCCACCCGCGAGGTCCTTGCCCGCGGCCTGCAGGGCGGGGCCGATCGGTGTCCAGCCGGTGGGCACGAGGGTGGCGACCGCGGTCTTGGCCTCCGTACGGTCGACGGAGCCGACCGGGTAGAGGGCGGCGGTGTCCCTGCAGCCGACCTTCTTGTCCTTGCCGGGGTAGTTGGCCCCGAGGGTGCGGATGCCGAGCTGCACCTCCTCCGGGACCGCGTCGATGACCTCGTTGAAGGCCTGCTTGGCGGCCGACATGCGGGATCTGCCGTCGATGTCGTTGGCGCGCATGGAACCGCTCACGTCGAGGACGAGCTCGACCTTGGGGGCCTCGCGTGGCGTCTCCGGCCCGTCGTCCGCGGCGGCCGGTGCCGCTGCGGGGAAGAGCACGGTGGCCAGCGTGGCCGCGAGACCGCACAGTCCCGCCGCCAGCCGTTTGCGTATGATCATTGGCGGATCCTATGGAAGATCCGTCGTGGCCCCCAACTCGGCCCAGACCACACGTGCCATGCCGTCCTGGCCGGTCACCACACCCCAGGCCCGGGACACCGCGCCGACCAGCAGCAGGCCCCGTCCGCACTCCTCGCCGACGTCAGCGACCCGCACCTGAGGAACCGTCAGACCGATGCCCTGGTCCGCCACCTCCACGCGCACGACGCCGCGTTCGACCCGGACGGCGCAGGCCACCTTCTCCCCGCCGGAATGACGCACGGCGTTGGTGAAGAGTTCGGACACCACCAGGCTCACATCGTCACAGATCTCCTCGGCGATCCCCCACTCGCGCAGCCGCGCCCTGACGCGCCGTCGCGCCTCGGCGACCGCGGCGCCTTGCGCGGCCAAGAGGAACGCGTCATGGGAGGATGCCACTCCGCTACTATGCGCGCCTGCCCGAATGCATGGCAAGGTGCAATCTGCAATGTGCAAAGCGGTGCCGACATGCTTTGCAACGCACTGACACCATGCCAAACTTCCCGTGGATCAGTGGGGTTGGAGGATTTCTCGTGAGCGAAGCGCGACCGTCGAGTGCACCCACCGTGCTGCGTGTCGTACTCGGCAAGCGCCTCCAGGACCTCCGGGAGAAGGCCGGCGTCTCCTACGAGGACGCCGCCCGCGCCCTCGACGTCACCCACGCCACGATCCGCCGCATCGAGAAGGCCGAAGTCGGTCTGCGCATCCCGTACGTCGAGAAGCTGCTCCAGACCTACGGCGTCACCGACCCGGCCGAGATCGAGAACTTCCTGGATCTGGCGCGGGAGGCCAACCGCCCCGGATGGTGGCACCGGTTCCGGGACGTGCTGCCGGAGTGGTTCAGCGCCTTCGTCAGCCTGGAGGGCGAGGCCGAGCTCATCCGCGCCTACGAACCGCACTATGTGCCCGGACTCCTGCAGACACCGCAGTACGCGGAGGCGGTGCTGCGGGCCGGGCGCCCGCACGCCTCCCAGGACGACATCGAGCGCGGGGTGGCGCTGCGGATGGAGCGGCAGGCGCTGCTGGTCCGCGACCGGCCGCCACTGCTGTGGGTCGTCATCGACGAGACCGTGCTGCGCCGCCCCATCGGCGGCGCCGAGGTGATGCGCGGCCAGGTCGACCGGCTGATCGAGGCCTGCGGCATGCCCCAGGTCCGGCTCCAGGTCATGCCGTTCGCCTCGGGCCCGCACCCGGCGATGTACGGGCCGTTCCACATCTTCCGTTTCCCGCTGCCCGAACTGCCGGACATCGCGTACGTGGAGAGCCTGATCGGCGCCGTCTACCTCGACGACCGCGAGGACGTCTCCCAGTTCCGCGAGGCACTGGACCGCATGAGCGCCCAGGCCCTGCCCGCCGAGCCCACCCGCGACTTCCTCCAGGACGTCCGCGACCGGCTCTGAGCGTCCCCGGGCCTCAGTCCGCCTGCCGGAACTCCCAGCTCGCCACGACCAGCATGACCACCCCGCAGACCGCCACGATAGACACCTCCAGCCAGACCGGCACGTGGTGGCTCCCCCAGGTCACGCCGGGCGCGTACGCGGCGCGCGCCCGGGCACCGATGTCCAGGTGGGCGAAGACCGCGCGCCGGATCGGGTCCACGGCGTACGTCAGCGGATTGACCCGGGTGACGAAGGCCAGCCAGCCCGGCAGTCCCGACAGCGGGAACAACGCGCCGGAGGTGAAGAACAGCGGCATCAGCAGCATCTGCGTCAGGCCCATGAAGGCCTGGAAGGTGGTGATGCGGGCCGCCATCATCACGCCGAAGCAGGTCAGGGTGAAGGCGAGCAGCGCCATCTCGCCGAGCAGCGTGAGCAGCAGCAGCGGGTCGTACGGGACCCCCACCAGTCCCGCCAGTGCCAGCACGATCACCCCCTGCGCGGTGGCCGTCGTCGCGCCGCCGAGGCATTTGCCGATCACCAGCGCGGTCCGGCTGACCGGGGCCACCAGCATCTCGCGCAGGAAGCCGAACTCCCGGTCCCAGACGATGGATCCCGCCGAGAACACCGCGGTGAACAGCACGGACATGGCGAGCGCGCCCGGGTAGACGAAGGTCTTGAAGTCCACGCCCGGCACGCCCCGGGTGAGCGAGCCCAGGCCGGTGCCGAGGACGAAGACGAACAGCAGCGGCTGGATCAGCGCCGTGAGGACGCGCAGCCGGTCGCTGGAGAAGCGCAGCAACTCGCGGTGCCACACCACGCGCACGGCGCGCAGCCCGGCGGCGAACCCGCCGCGCGGGACGGCGACGGCCGCCACGGCGGTGGACGGGGCGGGCACGGGTGCGGGGGTGCCCGGTGGTGGGGTCGTCACCGGTGCCTCCCTCGCGCCGCCATGGCGCGCATCCGGTCGGCGCCGCGGCCCCCGGCCTCCGCGTCGCGGATGGTCTTGCCGGTGTACGCCATGAAGACGTCGTCCAGGCTGGGCCGGGACACGCTCACGGAACGGATCGGCACTCCGAGCCCGTCGAACAGCTTGGGCACGAACTCCTCGCCCGCGGGCACGCTGAAGGTCAGCTGCCCTTCGCTGACGGTGCCCTCCAGGCCGAAGCGGTCGCGCAGCGCGGTGAGCGCCACGCGGTCGTCGTCCGCGGTGAAGCGGACTCGGTCCTCGCCCACGGCGGCCTTCAGCGCGGCGGGGGTGTCGATGGCGACGACGGCGCCGTGGTCGATGATCGCGATCCGGTCGCAGTACTCGGCCTCGTCCATGTAGTGCGTGGTCATGAAGATCGTGACGTCCTCGGTGCGTTTCAGCTCGCCTATGTAGTCCCATATGGAGCTGCGCGTCTGCGGGTCCAGCCCGACGGTCGGCTCGTCCAGGAAGAGCACGCGGGGCGAGTGCAGCAGCCCCCGTGCGATCTCCAGGCGCCGTTTCATCCCGCCGGAGAAGGTCATCACCTTGCCCCGGCGGCGCTCGGTCAGGTTCACCATGTCCAGGACCCGGTCCATGCGCGGACCGAGCGCGGAGCGCGGCACGCCGTAGAGCTCGGCGTGGAAGCGGAGATTCTGCTCGGCGCTGAGGTAACCGTCCAAGGTGGTGTCCTGGAAGACCAGCCCGATGCTGCGCCGCACCTCCGCCCGCTCGCGCACGACGTCGTGCCCGGCGACGCGGGCCGATCCGCCGGTGGGGGTGACCAGGGTGCACAGCATCCCGATCGTGGTGGACTTGCCGGCGCCGTTGGGGCCGAGGAATCCGAAGGTCTCGCCGCGGGCGACCGCGAAGTCGATGCCCCGGACCGCCTGGACCCCGTCGTAGTCCTTCCGCAACCCCCGGACCTCGATCGCTTCCGTCATCCGGCACCTCCACAGGCTCGGACCGCCTGCCGCGGGCCGGGCTCGTGTCCCGGCCGGGCGGCACGTCGAGCGTACGTCGCGGGGGCGCCGGCCACGGCGCGGAGCGGGCCGAACGGGCCGGACAGGCCGGACGGACGGCGGACCGGACGGACCGGCGGCGACCTGCCCGCCCCCTGCCGGCCTCCAGGGCGACGGCGCAGGTGCCGTCGCCGCCCGAGGTCCGCGAGGAGCCCGCCCGCGCCGCCGCGGAGGCCCCGGCGGCGCTCTACGCCTCGCCGGCCGGTTCGGCCGCGTAGCGGTCCCGCAGCTCCCGCTTGAGGATCTTGCCGCTGGCGTTGCGCGGCAGGCCGTCCACCAGCACCACGCGCTTGGGCGTCTTGAAGCCGGCCAGCCGCTCCCGGGCGAAGGCGATCAGCTCCTGCTCGGTGACGACCACCTGCTCGCGCACGACGACGACGGCGGTGATCGCCTCGATCCACCGCTCGTCGGGCAGACCGACGACCGCGACCTCGGCGACCGCGGGGTGGCCGTACAGGGCGTCCTCCACCTGCCGCGACGCCACCAGCACGCCCCCGGAGTTGATGACGTCCTTCACCCGGTCCACGACGGTGAAGAAGCCCTGCGCGTCCCGCACCGCCAGGTCCCCCGAGTGGAACCAGCCGTCGCGGAAGGCCTCCGCGGTCTCCTCGGGCTTGTCCCAGTAGCCCTCGCACAACTGCGGCGAGCGGTAGACGACCTCGCCGGGGGTGCCGTCGGGGACGTCCTTGCCGGAGTCGTCGACGACCTTGGCCTCCACGAACAGCACCGGCCGGCCGCAGGAGTCCATCCGGCCCTCGTGCTCGTCCGGTCCGAGCACGGTGGCGAGGGGCCCGATCTCGCTCTGCCCGAAGCAGTTGTAGAAGGCCAGGTCCGGCAGCCGTCCGCGCAGCCGCTCCAGCACCGGGACCGGCATGATCGACGCTCCGTAGTACGCCTTGCGCAGCGCCCGCAGGTCGCGGGTGGCGAACTGCGGGTGGTTGGCGAGCGCGATCCACACCGTCGGCGGCGCGAAGAGGCTGTCGGCGCGGCCGGCCTCGACCGCGTCGAAGACCGTGACGGGGTCGGGTGCCGCGACGATGGTGTTCTCCGCGCCGACCGCCAGATAGGGCAGCAGGAAGACGTGCAGCTGCGCCGAGTGGTACAGCGGCAGCGAGTGCAGCGGCCGGTCGGTCTCCTTCAGGTCCAGCGCGACGATGGCGCTGACGTATGCGTGCACCAGGGCGCGGTGCGTCATCATCGCGCCCTTGGGGAGGGCCGTGGTGCCCGAGGTGTAGAGCAGTTGGGCCAGCTCCTCGCTGCCGGGCGGCATCAGGTCGCCGGCCGGCGCGGCGGTCGCGAGCCGGGCGAGCAGGCTCTGCTCCGTGTCGCGCAGCGCGAGGGTGCGCACGCCCGCCGGCAGCCGCCCGGCGAGCGCGGGGTCGGTGAGGACGAGGGCGCTGCCGGACTGCTCGACGAGGTAGCGCAGGTCCTCGCCCGCCAGGTGGTGGTTGACGGGTACGTGCACCAGCCCGGCCCGCGCGCAGCCGAGGAAGCCGATCAGGTAGGCGTCCGAGTTGTGGCCGTAGGCGGCGACGCGGTCGCCCGGCCGCAGTCCCTCGGCCAGGAGCACGGCCGCGGCCGCGGAGACCGCGTCGTCCAGTTCGCGGTACGTCCAGGCCCGGTCGGCGAAGCGCACCGCCGTCCGCTCCGGCACGCGGCGCGCGCTGCGCCGCAGGACTCCGTCGACCGTGTTGCCGTGCGTCGTCGCCACCATGGCGTCAGCGTGGCATCTCCGCCAGCCTCCTGGCGAGATCCTCGACATGGTCGTGCCAGGCGTCGAGGGCGGCGGAGCGCCGGCCGGCGAATTCCGCGGAGCCGGTGTGCGTGAGGATCAGCCGGGCCCCGTGGCCGGTGCCCTCGGTCAGTTCCCAGCGCACCGTGCCCCCGTACCGGCCGTCCTGGTCCCAGGCGTAGGCCAGCAGGACCGGCGCCCGCACCTCGGACACCGGGCCGTGGCCGAATTCCCCGGTCGCGAAGCCGCTGGGCACGGTGCCGCCGACCTCGGGGGCGACGACCTTGCCGAGCAGGGTGCGCCAGACCGTCGCGGCGGGCTGGGTGAGTTGCCGTTCGAAGCGCACCCGCCAGCCCTCCTCGCCGTCCGCGGCGGGCACACCGGCCTCAAGGGCCTCAACGGTCCCCTGGTCCAGCCCGAACACCGCCACGAAGCGCTCGTGCTTGGCGTTGATGTCGCCGGGCGGGGGCGTGGGGCGGCCGTCCAGGGCCGGGTCGATGCCCGCGATGCAGGTGTCCCAGCCGGAGGCGAAGCTCGCGGCACCGGGGCGGTCGGCGAAGGTGTGGGTGAGGGTGAGCACGGACCCGGAGGCCGCGGGCTCCACCTCCCAGCGCAGCAGATCGCCGCCCCAGGTGTAGGCGAGCACGCGGGGCGGGTCCACCTCGGTGACCTCGCCGTCGAGATCGGGCATCTCGCCGTGCCGGAAGGCGAAACGCACCTTGCCGCCGGGCCGCAGCTCCATCTCCACGTCGGAGGGGAACCAGTGGGCGAGATGTCCGGGTTCGGTCAGGGCACGCCAGACCTTCTCCGGCGGGTGGGCGAGCCGGCGCACCATCCGCAGGGCGGTGCGGCCGTCCGCCGCGGTGGTCAGGGTCTCGGGGGTCTCGGGGGCCTCACCGGTCATCGGGGTTCCTCCGTCTCGTCGGGCATCGCGTCCAAGTGCCGCTCCAGCGCGTCGAGTCCGGCGCCCCACAGGCTGCGGTAGGGGGTGAGCCAGGCGTCGACCTCGCGCAGCGGCTCGGGACACAGCTCGTACCACCTGCGCTGGGCCTCGGCGCGCACCCGCACCAGGCCTGCCTCGCGCAGCACTCTCAGGTGCTTGGAGGTGCCGGGCTGGCTCAGCCCCAGCCGCTCGGTGAGTTCGCCGACCAGCCGGGGACGCTCCAGCAGAAGGTCCAGGATCCGCCGCCGGGTCGGTTCCGCGAGCACGTCGAAGGGAAGGGGCACCCTTCGAACATACTTCGTTGGCTATATACGCGCAACGGCATGTACCGGGGAGGCCAAACCTCCGTCCCGATGCGCACGGGCGGGCACGCAGGGCGCGGAAAGCGACCGTACGCGCCCTGGTGGTGACGTGTTGTGAACGGGAGAATGTCGCGCGTGACGATCACCACCGCAGAGGCGGACAAGGTACTGGCCGACAACTTCGCCCCCTGGGTTCGGGATCTGGGTCTGACGGTAGAGGAGACCGGTGAACGCCACGCGATCCTGCGGCTGCCGTGGTCGGACCGGCTGGCCCGCGAGGGCGGCGGCCTGTCCGGCCAGGCGCTGATGGCCGCCGCCGACACCGCGACCGTGATCGCCGTGTCCGCCGCGCGCGGCGGCTTCGGTCCCATGACGACGGTCCAGCAGTCGACGACCTTCCAGCGCGCCGTGATCGGCGCCGACGTCCTCGTCACCGCCCGCGTCACCAAGCTGGGCCGGCGACTGGGCTTCATCGACGTCGAGATGACCCCGGTGGGCGCCGATGAGCCCGCGGCCCACGCGACCACGGTGTACGCCTTCCCCGGCTGACCCGCCGGCCGTCGCGCGCGGGGGGCGGTGACGGGGCGGTTCGTCACCCGTCCTCCCCGTGCGCAGCCGCGATCTCGCGCTCGCGCGGCGTGGTGCACCTCCACCGTGCCGCTCGCGGGAAACGATTGACCTTCCATCAGACATCAGATGAACGGCGTCCAGCTGGGGTGACGATGAACCGACGTTGGGGCCGGGTACGCCCGGCGATCACCGTGGTCCTGGCGCTGGGCACGCTCCTCGCGGGCGCCGGCGGCGCGGTCGCGGCGACCGGCAAGGGCGTGCGCTACGCGCCCCGTACGACACTGGCACCGGGCGTGGACTACCGCAGGTTCGACTACGCGGGATCCCACGGCACCGCTCACGGGCACCTGCTGACGGTGGATCTGCGCCGGAGGGACGTGTCCGTGGACCTGCTGTACCCGGGTACCGTCGCGGGGCGCGGCACGGTGTCCCGGCTGGCCGACGCCGCGCACGCCGTGGCCGGGATCAACGCGGACTTCTTCCACATGAGCGAGACCCAGCACCCGGGCGTCCCGGCGACGGGTGCCCCCGTGGGCCCCGCGGTCGCCCACGGCCGGCAGCTCAAGTCCGCGGTGCCGTCGAGCCAGCGGTTCGGCCCCTCGCTGCCACCGGGCACCACGACCGAGAACGTCCTCGGTATCGGCTTCGACCGCAAGGCCCGCCTCGACCGGCTCCGCCTGGTCGGCACGGTGCGCTCCGGCCGGAGCACGCTCCCGCTGCGCGGCTTCAACCAGTACGCGCTGCCGCAGAACGGCGTGGGCGCGTACACCGCCGACTGGGGCACCGCCTCACGGCGGCGGGCGGTCTGCGGCAGCGACGTCCGCCGGGCCGACCCGTGCGGCAGGAACACCTACGAAGTCACCGTCAGGAACGGCCGGGTCACGAGGACGGCCACCACCCCGGGCCGCGGCGCGATCCCCCCGGGCACGGTCGTCCTGCTCGGTCGCGAGGACGGGGCGCGCGCCCTGCGCGGGCTCGTGCCGGGCCGGCCCGTGGTCGTGCGGAGCCGGCTGCTGCCCGTCTCCCGCCAGGGCGACCTCCGCTTCGCCGTGGGGGGCTACCCCATCCTGCGCGACCGCACCCCGCTCGCGGGACTGGAGAACGGCACGGCGGCGACCCGCACGGCCGCGGGCTTCGGCAACGACGGGCGGACGCTGTACCTGATGGCCCTGGACGGCAACGCCGAGAGCGGCGCGGGACTGACGGTCCGTGAACTGGCGGGCCTGATGTACGCGCTGGGCACCGACGCGGCCGTCAACCTCGACGGCGGCGGCTCGTCCACCCTGGTCACCCGCTCCCCCGGCGCGCCCCGCGTCACCGTGCGCAACCACCCCACCGGCGGGGTCGAACGCGCGGTCGCCAACGGCATCGGCGTGTTCACGACCCGCCGCTGACCCGGTTCACACCTCCACCACGTACCACTGCCGGGCGGACCTGCCCCGCAGATACAGGCGCTCTCCCCGGCCGACGGGACGTGCGTACCGACGGAACGGCGCCCCGTTGGGCATGGTGAGCCGGGCCTCGCCCACCACAACGGCCTGCCGCTCGGTGAGTAGGAGGTGGTGCAACGTGTCCGTACGTTCGCGTGGGCCTCCGCCGAGGGTCAAGATCCGGTCGCCCCGTACGGCCATGCCCCAGAAATGGCCCACCGGGTTCTTCCGCAGGTGGAAGCGCCCATTGGCCCGCACCTCGAGCAACGGGAAAGTCGGGTAGTAGGTCGCCCAGGCGACCGTGTCGGTGACGTTGAGGGCGTAGACGCTGTCGATGTACTCGACGCCCCGTGGCGCCGTATAGGCCCACTGCCGATTGCCGCCACTGTCCCAGCGGACGAGACCCGCGGCACTGATCGGATCGCTGTACACCCCCTCGTCGCCGTAGGCGCTCCAGAGGTTGTTCCGGCGGTCGGCCATCATGAACTCCACCACGGCACCCATGGCGAAGCTGTGGCGCATACGGCCGTCACGGCCGTATATGCGGGCGTTGCGCTCCCCCTGGGGATCGAGGCCTTGCAGGACGAACCGCCCATTGGGCAGGGCGTCCACTTCCGAGGGCAACAGGGTCACGTCGCGCAGGACGCGCTCCCGCACGTCCTTTCCCTCGCTGATGACGAGCACGGCCTCGTACGGGTACCCCCGGGGCCGGGGGCGAGGCCGTCCGTAGGGGTTCGGTTCCAGGTCCGCGGTGGGGCACAGCAGCCAAAGGGCTCTCCCCCAGGCATCCACCGTGGTGACCAGGACTTTCCGGTCGTCGTACTGACGAGGCAACAGTGCGTGGGAACGCAGTGCCACCGTGGTCAAGCAATCACCTCGCGGGCGAAGGAACGCGGCCACCCCAGTGTCGCAGGCGTGCGGCCGCGAGGGACGGCCGGGCCGTCAGTCCCCCATGCCGGGCGCGCCCCACAGGGGGAACCAGCGGCTGAGGTCCTCCTCCACGCGCAGGTCGTTCTTGAGCAGCCCGGCCACCTGCAACTCCAGGGCGTTGTCGCGTTTCTGCTCGCCGGGGCGGACGCTCAGCGGGTAGAAGGTGCCTCGTTTGTAGAGGTAGACCAGTGCCAGCGAGCGGCCGGAGTCGTCGCGGAAGCCGGCCAGCGAGCAGAGGAGTTGCGGACCGAAGCCATGGCTCTCCAGGGCCGAGTTGACCGCGTGCAGGTCGCCCACCAGCGTCGGCATGTCGTCCGCGGGGTGGCGTGCCACGAGCCAGGTGTAGCCGTACGCGTCCCGCGTGGACTCGACGGGGACGCCGCCCTGCCCGGTGTCGAGGTCGAGCAGGGCGCGGACGTCCTGCTGGACCTCCGCGAAGGCGCCGCCCTCCACGGCGGCGAAGCACACGGAGCCGACCCCGGTCGGCCGGAATCCGGCACCGGCCTCCAGGGTCACGGCGGCCGACGGCAGCCCGAAGAGCTGGTCCAGGTCGGGCTTGACGGGCTTGCTGCGGCCGAGGAGCGCGTCGAACAGCCCCATCAGCGCCGCCCCAGTTCGGCGGAGATCCGGCCGAGCTGCGCCAGCCGCTGTTCCAGGGTGGGGTGCGTCGACAGCAGCTGCGCCAGGCTCTGACCGCCGGCGAGGGCGGGCGCGAAGTAGAAGGCGTTGAACGGCTCCGCCTTGCGCAGATCCTCCGTCGGGATGCGCGCCATCTGGCCGGTGACCTTGGTGAGGGCGGACGCGAGCGAGGAGGGGCGTCCGGTGAGCATCGCGGCGGAGCGGTCGGCGGACAGCTCGCGGTAGCGCGACAGCATCCGGGTGAGCAGGAAGCTCACCGCGTACACTATGGCGCTGACCAGCGGTATCAGGATGACGATGATGGTCGTGCCGGGGTCGCGGCTGCTGCGGCCGAGGCCGCCCCACAGCCCGATCCGGGTGATCATGCCGGCGAGCACGCCCAGGAACGACGCGATGGTCATCACCGCGACGTCGCGATGGGCGACGTGGGAGAGCTCGTGGGCGATGACGCCCTCCAGCTCGTCGGGCTCCAGTCTGCGCAGCAGTCCGGTCGTGGCGCACACCAGAGCGGCCTTCTCGTTCCGGCCGGTGGCGAAGGCGTTGGGCACGTCGCTGTCGGCGATGGCGACCCGCGGCTTGGGCATGTCCGCCAGGGCGCAGATCCGGTCCACGACGCCGTGCAGCTCGGGTGCCTGCTCGGGGGTCACCTCGCGGGCGCCCATGCTGAAGGCGGCGATCCGGTCGCTGAACCAGAACTGGGCGATGAACAGACCCCCGGCCACGATCAGGATCAGCGGCCAGGCGCCGCGCAGCAGGGCCAGGAGCGCGCCGACGAACACGACGTACAGCAGCCCGATCATGAACATGGTGACCACCATGCGCGTGGTCAGCCCCTTGTCGGGGGCGAATCGGGTCCTGTCCATGGCCCCTCCCGTGTCCTCGGGCCGCCGGCCGCGGCGTCGTGCTCCGCTTCGATTGTGCCTCCGCGGAGGCGCCGATGGGCGGGTCGCGACGGCGCGGCCGGAGTACGGGATCAGCGTGCCGCGTCCAGCGTCAGCTTGCCGTAAGTGCGCCGGGCCCGGAGGTCCTCGTGCGCCCGGGCCACCTCGGAGAGCGGGTAGACGCCGCCCGCCTGCGGCCGCAGCCGGCCCTCGGCGGTCATCGCCAGCAGCTCGGCCATGGGCTCGCGGTACATGCCGGGGCGGCCCAGGCAGTGCATCAGCCAGAAACCGACGACGGCGCGCGACCGGCCCATGAGCTGGGCGGCCTGCACGGGCGTGGGCGGGACCCGGGAGGCGAGGCCGTAGGCGACCAGGCGGCCGAAGGGCGCCAGCGCGGCGAGGGAGGCGTCGAAGACCGGGCCGCCGGTCATCTCCAGGACGATGTCGACCTTCTTGCCGCCGTTGGCCTCGGTCAGGCGCTCCTTCAGGCCCTCCGGGGCTCCGTCCAGCGCGACGTCAGCGCCCAGTTCCAGGGCCAGGTCTCGCTTCTCCTTCGAGGAGGCGGTGGCGATGACCCGTCCCGCGCCGAACGCCTTGGCGAGCTGGACGGCGAGCGAGCCGGTGCCGCCCGCGGCGGCGTGCACGACGACGGACTCGCCCTCGGCCATCCGGGCGGAGGTGCGGAGCAGGTGCCACGCGGTGAGCCCCTGGACGACCAGGGCGAGCGCCTGCCCGTCGCTGACGCCCTCGGGGATGTCGTGGGCGAGGTACTCCTCGACGACGGCCTTCTCGGCGTAGCCGCCGTTGTCGGTCAGGGCGACCACACGACGGCCGTCCGGAGTGCGGCCCGCGACCTCGGCCCCGGGGACCAGCGGCAGGGTGGCCTTGGAGAGGTAGGAGTTCTCGACCATGTGGGTGTCGGCGTAGTTGACGCCCGCCGAGGTGACCTCGACCAGGAGCTGCCCGGGCCCCGGCACGGGGTCGGGCAGCTCCACCTGCCGCAGCACCTCCGGCCCGCCGAACTCGGTGATCTGGATCGCGCGCACCGCGACTCCCTCCGCTTGGGTACGTCCGTCGTGTCGTCCGGGATCACGATATCCCCGAAAACCCGGAACACCGACCAGTCGGTATGTGACGGCGGCCGGTGCGCGGCGGGGACCGTGGCGGCCCGCCGGAGCAGAAGCCCCACGGCCTGTCGACCCGGTTGTCCACAGGCGTCCGGCGGGTGTCTTGACGTGCAGGTCGGATGATGGATTACTGGTCCCGCCAAGGGCTACCGAACGATCGGTTGGGGAAGGGTGGGGGCCATGGGCGCCACGGGCGAAGGGTTTCTGGACGCTGCCGAACGGATGTCCCGGCAGGAGCTGGAGGCCGTGCAGCTGCGGCGCCTGCAGGGCACGCTGCGGCACGCGTACGACAACGTGGCGTTCTACCGGTCGTCCTTCGACAAGGCGGGCGTCCGCCCGGAGGACTGCCGCACCCTGGCGGACCTGGCCCGTTTCCCCTTCACCACCAAGGCCGACCTGCGGGACCAGTACCCGTACGGCATGTTCGCCGTCCCGGAGTCGCGCATTCGCCGGATCCACGCGTCCAGCGGCACCACCGGCCTGCCGACCGTCGTCGGCTACACCGAGCGGGATGTGGAGACCTGGTCCGACGTGGTGGCCCGGTCCCTGCGGGCCGCCGGCGCCCGGCCGGGCGACAAGGTGCACATCGCCTACGGGTACGGCCTGTTCACCGGCGGCCTGGGGGCGCACTACGGCGCGGAGCGCCTCGGCTGCACGGTCGTCCCGGCCTCCGGCGGCATGTCCGCGCGGCAGGTGCGGCTCATCCAGGACCTCCGCCCCGAGATCATCATGGTGACGCCGTCCTACATGCTCACCCTGCTGGACGAGTTCGAGCACCAGGGCGTCGACCCGCGCTCCACCTCGCTGCGTGTCGGCGTCTTCGGCGCCGAGCCGTGGACGGAGGCGATGCGCGAGGAGATCGAGGAGCGGGCCGGCATCGACGCGGTCGACATCTACGGGCTGTCGGAAGTGATCGGCCCCGGCGTGGCGCAGGAGTGCGTGGAGTCCAAGGACGGCCTGCACATCTGGGAGGACCACTTCCTCCCCGAGATCGTGGACCCGGTCACCGACGAGGTCATGCCCGCCGGCGACAGCGGCGAACTGGTCTTCACCTCGCTCACCAAGGAGGCCATGCCGGTCATCCGCTACCGCACCCGGGACCTCACCCGGCTGCTGCCGGGCACCGCCCGGCCCGCCTTCCGGCGCATGGAGAAGATCACCGGCCGCTGCGACGACATGATCATCCTTCGCGGCGTCAACCTCTTCCCCACCCAGGTCGAGGAGATCGTGCTGCGCACCGCGGGCGTCGCACCGCACTTCCAGCTGCGCCTGACCCGCACCGGACGGCTCGACGAACTCACCGTCCGCGCCGAGGCCCGGCCCGATGCCGACCCGCAGGCGCGCGCGACGGCGGCCGAGGCCATCGGGCGCGGAGTGAAGGAGGCCGTCGGTGTCACGGTGGCCGTGGAGATCATCGATCCCGGGACCCTGGAGCGTTCGGTCGGGAAGATACGCCGCGTCGTGGACGAGCGCGCAAGGTAGCGCGGGGACGTTGCCGCGGGGACGTTGCCGCGGGCGCGCCGCCGCTGCGGCAGTCGTCGGCCCGGCGGATGAGCGGTGCGGGTCCCGGACACGTATGGTCGGGCACAGGTACGGCCGGTGCAGGGCGAGGGGGCGCCTCACGGCGACGCGGGAGACCGCGCCAACCGGAAGGGCGATGAGCATGGTGCGGCGCATCCCAGTGCGTCAGATCCTCGCCGTGGTGCCACTGCTGCTGGTCGCCGTCGTCGTGCTGCGCCAGTGGCCGACCTTCGACGCGGGCACCGACCGGCTGGGTTCCGCGGACCGCGAGTGGCTGCTCGCCGCGGGTGCGGCGACCCTCCTGGCCTGGGTCTGCTCGGCCGCAGCCCAGCAGGGCGCGGTCCTCGAACAGCTCCCGGCGGGACGGCTGCTGGCCACGCAGTTCGCGGCCTCGGCGGCCAACCACATCCTTCCGGCCGGCTTCGGCGGCAACGCCGTCAACCTCCGGTTCCTGCTCCGCTGCGGCCTGTCCCCCAGCCGTTCGGCGGCGGCGCTCGCGGTACGGGCGCTGGCGGCCTGTGTGGTGCGGGTGGCGTTGCTCGCGGCCCTGCTGGCGGTGTTCCCGCACGCGCTCGACCTGCACAAGGTGGTCCCCCTGCGGGCCCACCCCGCGCTCGCCGTGGCGGCCGGCGCCGCGCTGTTCGCGGTACTCGTGGCGCTGCTGTCGGTCCGCCAGGTCCGCCGAACGGTCTCCTCCTTCCTCGGCACGGTGGTCTCCGACGTCCGCGCCGTGCACGGCAGTTCCTCGCGCGCGGCAGCACTGTGGACCGGTTCGCTGGCCTTCCCCGTGATGCACGCGGCGGTGCTCATGGCGGTCGTCCGTGCCCTGCACGCGCCGGTGCCGGCCGGGCACGTCGCCCTGGCGTACCTCGCCGGGAGCGCGGCCGCTTCGCTGCTGCCGACGCCCGGCGGGCTCGGTTCGCTGGACGTGGCGCTGGCCCTCGCGCTGGTCACCGCCGGGGCGACCGGAGTGGCGGCGACCTCCGCGGTGCTCGCGTACCGGATCGTCACCGTATGGTTGCCGTTGCTGCCCGGCGTGCTGGTGCTCGCGGCCCTCGTCCGCCGGCGGGTGCTGTGACCCGTCCCCGGAAGGAAGACCAGTGCGTGTCCTGTACGGCCTGCTCGGTGCGCTGATCGTCGGGGGGACGTTCTCCTCCGTCCTGCGCACCCTGGTCATTCCCCGGCCGACCAGATCCGGCTTCACCCGGACGGTGCACGCAGTGGTGCACTTCCCGTTCCAGTTCGTCGCCGACCGCTGCCGCACCCCCGAGGCCAAGGACCGGGTGCTCGCCCCGGTGGCGGCGGTGTCCATCCTGTTCAACCTGGTCAGCTGGCTGATCGCGTTCTGGGCCGGATACGCCCTGCTGCAGGCCTCCACCAGCGACCTCGACGCCCTGGACGCGCTGCGGGAGGCCGGGTCCTCGCTGTTCACCCTGGGCTTCGCCAGCAGTCACCACGTGGACCTGACGGTCATCGACTTCTGCGCCGCGGCGACCGGGCCCATCACCATCGGTCTGCAGATCGGTTACCTGCCGACGCTGTACGCCGCCTACTCCCGGCGCGAGGCCGAGGTGACCCTGCTGCAGGCCCGGGCCGGCAGCCCGCCCTGGGGGCCGGAGATCCTGGCGCGCTACGCCCAGATCGGCGTCACCGACAGCCTGGCGGACATGTTCCGCAACTGGGAGCGCTGGGCGGCCGAGGTCAGCGAGAGCCACACCAGTTACATAGTGCTGAGCCGCTTCCGCTCGCCGCAGCCGAACCGCAACTGGCTGGTCGCGCTCCTCGCGGTGATGGACGCCGCCGCCTTGCAGCTCGCCCTCAACCCCGGCCGCCCCCAGGCCGAGGCACGGCTCGCCCTGCGGGCGGGCTTCGTGTGCCTGCGCGACATCGCCGACATCTGGCGGATCCCGTACGAGCAGGACCCCTCCCCCGAGACGTCGATCCGGCTGACGTACGAGGACTTCGCGGCGGCCGTCGCGCACGCCGCCGCGAACGGCTACCCGCTGGAGCGCACCCCCGAGGAGGCCTGGCCGCACTTCCGGGGATGGCGGGTCAACTACGAGGATCTCGCCTACCGCTTCGCGTACCTCTTGGACGCGGTCCCGGCGCCCTGGTCCGGTCCGCGCCGCACCCTGGAGGAGACGGTGATGCCGATCACGCCGGTCGACCGGAGGCCGGCCGGCCGGGGCCGGGGCGCGAGCTAGGCCGCTCCCCGGCGGGCGCGCGACAGGCTGAGGCGGTTCCGGAAAACGAGTGGCCCGGAAAGCGGGGGGCCCGCTCCGCGGCGGGTCTGTGGCCACCGCGTACTGAGGGTGGTCGTTCCGCGCGGGCGCAGACCGCCCGGCCGTGCGGCCTGCGCCCGCTTCGGCGAACGTTGCCCGATGCGGCACTAGGTCGACAGGGCGACGTCGGTCGACTTCACCAAGGCGACGACCTCGGAGCCCTCGGCCAGGCGGAGTTCTTCGAGGGCCTCGCGGGTGATCACCGCGGTGAGTTCACGGCCGCCCGCGAACGCCATCCGCACCGTCGCCATCGCCTGTCCCCGGGTCACCGCGGTCACCGTGCCCGGGACGCGGTTGCGGATGGTCAGGCCGCCGGGGAGCGGCGGCGTGGCCAGCGAGATCTCGGTCGCCTTGATCAGGACGGTCACCCCGCCGCCGGGGATGATGCCGAGTTCACGGACGGCCTCGGCGGTCACGGCGGCGGTGAAGGCGGGGCCGCCGCCGTCGAGATGCACGGTGACCACGGCCATGACCTCGCCGGTCACCACCGACTCGGCCTTCCCGGCGATCTGGTTGCGGATGCTCAGAGCCATGTGCCGCACCGTAAGCCCGCCCGGCGCGCGGCGCGGGGAACGACCCGCGCGCACGACCCGGGCGGCGGTGTACCCGGGGTGCCCGGGGCGTGCGGGCCCCCGCGCCGCCGCGGGCGCTACACCGCGGGCACGGGCTGCGGCGGCACCGGGCCGACGTAGCGCGCCGCCGGTCGGATGATCTTGCTGTCCTCCGCCTGTTCCAGGATGTTCGCCGACCAGCCGACGACACGGGCGCAGGCGAAGGTCGGGGTGAACATCTCCCGAGGCAGCCCGCACAGTTCCATGACCACGCCCGCGTAGAACTCGACATTGGTGTGCAGCTCGCGGCCCGGCTTGAGCTCGGCGAGGATCGCCTCGACACGGGCCTCGACCTGGAGCGCGAAGTCGACCAGGGGGCCGCCGAAGTCGCGGGCGATCTCCTGGAGCATCCGGGAGCGGGGGTCCTCGGTGCGGTAGACGGGGTGGCCGAAGCCCATGATGCGGTCGCCGGCCAGGACGCGTTCGCGAATCCAGGGGTCGATGCGGTCGGGGGTGCCGATCGCGTCGAGCGTGTCCAGCGCGCGGCTCGGCGCACCGCCGTGCAGCGGACCGGACAGCGCCCCCACGGCGCCGACGAGACACGCGGCGAGGTCGGCGCCGGTGGAGGCGATGACGCGGCCGGTGAAGGTGGACGCGTTGAAGCCGTGGTCGACCGTGGAGATCAGGTACCGCTCGATCGCCCGCGCGCGCACCGGGTCGGGTTCCTCTCCGGTGAGCATGTACAGGTAGTTGGCCGCGAAGGGCAGGTCGTCACGGGGCTCGACTGGCTCCCGTCCCTGCCCGAGCCGGTACAGGGCGGTGAGCAGGGTCGGCACGGCCGCGCTCGCGGCCAGCGCGTCGGCCAGCCGCCGTTCGGCGTCGATGTCGTACAGCGGGCGGAAGCCCGCGGCCGCGCCCAGCAGCGAGAGCGCGGTGCGCAGCCCGGCGAGCGGTCCGCTGAGCGCGCCGGAGCGGGCGATGGCGGGCAGCGCGTCCCGGATGTCGCGCGGCAGCCGGCGCAGCGGCGCGACGCGGGCGGCGAAGGCGGCCCGCCCGGCGGCGTCGGGGAGCGTACCCAGCAGCATCAGGTGCCAGACGTCCTCGAAGGTCCGGCTCCGGGCGAGTTCCACGGCCGAGTACTGGCGGTAGTGGTAGAAGCCCTCGGCGCCGCGGACGTCCCCGAGCGCGGTCTCGGTGACGACGACGCCCTTGAGTCCGCGGGGTACGCGGGGCACGTCGGGGGTGACGGGCATGACGGTCACGGTGGTGTCCTCCTTCGAACGTGACTCGACCATCCATCATTGATTCAATGCACGTCAATATTGATTGAATCAATGTGTGATGGGATGGAGTCATGACGACCGACGAACGGCTCACCACCCGGCAGGCCGCCGAACGGCTCGGCGTGAAACCCGAGACGGTGTACGCCTACGTCAGCCGCGGCCTGCTCGGCAGCCGCCGCGCGCCGGACGGGCGGGGCAGCACCTTCGACGCCCGGGAGGTCGACGCACTGGTCCGCCGCACACGGCGCCCCGCGCAACACCCCTCCGAGGACGGGGCCGGGAGCGGCGTGGGCGCCGTACGGACCGGCATCACGCTCATCGACGGCGACCGCTACTACTACCGCGGGGTCGACGCCACCGCGCTCGCCGAACGGCGCCGCTTCGAGGAGGCCGCGGACTGGCTGTGGACCGGGGTGATGTCCCCCGGCACACGCTTCGCCTCGCCGCCGGAGGCCCTCAGCGCCGCCCGCCGTGCGGTGGCCGCGCTGCCCG
Organism: Streptomyces sp. MI02-7b; assembly: GCF_033793585.1. Classification (NCBI taxonomy): domain Bacteria; kingdom Bacillati; phylum Actinomycetota; class Actinomycetes; order Kitasatosporales; family Streptomycetaceae; genus Streptomyces; species Streptomyces sp. MI02-7b. The sequence continues at coordinate 266,438 of NZ_JARAWX010000002.1, read as the reverse complement.
GCCACAGCGGCGCGACGGACCGGCTGCGGGTGGCAGTGATCGCCATGGCGGCCGCCGACCCGCTGCGCTTCGACCTCGCCCCCGAGGCGGTGGTGGGGGTCGGGCGCACGCTGATCCCCGTGCTGCTCGACGCGCTGCCCGCGGCCGGGCAGGAGCATCGCGGCGAGGGGCGGGCGGCGTGGCGGCTGTGGTCGCGGCTGACCGCGCGGCCGGCCGACGAGGCGTCACTGCGGGTGCTCGACGCGGCCCTCGTCCTGCTGATCGACCACGATCTGGCCGCCTCCACGCTGGCCGCGCGCGTCGCCGCCTCCGCCCGCGCACACCCGTACGCGGTGGTCTCGGCGGGCCTCGGCGCGCTCGACGGCCCACTGCACGGCGCCGCGAGCGGACTGGCCCACCGCATGCTCGCGGAGGTGCTGGAACGGGGCAGCGCGGCCGCCGTCGTCGCCGACCACCTGCGTGCCGGACGGGACGTGCCGGGGCTGGGGCACCGCCTCTACCCCCGCGAGGACCCGCGCGCGGTCATGCTCTTCCGCCTGCTCCAGGACGTGCCCCAGGCCGGCCCGGCCCTCGCTGCCGCCCGCGAGGTCGTCACGACCGCGTCCCGCGACACCCCGCTGCACGCCAACGTCGATCTCGCGCTGGCCGTGCTCTCGGTCTCCTGCGGCATGCCTCCCGCGGCGGGCGAGACGGTGTTCTCCGTCGCCCGCACGGCGGGCTGGATCGCCCATGCCCTGGAGGAGTACGGGGAACGCCCCCTGCGCATGCGCCCCAGCGGCCACTACGTGGGCCCGCGGCCGCCCCGCCCGGTGCCGTAGCGGGCAGGGCGGGACGGGGGGACGGACAGAGCACGGCGGCGTCTAGAAGCGCACTTCCACCCCGAGCGCGTCCCCGGACGGCGGGGCGAGTTCCACCGACCCGGCGCGGCCGGCCGCGCGGACCTCGTCGGCGACGAGCGCGAAGCGGGCGAGGGCGGCCGCCGGGCCGGTCACGACGAGCCCCGCGACATCGGTGCGCATGGACAGCCGGGCCTCGGACTTGGCCCTGCGAACGGCGGTGACGGCCGCACGCGCGGTGTCCAGGACGAGCGGGTCGCCGTCGGCGGCAGCCGCGCCGAAGGCATCGGCGTCGGGCCAGGGGGCCCGGTGGACGGAGCCCTCCTGCCACCAGGACCAGACCTCCTCGGCGACGAAGGGCAGGAAGGGCGCGAAGAGCCGCAGTTGGACGGAGAGGGCGAGGGAGAGCGTGGCGAGGGCGGAGGCGTCGCCTGCGTAGGCGCGGGACTTGACGAGTTCGACGTAGTCGTCGCAGAACTGCCAGAAGAAGGTCTCGGCGCGCTCCAGCGCGCGGGCGTGGTCGAACTCCTCCATGGCGTCCGTCACCGCGCGGACGGTGTCCGCGAGCGTGGCCAGCAGGGCCCGGTCCAGCGGCGTGGTCACCGCCTCGGCCCCACCGGCCCGGTCGGCCGCGCCCCCGGTGGCGGTGCCGGCGCCGGCGCCGGACGTGAGCACGAAGCGGCTGGCGTTGAGGATCTTGATGGCGAGCCGGCGGCCGATCCTCATCTGCCCGGTGTCGAAGGCGGTGTCCGTGCCGGGCCGGGCACTCGCCGCCCAATAGCGGACGGCGTCGGAGCCGTGCTGCTCCAGCAGATCGCCCGGAGTGATCGCCTTGCCCCGGGACTTGGACATCTTCTTGCGGTCCGGGTCCAGGATCCATCCGGAGATCGCGGCGTGCCGCCAGGGCAGCGTGCCGTGCTCGGTGTCGGCGCGCAGCACGGTGGAGAACAGCCAGGTGCGGATGATCTCGTGGGCCTGCGGGCGCAGGTCCATCGGGAAGACCTTGGCGAACAGCTCGTCGTCCGTACCCCAGCCTCCCGCGATCTGCGGGGTGAGCGAGGAGGTCGCCCAGGTGTCCATGACGTCCGGGTCACCGGTGAAACCGCCCGGCCTGCCGCGCTGCTCCTCGCGGTAGCCGGGGGGCACGTCGCTGCCGGGGTCGACGGGCAGCGCCGACTCGTCGGGGACGAGGGGCCGGTCGTGGACGGGCTCACCCGCCGCGTCCAGCGGATACCAGACGGGGACCGGGACACCGAACCAGCGCTGACGGCTGATCAGCCAGTCGCCGTTGAGTCCCCCGACCCAGCTCTCGTACCGGACGCGCATGTGCTCCGGGTGCCAGCGCAGCTCACGGCCGCGCTCCAGGAGCCGGGCGCGCAGGGCCTCGTCGCGGCCGCCGTTGCGCAGGTACCACTGCCGGGTCGTGACGATCTCCAGCGGGCGGTCGCCCTTCTCGTAGAACTTGACGGCGTGGAGGACCGGTTCGGGCTCGCCTTCGAGGTCGCCGCTCGCGCGCAGCAGCCCCAGCAGGCGTTCCCGCGCGGTGAAGGCGGTGGCGCCCGCCAGGTGCGCGTACGCCGTGCGGGCCTGCTCCGAGTCCAGTCCGGACGGGGGGTCGGGCAGGAAGCGTCCGCCTCTGCCGAGCACCGGTCGGGTGGGCAGCCGCAGTTCGCGCCACCAGGTGACGTCCGTGGTGTCACCGAAGGTGCAGACCATGGCGATGCCGGTGCCCTTGTCCGGGTCCGCCAGCCGGTGGGCGTGGACGGGGACCTCGACGCCGAGGACCGGGGTGCGGACCGTCGTGCCGAACAGCGCCTGGTAGCGCGGGTCGTCGGGGTGGGCGACCAGAGCGACGCAGGCCGGCAGCAGTTCGGGCCGGGTGGTGGCGACGACGACCCGCTCGCCGTCCGGGCGGTGGAAGGCCAGCCTGTGGTAGGCGCCGGGTCGTTCGCGGTCCTCCAACTCCGCCTGGGCGACGGCGGTGCGGAAGGTGGTGTCCCACAGCGTGGGCGCCTCCGCGGTGTACGCCTCGCCGCGCGCGAGGTTGCGCAGGAAGGCGCGCTGGGAGGCGGCGCGCGAACGGTCGCCGACGGTGCGGTAGGTCAGCGTCCAGTCGACGGACAGGCCGAGCCTGCGCCACAGGTCCTCGAAGGCCCGCTCGTCCTCGGCGGTGAGCCGTTCGCACAGCTCGATGAAGTTCCGCCGGGAGACGGGGACCTGGCGCGCGCCGGGGTGTTCCGGCGGGGTGAAGTCCGGGTCGTAGGGGAGGGACGCGTCGCAGGTGACGCCGTAGACGTTCTGCACCCGGCGCTCGGTCGGCAGTCCGTTGTCGTCCCAGCCCATCGGGTAGAAGACGGACTTCCCGCGCATGCGGTGGTAGCGCGCGACGGTGTCGGTGTGGGTGTACGAGAAGACATGGCCGATGTGCAGGGTGCCGCTGGCGGTGGGCGGCGGCGTGTCGATCGAGAAGATCTCCTCGCGGGGCCGCGAACGGTCGAAGCGGTGTACGCCCGTCTCGTCCCAGCGCCGCGACCAGGTCGCTTCGAGCCCTTCGAGGGAAGGCTTGTCCGGGACGTCGTGATGCCGACGGGGCGAGTGCGTCATGCCCGCTCATCGTAGGGACGGATCGCCTCCGTGCCGAACGATTAAAGGGCCGAATCATCCGCGTTACGAACCATCCCGTTGGGGAGCTGTTGACTAGACTGGGGATCATGACCTCCCCGGCCTCCGAGCCCGCCGTATCCGCCGTGCCAGACCTCACCGGCCTGCTGCAGCACACCAGCCACGCGCTCACCAACCGCCTGGCCAACGCCCTCGGCGAGATCGGTCTCAGCCCGCGCGGTTACTGCGTGCTCCTGCACGCGCAGTCGGGCATGATGACGCAGGCTCAGCTCGCGGAGGTCTCCCAGCAGGACAAGACCACGATGGTCGTCACCGTCGACGAGCTGGAGCGGGCCGGGCTCGCCGAACGGCACCCCTCCCCCACCGACCGCCGGGCCCGGATCATCACGGTCACCGACGCAGGCCGCGCGCTGGTCGCCCGCGGGCAGCAGATCACCGCCCGGGTGCACGGGGAGGTCCTCGAAGCCCTTCCGGACGCCGAGCGGACGGTGTTCGTCACCGCGTTGCAGCGCCTGACGGACGGACATTTGGCCACGACCCAGGACTCCCCGCGCCCTGTGCGCCGCGCGCGGCAGTCGCGCCAGTAGGCTCGGACCGTGAGCGACAAAGGGCCCTTCGAACGGGGCACCGACGGCCCGAAAGTGATCGTGGCCGGGGTGGACGGGAGCGAGTCGTCGTGGCGGGCGGCCGCGTACGCCGCCGGGCTCGCGCGGCGGCAGGGGTCACTGCTGGCGATCGTGTACGTGCAGCCGGTCCTGGCCACCGGCGCGGCGTTCGGCGCGCCGGTCGCGGAGGCCACCGCCGAGATCGCCGACGAGCTCAAGGCGGAGATAGAGAAGGCCGTGCAGAGGCTGCGCGGAGCCTTCGCCGTCCGCTGGGAATTCCACACCTTCCAGGGCGACGCCTTCAGCGGGCTGTCGAAGGCGGCGGACGACCTCAAGGCCGACGCGGTCGTCGTCGGCGCCTCGGAGAAGGCCGGGCACCGGATCGTCGGATCGGTGGCGGTGCGCCTGGTCAAGGCGGGCCGCTGGCCGGTGACGGTCGTGCCCTGAGGCCTGTCGCGACGGTGCGCCGTCCGCGGCGCGGGGTCCGCGTGACCTCCGCCGGCCCTCGCCGGCCCTCGCCGGCCCTGCCCGGCCTTGCCCGGTCGGGCTCGGGAACGAGGAGGACGCCGCGCGGCCCCCTCCCGCCCCGGCCTCGGCCCCGGCCACCAGGGGGTGGGCGAGGCCGTCGGGCCCCGGTGACCGGCACGGCATGCGCGGCCACCCTGGCCTGCCGCGGCGCGGGCCCGGACCCCTCTCGCACCCGGCATCCCCCGCGGGCGGTGGGCGGGCGCGTCGTACGGAATAGCGGCCTCATGCCTTCGGTTAGGGTCAGTGGGTTCCGACCGACGGTGCCCCGGAAGCAGGTAAGGGAAGCATGGCCACTGTTGAGCTGACCAAGGACAACTTCGACGAGGTCGTCTCCGCCAACGACTTCGTGCTGATCGACTTCTGGGCGTCCTGGTGCGGCCCGTGCCGGATGTTCGCCCCGGTCTACGAGGCCGCGGCGAAGGAGAACACCGACCTCGTCTTCGGCAAGGTCGACACGGAGGCCCAGCAGGAACTGGCCGCCGCGTTCCAGATCCAGTCGATCCCGACCCTGATGATCATCCGCGACAAGGTCGCGGTCTTCGCCCAGCCGGGAGCGCTGCCGGCGCCGGCTCTGGAGGACCTGATCAAGCAGGCCCGTGCACTGGACATGGACGAGGTCCGGAAGTCCATCGCCGAGGGCGAGTCCGCCCCGAAGTCCTGACACCTGACATCTGACATCTGACACAGCGTCAGCCATGGCACGGTCCCCACAGGGGGTGCGCCATGGCCGCTACCGTCGTGGCCCCGTGGGCCGGCGGCCGCCCCGGCGGTCGCCGGCCCGGCCGCGTGGGCGCACTGTCCGCGCCCGGTCTGATCGCATGGCTGGATCTCACCCCTCGTTCGCCGGGGAAGCCGCCCCCGTGACAGCGGGGATCCCGGGTCCCCCCGGAGCGCCGGAGCCCGTGCCGCCCCTCGCGGAGAGGGGTGACCACGCCGGACGCCCCGATCCCGGTCCGCCGGGGCCGAAAACGGGCGACCATCGCCGAGATCCCGCCCCCAAGGCTCTGACCTGCCCATACACCCGCTCCGGATGCGCGGATCGGGGGCCCGGTCCACCCTTGATGATGACCGGAACGCAGGAACGCCCACCGGCGCGGGCGGACCTTACGTATCTCGGACGTTCGTCGGGGCGCTCTTGAGCGGTGTGCGCCGAACGGCTTAGGTGGTACGGACACGCGGTAGACGCGAGGTACACACCACCACCTTCGACGGGAGGTACAGGCCATGCCCGCCACCAGTCACCACATGGGGACATCCGAACCGATCACCGAGACAACGGCGGAGGACCACATCCAGGGCATCTGTTTCAAGACCGGCCCGCCGCGCCACATAGGTGTGGAACTGGAATGGTTCCTTCACGACCCGCACGACCCGGCCCGCCCGGTCGGCCCCGCTCGGCTCACCGCCGCCGTGGACGGCCTGCGGACCCTGTTCCTCCGTTCCCGGCTCACCTCAGAGCCCGGCGGACAGCTGGAGCTCAGCTCGCTGCCCGCCACCTCGCTGACCGCGTGCGTGAATGCCGCGGCGGCGGACCTCGACTCCGTACGCCACCGGCTCCGCCAGGACGGCCTGGCGCTGGCCGGGCACGGCCACGACCCGTGGCGGCGGCCGCGCCGGCTGCTCGACGAGCCGCGGTACGCGGCCATGGAGACATACTTCGACCGGTCCGGACCCGCCGGACGGTCCATGATGTGCTCGACGGCCTCGGTGCAGGTCTGCCTGGACTCCGGCACCGCGGAGCCGGGCCCCTTCGGGCTCGGCAGACGCTGGCTGCTGGCCCATCTGCTGGGCGCCGTCCTCGTCGCCGCCTTCGCCAATTCGCCGCTCAGCGGCGGCCGTCCCACGGGCTGGAAGTCCACCCGGCAGGCGGTGTGGGCCGCGCTCGACCCCGGCCGCACCCTGGCACCGGAGACGACCGGCCCCGATCCGCGGGCCGCCTGGACCGCGTACGCCCTCGACGCGCCGGTGCTGTGCATCCGCGGTGACGAGGGGCCGTGGACGGTGCCGGAGGGGCTCACCTTCCGGCAGTGGATCCGCAGCGGGGTACACCGGCCGCCCACCACCGCCGACCTGGACTACCACCTGTCCACGCTGTTCCCGCCCGTGCGGCCGCGCGGCTACCTGGAGCTGCGCATGATCGACGCGCAGTCCGGCCGGGACGGCTGGATCGTGCCGCTGGCCGTCGCCACAGCGCTCTTCGACGACGCCGCCGCCTCGGAGATCGCCTATCGCGCGGTCAAGCCGCTCGCCGACGCGGCCGGCCCCGGCCCCGCGCCGCGCAACCCCCTGTGGCGGCGCGCCGCCCGCCACGCCCTGGCCGACCCGGAACTCCACGCCACCGCCGTCACCTGCTTCGCCGCGGCCCGCGAGGCCCTGCCCCGGCTCGGGGCGAGCGACGCCGTGCAGGCCGTGGTGGCCGACTTCACCGAGCGTTTCGTCCTGCGCGGCCGCTGTCCCGCCGACGACCTGCTCGACGCCTTCCAACGCAAGGAGAGCCACTCGTGACCGCACCCGCTCTCGACCCCGAGGCGCTGCGACGGCGGGCGCTTGACGCGCTCGTCACCGCCCGTGAGCGCACCCACGGGCTGACCACCTGCGTCGACGAGCACGAGCTCACGGCGCAGCACTCCCCCCTGATGTCGCCGCTCGTGTGGGACCTGGCCCACATCGGCAACCAGGAGGAGCAGTGGCTGCTGCGGACCGTCGGCGGCCGTGAGGCGCTGCGGCCCGACATCGACCCGATCTACGACGCCTTCGAGCACCCGCGCTCCGAGCGGCCCACGCTGCCGCTGCTGCCGCCCGCCGAGGCGCACGCGTACGCCTCGGACGTGCGCGGGCGGGTGCTGGAGATCCTGGAGCGCGCGCCGCTGCACGGCAACCGGCTGACCGACGCCGCGTTCGCCTTCGGGATGATCGCGCAGCACGAGCAGCAGCACGACGAGACGATGCTCATCACCCACCAGCTGCGCCGCGGCCCCGCCGCGCTGACCTCGCCCGCACCCGCCCCCGCTCCCGCGGACGCGGCCCTGCTGCCCGCCGAAGTCCTCGTGCCCGGCGGCCCGTTCACCATGGGCACCTCCGCGGAGCCGTGGGCGCTGGACAACGAGCGCCCCGCGCACAGCCGGGACGTGCCGCCGTTCTTCATCGACACGGTGCCGGTGAGCAACGGCGCGTACACCGCCTTCATCGAGGACGGCGGCTACGAGGACGAGCGCTGGTGGACCCCGGCCGGCTGGGCGCACGTGCGGGAACACGGCCTGTTCGCGCCGCTGTTCTGGCGCCGTGAGGGCGGGGCGTGGCTGCGCAGGCGCTTCGGGGTGACGGAGCCGGTGCCGGCCGCGGAGCCCGTACTGCATGTGTCCTGGTACGAGGCGGACGCCTACGCCCGCTGGGCGGGGCGCCGGCTGCCGACGGAGACCGAGTGGGAGAAGGCCGCCCGGCACGACCCCGCGACCGGCCGCTCGCGCCGCTACCCCTGGGGCGACGCGGAGCCGGCGCCGGAACTGGCCAACCTGGGCCAGCGCCATCTGCAGCCCGCCCCCGTGGGCAGCTACCCGGCCGGTGCCTCGCCGCTCGGCGTCCGGCAGATGATCGGCGACGTGTGGGAGTGGACGGCGAGCGACTTCCTGCCGTACCCGGGCTTCGCCCCGTTCCCGTACAAGGAGTACTCGGAGGTGTTCTTCGGCTCCGACCACAAGGTGCTGCGCGGCGGTTCGTTCGCCGCCGACGCGGTCGCCGTCCGGGGCACCTTCCGCAACTGGGACTACCCGATCAGGCGGCAGATCTTCTCCGGCTTCCGCACGGCCCGCGACGCGCGTCCGGAGACGGCGTGACGGCCCCCGGGGACGGGACGGCCCCCTGATGTGCCGTCACATCGCCTACATCGGGCCGCCGGTGGCGTTGCGGGACGTCGTGATCGACCCCCCGCACTCGCTGTACCGCCAGTCGTGGGCGCCGCGCCGCCAGAAGTACGGCACGGTCAACGCCGACGGCTTCGGGCTCGGCTGGTACGCGCCGGGCGACCCGGTCCCGGCGCGCTACCGGCGGTCCGGGCCGATCTGGGACGACCCCTCGTTCGCGGACGTGTGCCGGGTGACGCGGTCCGGCGCGCTGCTCGGCGCGGTCCGCGACATCACGGAGGGATCGGCCGCCGACGAGTCCGCCGCCGCCCCGTACACGGCGGGCCCGTGGCTGTTCAGCCACAACGGCGCCCTGCGCGGCTGGCCGCACTCGGTGGCCGAGGCCGCCCGCTCGCTGCCGGCCGAGGAGTTGCTGACCCTGGAGGCACGCTGCGACTCCGCGCTGGCCTGGGCCCTCACCCTGCACCGGCTGAGAGCCGGGGCGCCCCCCGACGAGGCGCTGGCCGACACCGTCGGCCGGCTCGCCGCCCTGACCCCCGAATCCCGGCTCAACTTCCTTCTCAGCGACGGCCGTTCCATCGCCGCCACTGCCTGGGGGGACACCCTCTGGTATCTGGCGGAACCCGGCCGCAGCGTCGTCGTGGCCTCCGAGCCGTACGACGACAGTCCCCGCTGGACCGAGGTGCCCGACCGCCATCTGCTGTACGGCGATCCCACCGAGGTCCTGCTGATCCCGCTCAAGGAGCCGCACCTGTGAGCCCCTTCACTCTCACTCGCACCCTGCCCGCGGACGCCACGGCGGCCGCCCTGCGCTCCGACGTGGCGTACGGGCTGAACCGCAGCCCCAAGCAGCTCCCGCCCAAGTGGTTCTACGACGCCCACGGCAGCGAGCTGTTCGAGGAGATCACCCGGCTGTCCGAGTACTACCCGACCCGCGCCGAACGGGAGATCCTGACCGCCAGAGCGGCCGAGATCGCCCGGGCGACCGGGGCCCGCACCCTGGTCGAACTCGGTTCCGGCTCGTCGGAGAAGACCCGCCTGCTCATCGACGCCCTGGGCACCCCCCTGACCTACGTGCCCGTCGACGTCAGCGAGTCGGCGCTCCGCGGCGCCGGGGAGGCCCTGCTCGCCGACCACCAGGAGCTGAGCGTCCACGCCCTGGTCGCCGACTTCCAGCACGGCCTCGCGCTGCCGCAGACCCCGGGGCCGCGCCTGGTGGCGTTCCTCGGCGGAACCATCGGCAACCTCCTGCCGGACGAGCGCGCCCGTTTCCTCGGCTCCGTCCGCGCCCTGCTCTCCCGCGGCGACGCGCTGCTGCTCGGCACGGACCTGGTCAAGGACGAGGCGACCCTCGTGGCCGCATACGACGACGCGCAGGGCGTCACGGCCGCGTTCAACAAGAACGTGCTGTCCGTGATCGACCGGGAGCTCGGCGCCGATTTCGACCCGGCCGACTTCGAGCACGTGGCCCTCTGGGACCGCGAGCACGAGTGGATCGAGATGCGGCTGCGGGCCCGCGGGAACGTCACGGTGAAGGTGCCGGCGCTCGACCTCACGGTCGACTTCTCGCGCGGCGAGGAGATGCGCACCGAGATCTCCGCCAAGTTCCGCGAGGAAGGCGTTCGCGCGGAGCTGGCCGCCGCGGGCCTCGCCCTCCAGCACTGGTGGACCGACAGCGAGTCGCGCTTCGCGCTCTCGCTGGCCTTCCCGGCCTGATCCCGCAGCCGAGGCGGCGGTCGAGTGCCCTGGCACCTGACCGCCGCCTCGTGCGTGCGCCGGCTCTGCGGCAGCAGCGGCAGCCGCACATCGCCCTCCATATCTTTCACGAGTAAAACACCTGCTAAACTTATCGTCATGCCTCCCGTCCTCCACCCCCTCCGTGACGCCCTCCGCCTCCGTGCCGACAAGGACCTCTGGCACCACCGGGCCGTCAGCGTGGTCGTCGCCGTGGGAATCGTGGAGGGGGTCCTGCTGGCCCTGGGACGGCTCGATCTGGTGCTCTACGCGGCGGGTGGCGGGCTGTGCGCGCTGTACGCGCACGGGCTGCCGTACGCGGCACGGGCACGGACACTCGCGCTGGTCGTGCTGGGCATGGCGGCCGGGGGCGCGGTCGCCATGACGACGGCCGCGCTGACCGACGCGACGGCGGTGCGGGTCGCCGTCGCCGCCGCGCTCGCCGCGGCGCACAAGGTGGTGTGCGACGCGACGCGGGTCGGGCCGCCGGGAAACGTGATCTTCACCTTCGTCGCGGCGAGCGCCGCGTTCGCGCCGCAGACCCCGGCGCAGGTGCCGGAACACGTGGGGCTGATGGTACTGGGCGGGGCGGTCGCCTGGCTGGTGGGCATGGCGCCCGCCCTGGTGCGCCCATACGGGCCCGAGCGCGCCGCCGTGGCGCGTGCGCTGGAGGCCCGGGCGCACGTCCTGGCGGGCGACGGGAGCCCGGCACGGGCCCGGCACGCGGCGACCGCCGCCGGGAACGCCGCGTGGCACACACTGCGGGCCGCCGGGGCGAGCGCCCACCGCGCGCGGCTGGAGCGCCTGCTGGCACGCGCCGGGGCCGCCGGACCCGACGGCACCCCCCGGCTGACCGCCTGGGCCCGGGAACTGCGCACGACACGGACCCTGCCGGACCCGGGCGCCGCCGGCGGCACGGACGTCCCCGTGAGGCCGGCGCCCGCCCACGGCCCGACCGCGCGGCACCTGCTGCCGATCGGCCTGCGGGTCGGCCTCGGCAGCGCGGTGGCGGGCTGGGCCTCGATGGCGCTCGGCGTGGACCGTCCGTACTGGGCCGTCGTGACCGCCGCCGCGGTCCTCGCCGCCAACACCACACTGTCCTGGCAGCGGGCGCTGCAGCGCGTCGTGGGCAATCTGCTCGGGGTGCTGCTGTTCACCCTGCTCGTGCCGTTCACGACCACCGGCGCGGTGGCCCTGATCGCGACCGCGCTGGCCTGCAATGTCGCCGCTGAGGCCACCATCGCCCGCAACTACTGGCTGGCCAGTGCGTTCGTGACGCCGATGGCCATGGTCATGACCGAGTTCGCGGGCGCCCGCCCCGCGGGCCCGCTGGTCACCGACCGCTGGGTGGACACCCTCGTCGGGGCGGTGGCCGGGCTCGCGGTGTGCTTCGCGGTGCCCAATCGGCACGCCGGCCGGCGGGTCGGCGCCGCCCTGGACCGACTGGAGGGCGAGCTCGCCGCCCGGCTGCCCCGGGAGCCCCGGCTCACCGCGGCGCTGCTGGAACTGCGCGAGGCCGTCGACACCGCCTCCGGCGAGTGGTGGAGCGGCCCCCTGCCCGAGGAACGGATCACCGACGCGGAACGGCGCGGCCACCTGGCTCTCGCCGGCTGCCGCGGCGCGGGCCGGTCCGTCACCCCGGCTTGACGACGCGTACGATCATGCGGACGCCGCCGGAGCCGCCGGCGGACCGAGGAAGGACATCGCGCGTGGAGGACGCCGTCGCGACGGTGCTGCGCCAATGGCAGGACGTGCACCCGGAGCTGGACTTCGCGCCCGTCGCCGTGATCGGGCGCCTGAACCGGTGCACCGCGCTCCTGCAGCTCGCCGTCGACGCGCCACTGAACCGCGAGGGCCTCACCCGCCCGGAGTACGACATCCTCTGCGCGCTGCGCCGCGTCGGCGGTGAATTGACGCCCGGACGTCTGGCACGTGAAACTTTCGCTTCGGGAGCGGCGATCACCAAGCGGATCAAGCTGCTGGAGGAGCGTGGCCTCATCGGCCGCCGCCCGGACGACCGGGACCGCCGGGTCTCGCACCTGCGGCTGACCCCCGCCGGCCTGGCGCTCGTGGATCGCCTGCTGCCCGAACAGCTCGCGTACGAAGAGGGATTGCTGTCCGGCCTGCCGGACGGCCCGCGCCAGGGGCTGGCCGAAACCCTCGGCGAACTCCTGCTGCTGCTCGAAGGCCGCTTGGGCGCGCTTTCCGGGTGAAGCGGGCACCGACCGGCACCGCACCCCCAGTGATTCAGCGAGCGCACATCTCCACGCTCCGCAGAGGACATGCCAAGGCAAGGCGCCGACGGGACAGATAGGGGTGTCCCCGTCCCCCTGACCAGGGAATCGCGCCATGACCGCTTCGTACGAACTCGCGCCCGTTGTCGACAACGTAGGCGACCGTCCCCGCTATTCGGTGAGCCTCGCCCAGGACGAGGCCGAGGTGCGGGCCGCGCAGCGTCTGCGGCACCTGGTGTTCGCCGGGGAAATGGGAGCCGTGCTGGACACGCCCGAACCGGGCCTGGACATCGACGCCCTCGACGCCTTCTGCGACCACCTGCTGGTGAAGGACGACCACACCGGCGACGTCGTCGGCACCTACCGGCTACTGACCCCCGCCAACGCCCGCCGCGCGGGGCGCACCTACTCCGAGACCGAGTTCGACCTCGGCCGGCTCGCCCCCATCCAGCACGACCTCGTCGAGGTCGGACGCTCCTGCGTGCACCCCGACCACCGCGACGGTGCCGTCGTCGCGCTGATGTGGGGCGGCATCACCCGCTACATGGCGACCACCGGCCACAACTGGCTGGCCGGCTGCTGCTCGGTGCCGCTCGCCGACGGCGGCTCGACGGCGGCCGGCGTCTGGGACCGGGTCTCGGCCAAGTACATGGCCCCCGAGGAGTACCGGGTCACGCCGCACCGCCCCTGGGACCCGACGGGCCTGGCCCGCCCGGCCCGCGCCGCGCTGCCCGCCCTGCTCCGCGGCTACCTGCGCCTGGGCGCCTGGGTCTGCGGCGAGCCCGCCCACGACCCGGAGTTCGGTGTCGCCGACCTGTTCATCCTGCTCTCGCTGGAGCGCACGGACGAGCGTTACCTGCGCCACTTCGGCTCGCTCGGCTCCCTCGGGTCCTCGTGATGGCCGCCACGTGGTGGTCGCCGGTCTCCCCCTGCACCCCGCAGGAGTGCGTGACCGGTGAGGCTCCCCTGGTGGGCCGGCTGAGCAGGCTGGTGCGCTACGCCGCCGCGCTCGTGGTGCTGCTGATCGGTGTCGTCCTGGCCGTTCCGGTGGCCGCGCTGTGCCCCCCGGCACTGCGTGACTCCCTGGTCCGCGCCTGGATGCGGTCGGTGGCGGCCGCGTTCGGCATGCGGATCCGGGTGCCGGCCCCGCCGGCGGCGCGCGAGCCCGGCCGGGGGCTGCTGGTGGTCGCCAACCATGTGTCCTGGATGGACATCCTGCTGATCGCCGCCGTCATCCCGGGACGCAACGTCGCCAAGGCGGAGATCCGGGGCTGGCCGGTCATCGGCCCGTTGTGCGTGCTCGGGCGGACCATCTTCATCGACCGCGAGCGGTTCCGGACCCTGCCGGACACCGTCGCCGAGGTGGCGGAGGCGCTGCGCGGCGGGGCGACGGTCGTCGCCTTCCCCGAGGGGAGCACCTGGTGCGGCCGCGAGGAGGGCCGCTTCCGCGGGGCGCTGTTCCAGGCCGCGCTGAACGCGGGTGCCGACGTGCAGCCCCTGCGGATCGACTACCGGCTGGCGGACGGCACGCGCAGCACCGCCCCGGCGTTCGTCGGGGCGGACACGCTGATGGACTCGGTGCGCCGGGTCGTGTCGGGCCGCGGCCTGACCGCGGAGGTGGCGGTGCTCGCGCCGATCACCGCGGGCACCTGGCACGACCGGCGTGCGCTCGCCCGGGCGGCGCACGGCGCGGCGCACCGGGCCGAGGTGCCCGCCGCGCGGCAGCCCGCGCCGCTCGCACCGGTCGCATCGGCACAACCCGTCGAGGTGATCGAACTGGTCGAGGTGACGGCCCCGGTCGTCATCCCCTCCCCCGTCGTGCAACCGAGCGAGCCGGCCGCGAGTCTTCCCTAGCGACAACCGGTTCCCGGAACCGTCGCTCCCATGGGGGACGCCATGCGCCGACACCACCGACTCGCGGCAGCCGCCGCGGGTCTGGCTCTGCTCACCGGTGCCGTGGCCGCGGTGCCCGCCTCCGCCTCGGCGGGGGCGGCCCCGGCCGCTTCCGGCACCACGGCCGTGAAGGCCACGAACGCCACGAACGCCACGACCCGGATCACGAACGCCCGGACGGCCACGCACTGCACGTACGACCGGCTCGTGATCGACGCCAAGGGCGCCCTGCCGCCCACCACCGTCAAGCGCGTCACGCGACTGCGCTACGACGACTCGGGGAGGAAAGTGCCGCTCGCGGGCACGTACTTCGTCGAGATCAAGCTGTCGCCGGCCGCCGCCCACAACGCGGCGGGCGGGAACACCTACAAGGGGCCCCGGCTGACGGCCCTGAGGCTGCCGAAGCTCAAGGGCCTCGCCCTGACAGGTGACTTCGAGGGCGTCGTCACGTTCGGCACCTCGTTCACCTCGAAGCCGTCCTGGACCACGAAGCGGCTGCACGGCCCCGAGCGGTTCGTCGTCGACTTCGGCCACCCCAACACCTGCCGCTGACCGCGCTGCCGGGCCGCGGCGACGGCAGGTCCGTCGCCGCGGCGCCGCCGTGCCATGCCCTCTTGTACGGGCCCTCTCGAGTCATGACAATGTGCATGCCAAAACCGAAAGAACTTCGGTCTCGAGAGGACCCCCCACATGAAACGACCTCTCAGAGGTGCCTTGGCGGCTGTCCTGACCGCTCTCGCGGCAGTCGCCGGCCTCGGGTTGTCCACCGCGCCCGCCTCGGCCACGAGCCGGGACGCCACCGGTGTGCGGACCGCGGCCCCCGCCGCGGTCACCGTGAACTTCGCCGGCACGGTGTCGCTCAGCAACTGCTCCGGCTCGCTCATCCGCTTCCCGGCCTCGGCCTCCAGCGACCCCGCACTGGTGCTGTCCAACGGTCACTGCCTCACCAGCGGCTTCCTGGACCCCGGCGAGGTGCTGCTCAACCAGTCCTCGACCCGCACCTTCGGACTGCTCAACGCCTCGGGCCGCAACGTCGCCACGCTGCGGGCCACCAAGCTCGCCTACGCGACGATGACCGACACCGACATATCGGTCTACCAGCTCAACCGCACCTACGCGCAGATCCAGTCCTCGTACGGGATCTCCGCACTGGAGCTCTCCGCCGCCCATCCCGTGCAGGGCGCCGCGATCAAGGTGGTCTCCGGCTACTGGAAGACCATCTACACCTGCGCCATCGACGGCTTCGTGTACCGGCTCAAGGAGGGCGACTGGACCTGGAAGGACTCGGTCCGCTACACCTCCGCGTGCAACACCATCGGCGGCACCTCCGGTTCGCCCGTGATCGACACCTCGACCGGCAAGGTCGTGGCGATCAACAACACGGGCAACGAGGACGGTGCGCGGTGCACCCTCAACAACCCCTGCGAGGTCGACCAGAACGGCACCGTGACGGTCCGTCAGGGCATCAACTACGCCGAGGAGACGTACGGCATCGGCGCGTGCGTGACCACCGGGAACCAGTTCGACCTCGGCCTCGCGGGGTGCACGCTCCCCAAACCGTGATGCCGGGCGCCGCTCAACGCTGGTACATCGCGTCGATCTCGGCCGCGTAGGCCTCCTCGACGGCCCGGCGGACGAGCTTGCGCGACGGGGTGACCAGCCCCTCCTCCTCGGTGAAACAGGCGGCCAGCACGCGGAAGGCGCGGATCGACTCCGCCTTCGACACCCGCGTGTTGGCCGCCGACACCGCGCGCCGCACCTCCGCCTCCACCTCCGGGTCGCGCACCAACTCCCGCAGCCCGGCCGGGGGCCTGCCGCGCAACCGCAGCCAGCGCGCCGCCGCATCGCCGTCGAGCGTCACCAGGGCGGTGACGAAGGGGCGGTCGTTGCCTATGACCAGGCAGTGCTCGATCAGCGGGTGCTCGCGGACGCGCTCCTCCAGGACGGCGGGCGAGAGGTTCTTGCCGCTGGTCGTGACGATGATCTCCTTCTTGCGGCCGGTGATGGTCAGATAGCCGTGCTCGTCCAGAAAACCGAGGTCGCCGGTGGCGAGCCAGCCCTCGCGCAACGCCTCGTCGGTGCCCTGCGGGTCGCCGAGGTAGCCCGAGAACACGGTCGGGCCCTGCAGCAGGATCTCGCCCTCCTCGGAGATCAGCACCGAGGTGCCGGGCACCGGATGCCCGACGGTGCCGTAACGCACCTTCCCGGGCGGGTTCGCGGTGGCGGCGGAGGTGGACTCGGTGAGGCCGTACCCCTCGTAGACCGTCACGCCGGCGCCCTCGTAGAACAGTCCCAGCCGCCGCCCCATCGTCGAGCCGCCGCTGACCGCGTTGCGGACCCGGCCGCCCAGCGCCTCGCGCACCTTGGCGTACACCAGCCGGTCGTAGAGCCGGTGCAGCACACGCAGTGCCGCGCTCGGCCCGGGACCGGTGCCCAGGGCGCGCCGTTCGCGGGCCTCGGCGAAGCGCACGGCGACGTCGACGGCCCGGTCGAAGGCACCGAGGTTGCCGCCCTCCTCGGCTTTGCCCCGCGCGGCGTCGAAGACCTTCTCGAAGACGTACGGGACGGCCAGCAGGAAGGTCGGCCGGAACTCGGCGAGATCCGGCAGCAGCGCCGCGGCCGACATGTCCGGCTGGTGGCCCAGCCGCGCCCCGGCCCGGACCGCGCAGACCTGGATCATGCGGCCGAACACGTGCGACAGCGGCAGGAAGAGCAGCACCGACGGCGGCTCCGCGGTGCCGGTCTCGAAGATCGGCCGCCACTGGGCGATCACGTTGTCGCACTCGGCCATGAAGTTGCCGTGGGTGAGAACGCAGCCGCGCGGGCGGCCGGTCGTCCCGGAGGTGTAGATCACCGTGGCGACCGCGTCCGGGGTGACCGCCAGGCGGTGCCGGTGCACCACGTCCTCGGCGACCCGCTCGCCGTCCGCCATGAGCTGCTTGACGGCGCCGTCGTCCAGTTGCCAGACCCGGGTCACGGCCGGCAGGTGCTCGATCACCGAGCCGAGGGTCATCGCGTGGTCCTCGTGCTCCAGCACGCAGCCGACCGCCCCCGTGTCGTGCAGGATCCAGCGCAGCTGCTCGGCCGAGGAGGTCGGGTAGACCGGGACCGGCTGCGCCCCGATGGTCCACAGGGCGAAATCGAAGAGGGTCCACTCGTACCGGGTCCGCGACATGATCGCTATCCGGTCCCCGAACCGTACGCCGTGCGCCAGCAGCCCCCGCGCCAGCGCCATCACCTCGTCACGGAACGTGGCGGCGGTCACATCCACCCACCGCCCGTCCGCCTTGCGGCCCAGCCGCACCGCGTCCGGCGTCCGCGCCGCGTCCTCGAACAGCACGTCGGCGAGCCCGCCGACATGGGTCGCGGGCACCAGCGCGGGCAGACTGAAGGCGCGCACGCGAGCTCCTCGTGGGGGTTGGAGCGGGCCGGAGCGTAAGGTAACGGATCTTTCACGCACTGTCCGCCCGCAGCCGGTCGGGACGGGGCTTCTTCACCAAACCTCCCCCGCCGGCCGATCACGAGAGATCATGGGATGAGGAGGTGACCTCCATGACCACCAGGATCCGACTCCACGGCGGCCCCGGGGACGGTCTGACACTCGGCATCGCCCTGGTAGCCGGGGGGCAGCCCCCCGAGGGCATCCTGTACGACCCGATGGCGATCACCGTGCAGGACGCGGGACTGCACCAGGCGTGGCCGGACAGCGCGGCGTACTACAAGCGCCTGGAGCACATGGCCGACGAGCCCTGGGACTACGCGTACGAGAGCGAGGCCACCGCGCCCCTGGAGTGACCGCCGCGCACCGGCCGCGCGCGGTCACGCGCAGCGACCGCACGGGACGGGAGCCCGGGACCAAAGTCCTCGGTTCCGCCGCCTTTTTGGCCGTGCGCCGCCAGGTTTCGTACAGTTCCCCAGGAAGCAGCGGGAACACACGAACCAGGGAACGACGGCGGGCATGACGGCGACCGAGAACGAGCAAGGCACGGCAACGGCGTGGGAGGGCGTCCCGGGCATCGACCCGGCACGCCTGGAGCTGTGCCTCAGCGTCCTCCGGGAGCTGGACGAGCTGCCCGTGGACCACCCGGACGCGATCACCGTCCGCAAGGCCACGGCGGGCATCTACCGGACCGTGAAGCAGCGCCGCCGCCAGGAGCGGCGGGCGTCCAAGACGGCCCACGACAAGTTCGTCACCGAGGCCACCGCGACCGGCTCCGCGGAGCGGATCGACGACGAGACGCAGGGCCTGCTGCCCTCCTCGTCGGTGCTCGGCGAGATCGCCGGCGTCCTGCAGCGGCCGCGCTCCTGCTACGTGTGCAAGCAGCGCTACGTCGAGGTGGACGCCTTCTACCACCAGCTGTGCCAGTCGTGCGCCGCCTTCAACCGCGCCCGGCGCGACGCCCGCACCGACCTGACCGGGCGGCGCGCGCTGCTGACCGGCGGCCGGGCCAAGATCGGCATGTACATCGCGCTGCGCCTGCTGCGCGACGGCGCGCACACGACGATCACCACCCGCTTCCCCGCCGACGCGATCCGCCGCTTCAAGGCGATGCCCGACAGCGACGAGTGGATCCACCGGCTCAAGGTCGTCGGCATCGACCTGCGCGACCCGGCCCAGGTCGTGGCGCTGGCCGACGCGGTCGCCGCCGAGGGCCCGCTCGACGTCCTGATCAACAACGCGGCGCAGACCGTGCGCCGCTCGCCGCAGGCGTACGCCGAGTTGGTGGCCGCGGAGTCCGCGCCGCTGCCGGCCGGCGAGCTGCCCGCCTCCGAGGTCTTCGGCACCTTCGGGAGCGGCGCCCAGCCGGCCCTGCCCGGCCCGCGCCAGGAGAGCGCGGCGCGCGCCCAGGAGGTGACCGAACTGGCACTGGTCAGCGGTTCGGCCTCGCTCGCCCGGATCGAGGCGGGCACCGCGATCGACGCCGGCGGCCTGGTGCCCGACCTGGACCCGGAGAACAGCTGGAGCCGCGGGATCGGCGAGGTCGACCCGGTCGAGATGCTCGAAGTGCAGCTGTGCAACGAGACCGCCCCGTTCATCCTGGTCAGCAGGTTGCGCCCGGCCATGGCCGCCTCCCCCGCGCGCCGCACCTACGTGGTGAACGTCTCCGCCATGGAGGGCAAGTTCAGCCGCGGCTACAAGGGCCCCGGCCACCCGCACACCAACATGGCCAAGGCCGCCCTCAACATGCTGACCCGTACCAGCGCGCGGGAGATGCTGGAGACCGACGGCATCCTGATGACCAGCGTCGACACCGGGTGGATCACCGACGAACGTCCGCACCCGGAGAAGTCCCGGCTCGCCGACGAGGGCTTCCACGCCCCGCTCGACCTCATCGACGGCGCGGCCCGGGTCTACGACCCCATCGTCCGCGGCGAACTGGGCGAGGACCTGCACGGCGTCTTCCTCAAGGACTACGCGCCGACCGACTGGTGAGGCCGTACGGCCGGGCGCGACGGGCCGGGCGCGACTACGATCGACGGTGTGGCTGAGCGCCGACTCGCGCCCTCCGCGCCCGAACTCGTGCTGGAGACCGCCGGGGACAGCCTGGTCCTGGTCCCGGGCAGGATGTACCGCGTCGGCCGTGACCCGGACGGCGAGATCGTCCTCGACGACCCCCGGGTCTCGTGGCATCACGCCGTCCTTCGCACGGTCGCCGGGCAGTGGGTCCTGGAGGACGCCGGGAGCACCAACGGCACCTTCGCGGACGGCAGGAACGTCCGCCAGTGGGGCGTGGGTGCGGGCAGCGTGGTCCGCTTCGGGCATCCGCTGACCGGCCCCTGGGCCCGGCTGACCCGGGCCTCGGCCGCACCGGTCTACCGGCCGCCGCCGATCGCCTCGCCGCTGGCCACCGGGACCTTCCGCCGGCCGACGTCGGTGCGGCCGCTGCCCGACCACACGATCCACATCGGGCGCGCGGCCGACAACGACCTGGTCGTCGAGGACCTGCTGGTCTCCCAGCACCACGCCGAACTGCGGGCGCTGGCCGGCGGCGGCTACGAGATCGTCGACCTGCACAGCCACAACGGCACCTACCTGGACGGCCAGCCGGTGGAGCGGGCGACGGTGCACCAGGGCGACATCATCGACGTCGGCCACACGGTCTTCCGGCTGGTCGGCGACAAGCTGCAGCTGTTCACCGACACCGGTGAAGTGGCGCTGTGCGTCCGCGATCTGTCGGTGACGGTGGAGGACGGCGGCAAGACGCTGCTGGACGACATCTCCTTCCCCGTCGGCGAGAAGAGCCTGCTGGCCGTGGTGGGCCCGAGCGGCTCCGGCAAGTCGACGCTGCTCAACGCGCTGACCGGGCTGCGCCCCGCGGACCAGGGCACGGTGCTCTACGACGGCCGTGACCTCTACCGCGAGTACGCGGACCTGCGGCAGCGCATCGGCCTCGTGCCGCAGGACGACATCCTTCACCTCCAACTACCCGTTCGCCGGGCCCTGTTGTACGCCGCCGAACTGCGCTTCCCCAGTGACACCGCGCAGCGGGAGCGGGAGGCCCGGGTCGACGAGGTGATCGCGGAACTCGGGCTGCAGGCCCGCGCGGGCCAGCCCGTCCACACCCTCTCCGGCGGCCAGCGCAAGCGCGTGAGCGTGGCACTGGAGCTGCTGACCAAGCCGTCCCTGCTCTTCCTCGACGAACCGACCTCGGGCCTGGACCCGGGCATGGACCGCTCGGTGATGACGATGCTGCGCGGCCTCGCCGACGACGGCCGCACGGTGGTCGTGGTGACCCACAGCGTGCTCAGCCTGGAGGTCTGCGACCGGCTGCTGGTCATGGCGCCGGGCGGGCGCATGGCGTACTACGGACCGCCGGACGAGACCCTGCCGTTCTTCGGCTTCCGGCAGTGGCCGGAGGCCTTCGAGGCGTTCGAGAACGAGCGGCGCCGGGACTGGGCGGGCCAGTACGAGTCCTCCGCGCTGCACGACGAGTACGTCACCGACGCGATGGACCAGCTGGAACCGCCGGGTCCCGCCCCGCGCCCGGCCCTGGTGCCGCCCAAACCCCAGCACTGGCGCGGCCAGTGGTGGACGCTGGTGCGCCGCTACTCGGCGTCGCTCGCGGCCGACCGCACCTTCCTGGCGATCATGGTCGCGCTGCCGTTCGTCATGGGCGGCATGGCGCGCGCCCTGGCCGGCGGCGCGCTGACGCAGCAGAACACGCTCAACGTGCTGCTGATCCTGTGCGTCGGCTCGGTGCTGACGGGTGCCGCCAACGCGGTGCGCGAACTGGTCAAGGAGCGGGTGATCTACCGTCGCGAGCGTGCCGTCGGCCTGTCCCGGTCGGCCTATCTCTGCTCCAAGATCGCGGTGTTGGGCGCGATCACGGTCGTCCAGGCGGTCGTCCTGACGATGGTCGCGCTCGTCGGGGTCCGGCTGAGACCCGGCGGCGGCAGCGGGGTGTTCACCAGCCCGCTGCTGGAGCTCACCCTGGCCGCGGCGCTGCTGGCCTTCACCTCGATGATGCTCGGGCTGGTGGTCTCGGCGCTGGTGCGCAAGGAGGAGGTGACCATGCCGCTGCTGGTGCTCGTCGCCCTGGTGCAGGTCGTCTTCTGCGGCGCGCTGCTGAAGCTGCACGGGGTACCGGGACTGGAGCAGTTCTCCTGGCTGGTGCCGGCGCGCTGGGGGCTGGCCGCGATGGCGGCCACGCTCGATCTGGGCGCCCTGGTGCCGGGACGCATCACCTCCGACCCGCTGTTCCGGCCCGAGCCCTGGGTGTGGGCGCTGGACATGGGCGCGATGGCCGCCCTGTCCGCGGTCATGGCGTACATCGTCGTACGACTGCTGCGGCAGCAGGAACCGGCCGTCATGCGACGGTGAGCCGCCTCACGAAGACCGCCCGCCGGGCGGGCCAGGCGCCACGCCGACCCCGTTCGACCCGACCCGTCGACGGCGCGGCCGGGCCACGAGACTGCCGAGGAGACCCGTGACGGCGCCCCAGCCCGCGGCGAGGCCGACGGCGGCGGCCAGGTCCGGGACGAGGACGACGGAGCCGCCGAGGCCGCCGGTGTCCGAGGGGTCGCCGATACCGAAGAGGGACAGGCCGTAGTGGGCGTCGATCCAGGTGAGGAGGCCGATCAGCAGCATGGCGGCCGCGGCCGTCAGCGCCAGGCGGACCGCGTTGCGGAGATGCCCGGCACCCGGCGGGGCGCGGCGGGCCGCGGCCCATCCGGCAGCGAGCATGGCGACGGCCGCGGCCACGAGGAGCCACCAGGCACGGCCGTCCTGCCGGGTGAGGGAGGCGAGGTCGAGGGTGACGTCGCCGTCGCCGCCGGTGCGCAGGACCCGCGCGAGCGGCTCCGGCATCGGCAGTCCGACGGCGCCCTTCACATGGCCGTGCCAACTGGCGCCCAGGCCCAGTCCGAAGGCGAGCCAGGCGAGGTTCGGCAGCCCGAGGAAGACGACGGCGAGGGTGTCCCCGGCGTCCATCCGGGTGTCGGCCGTGACGAGGGCGACGATCGCCGCCGCGATGACGTACACCAGGAGCACGGCGACCATGGCGCGGACGGCGGGCCGCACCGTGGCGTGCGCCGGCGCGAGCCGCAGCGGCAGCGGGACCCGCCGGGAGACGGCCAGCGCGATCAGGAGGACGACCAGCAGCCACAGCAGCCCGAGGCCCACGGTGGTACCGACCAGGGCGTGGAAGCCGACGGTCGGGGTGGTGCCCAGCAACTGGGCGATCTCGTCGAGGTACGCGTTGCCCGCGCTGAGGGTGAAGCTGTGCCGGGCGCCGTAGACGATCAGCAGGAGGGCGAGGACCCACAACAGGGCCGTCCGCAGGACGATGCGCAGCAGATGCCCGCCGGACAGCACGGCGTGGGACCGCAGGGGCCGCAGGAACGCGTAGGCCGCGACCAGGGCCCCCGCCAGCGCCACGGACAGCGGGACCACGACGACGGCCGCCTGTGTCTCGGCGATGAAGCCCGCGCCGCCGTCCAGGGCGACCCGGCCGCCGACCGCCATGACCACGGTCGCCGCTATGACCGGGACGAAGGCGCCCTGCGGCAACTCCGAGGCCCCGGCGAGCCACAGCCCGAGCGCGGCGACGACCAGCATGACCGCGAAGCCGGCGACGACGACGCCGAGCGCGTGCAGCCAGCCCCGCGCCGGCCCGAGGACGGGGCGGGAGGCGGGGACTTCATGGCGGCTCACGCTGCCAGGCTATGCAGCCGCGGCACGCCCCGCCCGTCCGGAACGCCCCGGATCGCGACTCGGCGGGACCGCCCCTCCAGGGGCCGGGCCCGCGTCCGCGCCGTCCGCACCGCACGGGGCGCGCCGATACGGAACCCGGACGTCCGCCCCCGTGCCGGAGCGTCCGGGACGGCCCCGATCCTCCGGTGCCCTCAGGGCTCCGGCGGGAACCGCGGGTACGCGCTCAGGAGTGCTCCTGCAGCCGGGGCCCGTACAGGTCGACCATCCGGGCGCGCGCCGCGCCCAGCCGTTGCGCGATGGTCTGGGCGGCGGCGAGCACGACGGCCTGGCCGAGCACCGGGTCGTCCTTGAACAGCTCCCGGACCTCGGCCGCGACGAACTCGTAGGCGCCGACCGTGCCCAGCGCGTGCGCGGCGAGCTGCCAGCGGTAGGGCGGGAACAGCCATGACCAGCCGACCAGTTCACCGGGGCCGAGGGTGTCCACGGAGACCGGGCCGCGACCGGGAACCTCCATGTCGAGGGAGACGGCGCCGGACTCCACCACCCAGAAGCGGTCCGCGAACCTGCCCTCGTCGAAGATCCGCCAGCTCTGCGGGAAGCTCACCCGCTTGGCGTGCTCCAGGAAGACTCGGCGGTGGTGGATCGGCAGTGAGTCCAGCATCGTGACCGTACTGCTCATGGGCGTCCTCCCGTGCCGTCCCGAGTCCTGCACATCAGACTACGGTCACGGGCCCGGCGTCGCAGGCAGGTGACCGGAGAACCAGTCGCGCGCCAGGTGTGCGACCTCGTCGAGTGCGCCTGGTTCCTCGAACAGGTGCGTGGCGCCCGGCACCACGTGCAGCAGGCTGGGGCAGGTCAGCTCCGCCTGGGCGCGCCGGTTCAGCTCCAGGACCACGTCGTCGCGTCCGCCCACGATCAGCAGGGTGGGTGCGCGCACCGTGCGGAGGTCGGGGCCGGCCAGATCCGGCCGGCCGCCGCGGGAGACCACCGAGGAGACCTCCGCCCCCGGCCGGGCGGCCGCCCGCAGCGCGGCGGCGGCGCCGGTGCTCGCGCCGAAGTAGGCGACGGGCAGGTTCTCCCGGCGGGCCCAGCGGGTGACCCCGGCGAGACGGTCGGCCAGCAGTTCCACGTCGAAGACGTTGGCGCGGTCGGTCTCCTCCGCGGGGGTCAGCAGGTCGAACAGCAGCGTGCCGAGCCCGGCCTGGTTCAGGGCGGCGGCCACCGCGCGGTTGCGGGGGCTGTGGCGGCCGCTGCCCGTGCCGTGGGCGAAGACCACCACCGCGCGGGCGTCGGCGGGCATGGTGAGGGTGCCGGCCAGCCGGACCCCGGCGGTCTCCACCTCGACGTCAGTGGTCCGCGGACCTCTGGCCACGGCCTGCTTCAGCAGCCCGGAGACCTCGTCGTCGGCGGTCTGCGAGAAGTCGTGGTACCACTCCCCCACCGCGAAGAACACGGCCGGCACCGACAGGCACACCACGTCGTCGGCCGCGGCCCGCAGCGCGGGCATCGCTTGCGGCGCGGCCACCGGCACGGCCAGCACGACACGGGCGGCGCCCCGGGCGCGCGCCACCTCGCAGGCGGCCAGCGCGGTGGCGCCCGTCGCGACGCCGTCGTCCACGAGGACGACCGTGCGGCCGGCCAGCTCGGTGCGCGGCCGCCCGTCGCGGAAGCGGTGCGCCTGCCGGGACAGCTCGGCCTCCTCGTGCCGCTCGACGGTGTCGATGTCGTCCGGGGAGACATGGCTCATCTGCACGATGTCGTCGCTGAGCACCCGGGCGCCGTCCTCGCCGATGGCGCCGAAGCCGAGCTCCCGGTGGTAGGGGACGCCGAGTTTGCGGACGACGATGACGTCCAGGGGGGCGTGCAGGACCTGCGCCACCTCGTAGGCGACGACGACGCCACCGCGTGGCAGGCCGAGCACGACGGGGTTGTCGTCCTCCAGATGCCGCAGCCGCCCGGCCAGCTGCCGTCCGGCATCCGCGCGATCTGTGAAGTGCATGGTTCACCCCCGCGAGCGGGACATGCGGGACTCCTTACGGCCTACCCTGAATAGTGTCCAGCAAGCAAACGGCAGGGACCGCGCGATGCCCGTGCTCGTCGGAACGTCCGGGTGGCAGTACAAGGACTGGCGAGAGGTCCTGTACCCGCCGGAGGTCCCGCAGCGGCTGTGGCTGGAGGAGTACGCCCGGCACTTCCCGACGGTGGAGAGCAACAACGCCTTCTACCGGCTGCCGTCCCGGGAGACCTTCGCCGCCTGGCGCGAGCACACCCCCGACGGGTTCGTCATGGCGGTCAAGGCCAGCCGGTACCTGACCCACATGAAGCGGCTGCGCGATCCCGAGGAGCCGGTGCGCCGGCTGCTGACGCACGCCGAGGGGCTCGGCGACCGGCTGGGGCCCGTACTGCTCCAGCTGCCGCCGAACCTGCGCGCGGACGGGCGGGTGCTCGACGGGTGCCTGCGGTGCTTCCCGCGGGAGGTGCGGGTGGCACTCGAACCGCGGCATCCCTCGTGGTGGATGCCGGAGATCCGGGCCCTGCTGGAGCGGCGCGGCGTCGCCCTGTGCTGGGCCGACTGGCGGGCCCGTCCGGCGACGCCACTGTGGCGCACGGCGGACTGGGGCTACGTGCGGTTCCATGAGGGCATCGCCCGTCCCTGGCCGCGATACGGGGCGCGGGCCCTCACCACCTGGGCCCACCGCATCGCGGACACCTGGCCGAAGGACTCCGACGTGTTCGTCTACTTCAACAACGATCCGGGCGGCGCGGCGGTCCTGGACGCCGACGCTTTCACCGCGGCGGTCTCCGGGGTGGAGCCGTCGTGATCCGGCGCAGTGTGATCGTCTCCGGCGACGTGCAGGGCGTGTTCTTCCGCGACACCTGCCGGCGCACCGCGCTGGAGGAGGGGGTGAGCGGCTGGGTGCGCAACCTGCCCGACGGCTCGGTGGAATCGGTCTTCGAGGGCTCCGCCGAGGCGGTCGGGCGGATGGTGGAGTGGGCCCACGAAGGGTCTCCCCTGGCGATCGTCGACCGGGTCCGCGTCCACGAGGAGGAACCCGAGGGCCTCACGGGTTTCGAGATCCGCCCGACTCCGTGGCGCGACTGAGCAGCAGCGACCGGCTGGGCTCGTCGGCCCAGAGGGAGTGCGGGTCCACGTGCGGGCGGAGCAGATCGGTGAGCGGGCCGTCGGCGCGGTCGTTGAGGGCGTCCGAGGCGATCTTGCGCGCCACTCCGGCGAGGAAGTCGGCGAGCTGCACCCGCGGGTCGGACCGGGACTCGACGAGGGTGAGCGACGCGAGCCGGGACGGCGGCGGCAGGATCGCCACCAGCCGGCGGACGCGTTCGGCGGTGAGCGTGTTCTGGCGGTCGTGGACGACGGACACGGGGTGTCCGTACCGGCCGAAGTGCGCGACGGTACGGGCCAGGGACGGGAGCAGCGGGTCCAGTTCCGGCACCGACGGCGACCCCTCCAGGACGCGGGCCCGGAACGCCTCGGCGCGGGGGCGGGTGTGCCGCAGCCGCGCGGCCAGGGCGGTGCCGGGCAGGGTGTCGAGGGTACGGAAGAAGGCGTCGACGGGCGCCGGCCCGGCGTCCCGGTTGCGGGTGCGGACGAGGTCGTTGGCCGACTCCAGGAACGCGCGCCACCGCGCGGCCGGGAGCGCGCGGCGGCCCTCGACGTAGAGCGGCGCGGCCTGGTCCCGGTCGTCGAGCAGTACGTCGGCGACGCGGCGGACGACGAAGAACGCCTTGTCGGTGAGGTGGACCCGGGCGTCGGGCGGGAGCGGTCCGGACGGGCCGAGGAACCACTCCAGGACGGGCCGGTGCTTCTCGCGCAGCAGGTGGTTGGCCTTGTACTCCACGGCCGGGGAGCGGATCCGGTCGCGCATCACGCGCAGGCAGGCGTGTGCCTCCGCGGGGTCCAGCCGTACGCCCGCGTGGGCGAACACGTCGGTGTTGCCGCCGATGAGGTTCTCGCCGTCCGACCCGGATTCGTCGCAGGCGATCTCCAGGACGGGAACCGTCGTCACCGCGCCCTCCCTGGTCGTCCGGCCGTCGCTGTCATCCTCGGTGATCGGGGCGGCGCGTTCCAGGGGATTTTCGCGCGGTGGATCGCGGGGCGGGCGCGCGGCCCGCGGGGCGTCGGTACTTCTCCTCAGCCGCGGCCCGGCCCCGGGCTTCCTGGGCCGGGAAAATATGGGTCATCCTCCCGATGCCCGCGGGCCCCGGCTCCTGTCAGCATCGACAGGGCAGGCGAACAGGATCCGAATCCGCGCGGGGCAGCCCTCGTGCGCGAGGCAAGCGAGGCCCCCCACTCCATGAACCACCGCACGCAGGGGGCGACATGACCCTGCCCCTGTCCCCGGCCTCCCCGGCACGGCCCCGGACCGGTGCCGACGCCCCGGCCGCCACGTACGCCCTCCGCGCGGGAAGGATGTTCGACGGCTTCACGCTGTCCGGCCCGGTGACCGTGCGGGTCCGGCGCGACCGGGTCCTCGCCGTGGACCGGACGGGCTCGGTCCCGCCCGGCGTGCCGCTGGTCGACCTGGGCGACGACGTGTGCCTCCTGCCCGGACTGGTCGACGTGCGCGCCCACCTGGCGTTGGACGCGGGGCCGGACCCGGTGGGCTCGCTCGTCGCGGCGGACGACGAGCGGCTGCTGGCGCGCATGCGCGTAGCGGCCCGCACGGCGCTGCACGCGGGGGTCACCACGGTCAGGGACGTCGGGGACCGCGGCTTCCTCGCCTCGGCCCTGGCGGAGCGGACCGCCGCCGATCCCGGCCTGGGGCCCGAGATCCTCGCCGCGGGGCCGCCGATCACCACACCCGGGGGCCACGGTCATGCCCTGGGCGGCGCGGCGGTGGGCACGCGCGCGCTGGTCGAGGCCGTGCGGGAGCGCCATGCCCGGGGGTGCTCCCTGGTGACGATCGTCGCGAGCGGGGACGTCCGCACGCCGGGCTCGGACCCGCGTCGTGCACAGTACACGCGCGACGAACTGCGGACCGTGGCCGACGAGGCCCATCGCCTCGGCCTCCCGGTGGCGGCGCACGCCCACGGCGTGGTGGCGATCGAGGACGCGCTGGCCGCGGGAGTGGACAGCCTGGAGCACGCGTCGTTCCTCGGCGGCCACGGGGCGGTCGAGGAACTGCGGCTGCAGGCCCTCGTCGCGGGGAGCGGGACCTTCGTCAGCATGACGCCGGTCAGGGAGCCGGGGGCGTACGCCGACACCGTCCACGCGGCCTACCGTGCCCTGATCCGGCTCGGCGCCCGGATCGCCGTGGGCTCGGACGCGGGCACGGCGTGCAACCGGCCGCACGACAGCCTGCCGTACGCGCCGCTGCAACTGACCGCGCTCGGCGCGTCCCCGCTGGAAGCCCTCAAGGCCGTCACCAGCCGGGCGGCGGCCCTGTGCGGGGTCGGCGGCCGCAAGGGCCGCATCCGGGCCGGTAGCGACGCCGACTTCCTCGCCGTCGGCGGCGACCCCCTCGCCGGACTCGCCGCGCTCCGCGACGTGCGCGCCGTCTTCCGCGCGGGCGTCCGGATCCGCTGACGGCTGCGCCGCTACCCGTGGCGGCCGAGGCTGTCGCGGTCGACCGGCGGGAGGTAGTCGCGCACCAGGGTGCGGTCCCACCAGGCGCCCGTGGTGCGCAGGGTGTGCCAGTCGGTGAAGCGGTAGTGGTAGAGCCGGGCCCGCACGTGGGTGGGCGGGGCGTGCGGGAACGGGTTGCTGCGCAGCAGCCGCAGGGTGCCGGGGTCGTTGTCGAGCAGCTTGCCGACGAACGGCAGGAACCAGGGCCAGGCGTAGGCCGAGGAGATCCCGGCGAACCACATGAGCCAGTCCAGGCGCAGGTGGAACGGGGCGAACTGGCGGGGCATCCGGCGGGGATCGGTGGGCTTGCCCTTGAAGCCGTACTCCTTCCAGACGGTGCCGGGTCCGAGCTCCGCGGCGTCGGTGCCCTCGACGACGACCTCCATGCGGACGCGGTTGACGCTGCCGAAGGCGCCGTAGGAGTTCACCAGGTGCAGCCGGTTGAAGGACACGTTCATCATCTGGCCGCGCGAGACCAGGTTGCGTGCGGGCCACCAGCTGAGCAGGACGACCAGCGCCGTGGCGGCCAGCACCAGGCCCTCGTACCAGCCGGGCGCGGGGGCGGCGGCGCGCGCGGGGGGCGCGGCGAGCAGGGAGCCGTCGACGGCGGAGACGGCGAGCACGATGGTGAGCCAGTTCAGCCAGGCGAAGTTGCCGGACACGACCAGCCAGAGCTGGGTGCCGATCACGATCGCGGCGGCGATGCTCGCCACCGGTTGCGGTGTGAACAGCGCGACCGGGACGACGAGTTGCGCGAAGTGGTTGGCCGCCGTCTCCACGCGGTGCACCGGCCGGGGCAGCCGGTGGAAGAACCAGCTGAGCGGGCCGGGCATCGGCTGCGTCTCGTGGTGGTAGTCCAGGCAGGTCAGGTCGCGCCAGCAGGCGTCGCCGCGCATCTTGATCAGGCCCGCGCCGAACTCGACGCGGAAGAGCAGCCAGCGCATCAGCCACAGGACGAGCACCGGGGGGCCGGTGTCGTCGTTGCCGAGGAAGACGGCGAGGAAGCCGGCCTCCAGCAGCAGGGACTCCCAGCCGAACGCGTACCAGGTCTGTCCGACGTTGACGATGGACAGGTAGAGCAGCCACAGCGCGGTCCACATCAGCATGGCCGCCCAGAGCGGCACGAGGTCGGCCGCCCCGGCGGCGACGGCGGCGGACAGCGCGGCACCGCCCCAGGCGACGGTCGCGAAGAGGCGGTCGGAGTACCGCCAGTGGAACAGGCTCGGCGCGTGGGAGAAGGGGACCCGGGCGGTGAACCGGGGCACGGGCAGCAGGCCGTGCTCACCGATGAGGGCGCGGAACTGGTGCGCGGCGCCCGCGAAGGCGACGAAGTACAGCACGGCCAGGCCGCGCTGGATGACGACGCGGCTCAGCCAGTACTCGGGAGCCGTGAACCACTCCATGGCGCTCCCGGCCGGTCAGGGGTGATCGCTGATCAGCGACAGCAGCCCGCCCTCGGGATCGCGGATGCCGGCGACGCGCCCGTAGGCGCTGTCGATGGGCTCGCCGGTGATCTCGGCGCCCAGTTCCTTGGCGCGGGTGACGGCCGCGTCGACGTCGTCGACGGCGAAGAAGACGTGCCAGCGCGGCCGCACCTTCGGGTCGGCCGCCGCCTCGACCCCGCCGCCGCGGATGCCCGCCACGCTGTGGCCGTCCACGTACAGCACGACGCGGTCGTTCTCCCACTCCACCATGTAGCGAGGGCCGCGCCGGTCCCAGTGGAAGACCTCGCCGTAGAAGAGGGCGGCCGCAAAGGCGTCGCGGGTGCGCAGCTCGATCCAGGTGGGCGCCCCGTGCATGCGCAGCTTGCGCGGCGGGCCCTGCTCGCCCTCCCAGATGCCGAACGCCGCGCCCATGGAGTCGGCGACGAGCGCCAGGCGCCCGGCGTCGAAGTCCAGCGGGCCGACGGCGACCGTGCCGCCGCGATCGCGGATGTCGGAGGCGGTGGCGTCCGCGCTCTCCACGCCGAAGTAGGTCGTCCACGCGACCGAGGTCTCCCAGTCGCGGGCGATGGCCCCGATGCCCGCGACCTCGGTGCCGTCGATCATCGCCCGTTCGTACGGTCCCCAGCGCGACGGGCCCGGTTCGAAGGTCCACCCGAGCAGCGGCCCGTAGAACGCCTTCGCCACGTCCAGGTCGCGCGCCATCAGACTGACCCAGCAGGGTGCGCCGGCCACGCAGCAGATCTTCGTGGTGGACACGTCCTGGCCTCCTTGATCGTCGCCCGTTCCAAGGATGGGGGCAGCGGGTCAGGTGGGCATCTTCGACGGGCCCGCCGCACGGAGGCTGCCGCGCGGACGGCGCGCCGGGCTCAGTGCCCGAACAGGTGCATTCGACTGCGGCGCGAGGGCACAGCGGTGGTGGTCTTCCCGGTGGTGGTCGTGGTGGTGTCGGCGGTCCCGGCGTCCGTGGTGCCGGCCGGGGTCGCCGCGGCGGCCTCGTGCGCCCGCGCGCGCCGGCGCAGGGCGCGCAGCTCGGCACGGCGGCTGCGCGAGCGTCCGGCGCCCGCCATCGCCATGCCCGCGGCCACGCAGAACACCAGGCCGAGGGCGATACCGGCGAGGAAGACGCCGAGGGTGTTCAGGGTGGCGATGTCGGTTCCGAACATCGTCACGGTGTAGTCGGGCCCTCCGGAAAGGTTGTCCGAGATCAGGAGCCCGGTGAAGGCGGCTGTCGCGCCCATCAGCAGAAGTCCCAGCAGCAGCATCGTGCTCTCCTCGATGTCCTGGCCGTGGTTCTGGTCCGTTGTCCGTCGCCTACCCCGAGCGGGGTCACGGATGCCTATCGCCGTTCTTGCGCAGGAAACGGCGCAGCCGGGTGAGGGGCCAGGTGTTGATCACGTCGTCCTTGGTGAGCCGGCCGCGCTGGGCGGTGCCGACGCCGTAGCGCATGAAGTCCAGGTGGAGGGTGGAGTGGGCGTCGCTGTCCACGGCGAACCGCACGCCGTGCCGGCGGGCACGCAGGATGAGCTCGTCACCGAGGTCCAGCCGGTCGGGCTGGGCGTTGACCTCCAGCGCGGTGCCGGTTCGCGCGCAGGCGGCGAAGACCTCGTCGAAGTCCGCGTCGACGGCCGGGCGCCTGCCCAGCATCCGGGTGGTGGGGTGGCCGATGATGTGGACGTGGGGGTTCTCCGCGGCCCGCACCAGCCGCCGGGTGAGCGCGGCGCGGTCCTGGTGGAAGTGCGAGTGGATCGAGGCGACGCACAGGTCGAAGCCCGAAAGGAAGGCGTCGGGCCAGTCCAGGCCGCCGTCCGGGCCGATGTTGAGCTCGGTGCCGTGCAGGACGCGCATGCCGCGGTGGGCGCGGTCCAGGGCCCGGACGCGTTCGCGCTGGGCGAGGATCTTCTCGTCCGTCATCCGCTGCATGTACAGGTCGGGCGCGTGGTCGGTGACGGCGTAGTACGCGTAGCCGCGGCGCGCGGCGGCCTCGACCATCTCCTCCAGGCCGGACACTCCGTCGGTGAGGTCGGTGTGGGTGTGCAGGTCGCCGCGGATGTCCCGCTCGGCGACCGGCTCGGGGAGCCCGCCCGCCAGCCCCTCCTCGATCTCCCCGCGGTCCTCGCGCAGGGTGGGCGGTATCCAGGGCAGGCCGAGCCGCGCGTAGACCTCCTCCTCGGTGCGGGAGACGATCAGCTCGCCGGTCCCCGCGTCGAAGAGCCCGTACTCGGAGAGCTTGAGCCGGTGGTGCACGGCGAGCGCACGGGTGCGGATGTTGTGCGCCTTGGAGCCGGTGAAGTACTGCATCGCGGCGCCCCAGGAGTCCGGCGGCACCACCCGCAGGTCCACCTGCAGGCCTCGGGTCGTACGGATCGAGGTCTTCTTCTCCCCGCGCGCGATGGTCCCGGCGGCGTACGGCAGACGGGTGAACGCCTCCATGAAGGGGGCGGACCGCTCGGCGGCGACGAGGACGTCCACGTCGCCGATCGTCTCGCGCATACGGCGCAGGGAGCCCGCGTAGGCACAGCGCCGGCACGCGGGGACCTCCGACAGGGCCGCGACGACCTCCTCGGCGAGCCCGGTGGCGACGTTCAGGGACACCCGGCCGCCGGAGGACCGCATCAGGCCGATGCCGTGCAGGATGTTCTCCTCGGTCCGGGGGCCGAAGCCGGGCAGGCCGCGCAGCCGCTCCTGCTCGATGGCCTCGGCCAGTTCGGGTACGGAGGCGATGTGCAGCTCCTTGTAGAGGGTCATCGCGCGCTTGGGGCCGAGCATCGGGATCGCGGTCATCTCCCGGACGCCCGCCGGGATCCTGGCGCGCAGTCCCTCCACGGCCGCGACCTTGCCGGTGCCCAGGTACTCGGCGACCTTGTCGGCGACGGACCTGCCGACACCGGGGATCTCGCGCAGCGCCTTGCCGTCGAGCCGGGAGACGTCCTCGTGGTGGCCGCCGATGGCGCGGGCGGCCTTCTCGTAGGCGCGTGCCTTGAAGGCGTCGCCACCGGTGATCCTGACGAGGTCGGCGTACTCCTGGAGCAGGGCTTCGACCTCGTCGTTGGCCCTGGCCATGCAGGGCGCCTTCCCGGCCGCCGCCGCGGGCTAACCCGCGGGCACTGTCCTTCCCCTCGCGGCGGGACGGGCCGTGAGGCACGGTGGAGGAAGCCGGAACCATCCGCCCACGGCCCAGGGAGACCGTCATGA
The DNA here is from genome assembly GCF_033793585.1 of Streptomyces sp. MI02-7b. Lineage (NCBI taxonomy): Bacteria > Bacillati > Actinomycetota > Actinomycetes > Kitasatosporales > Streptomycetaceae > Streptomyces > Streptomyces sp. MI02-7b. Next base: position 232,751 of record NZ_JARAWX010000002.1, on the reverse strand, counting down.
CCGACCACACCTACCGGGTGACCGAGATCGTCGGCTCGTCGGACGAGAGCGTCGACGCGGCCATTCGCAACGGGCTCGCCCGGGCATCGGAGACGCTGCGCAATCTGGACTGGTTCGAGGTCACCCAGATCCGCGGCCACTTCGAGAACGGGCAGGTCGGCCACTTCCAGGTCGGGCTGAAGGTCGGTTTCCGCCTGGAGTCCGCCGGCTGACCCGCCGGCGCCGGCGGCCGTTGTCAGTCCCCTGGGGCAACATGGCGGGTGCCGGTACCAGCTCGGGCCGGTCGCCTTCCAGGGAGGGACCGTTCATGGTCGCGTTCCAGCTCACGATCGACTGCGCCGACCCCGCGGCACAGGTGCGCTTCTGGGCCGCGGCGCTGCGGTACAAGCCGGAGGACGCTCCCGCCGGCTTCCCCACCTGGCGGGAGTACTGGCTGAGCATCGGCGTCCCCGAGGAGGAGCTGGGCGACTCCGACTGCTGCGACTCGATCGTGGATCCGGAGGGGGCCGGCCCGCGGATCTGGTTCCAGCAGGTGCCCGAGGGCAAGTCCGGGAAGAACCGGCTGCATCTGGACGTGAAGGTGGGCGGGCGCCGGGAGGACGTCCCCTTGGCGACCCGCAAGGAGCGCGTCGACGCCGAGGTGGAGCGGCTGCTCGCGGCGGGCGCCTCCCGGATGCGGCTGCTGTCCACGCCGGGGATGGACCACTACGGGGTGGTGCTGCGGGACCCCGAGGGCAACGAGTTCTGCGTCGTCTGAGCCACCCCCGGGCAATTCCCCCCGGACGTGGGGTGAGTTCACCGGCCGCCGTCGCGACGGCGGCGCCAGAGCCGGCGGGCCACGAGGGCGGCGAGCAGCACGCCCAGGGCGATCAGCAGGTACACCTGCGAACGGGTGACCCAGGAGTAGACCGACCCGAGCCGGGTGCCCGCCGCGAAGCCGATGCCCGCCCAGGCGCCGACCCACAGCAGGGCCCCCAGCGTCGTGCAGCCGAGGAACCGCCACCAGGGCATGCCCGCGGTGCCGGCGATGATGCCCTTCGTCTGCCGCAGGACGTCCACGAAGCGCGCGAAGACGATCACAAGGTCGGCGCGGCGGGCGAAGAACGCCTCTCCGCGCGCGAAGCGTGCCGGCGTCAGCAGCACGTAGCGGCCCCAACGGTGCACGAAGGCCCGCCCGCCGCTGCGTCCGATCAGGTAGCCCAGGCAGTCGCCCAGCACGGCGGCGGCCGCGGCGACCGCGACGACGCCCGCGAGGTCCATCCGCCCGGTGCCCGCGTAGGCGGCGGCGACCACCAGGATCGTCTGGCCCGGCACGGGGACGCCGCAGTTGTCGAGGAGCACGAGCACGCCGACCGCCAGGTAGCCGTAGTCGTCCAGCAGCGGCGTCAGATCGGCCAGCGGCCCGGGCAGCGGAGGCGGGACGCCCGCCTTCACCGCACGGCGGCACGGACGGCCGTCTTGGCCCCGCACCCGGCCCCCGCGGCGCACAACTCCCGCGCCGCGGCGAGAACTCCGCTCCCGCGCACCGGCCGTACCGCTCGCGCCATGGGCACCTGCACCTCGCTCGCCGGGATCGGACAACTTCCGCGCCGCACCATGAAGCTCCGTGCCGGGGCGGGGACCCGGCTCCCAAGGCGTGTCGGGGACGGGATTCACACCGGCGGGCTAGGCCCGGTCGTCACATGGGCGCCGGCTGCCCGGAGGGCGGGCCCCGCGGGTCTCCCGGCCACCCCCGGGAGGTGCCCCCGGGTGCGGTGCATCGCACGGCGGAGAGTCGCCCTCGTCGTGGGCCGCTCGGACGGTGCGGCAACTCCCCCGGGCCGGCGGCCGGGGCAGTGCCGTGCCAGGCGCAGCGGGGTGGGGGCACCTCCCAGCGGCAGCCGGGGGAGGGAAGGTGACGACAAGGCCGAGGACGCGCCCACGCCGGACCGCCCCGGCCGCCGCCGCCCTTCGAGGCGGCACTTTCGAAACACGCGCTGGCGCACCGTCCGCGCTCCGCTGCCCGGGCCGTGCGGCCGGGGATAGTGGCTGTGTGCCCGCCGGCCTCCCCCCACGCGCCGCCGACCTCGTGCGGCTCAACAGCGACCCGATCGCCGTGCAGACGGTGCGCTCGACGGTGGCCGCGGTCCTGTCGTACGCCGTGGCCGTCTGGGTGCTGCCCAACCCGGCGCCGCTGACGGCCCCGCTGACGGCGTTGCTGGTCGTCCAGGTCACTCTCTACACGACTGTGACGACGGGCATCCGCCGGGTGCTCAGCGTGGTGGCGGGCGTGCTGATCGCGGTGGGCTTCAGCGAGCTCATCGGGCTCACGTGGTGGAGCCTCGGGCTGATCATCCTGGCCTCGCTGGTGACCGGGCACTTCATCCGGGTGGACGAGTTCGTGGCCGAGGTGGCGATCAGCGCGATGCTGATCCTGGCGGTGCCGGCCCCGTCCGGGGAAGCCGTGGACCGTGTCATGGAGACGCTGGTCGGGGCGGCCGTGGGCGTGCTGCTGAACGTGGTCGTGCCCCCGCCGGCGTTCGTCGAGCCGGCCGGTGAGGCGGTGCGCGAGCTGGCCGAGCACATGCGGCTGCTGATGGTCCGTATGGGTGGCGAACTGCGCGCCGGCGCGACCGCCGAACGGGCCCGTACATGGCTGATGGAGGCCCGGCGGCTGGACAACGAGATCGCCCGCTTCGACGCGTCGCTGCGCCGGGCGGAGGAAGGCACCCGGCTCAACCCCCGGGTCAGGCCGGCGGAGGGCGCGATGGCCCGGCTGATCCTGCGCAGCGGCCTGGACACCCTGGAGGTCTCGACGGTCCTGATGCGGACGCTGTGCCGCTCCCTGACCGAGATGGAGCGGGAGCGCGGGCCGCGGGAGCCGCTGTTCTCCCAGGAACTCGCCGACGGGATGGACGAACTCTTCGCCGACATGGCCGATGCCGTCGACAGCTACGGCCGGCTGATCGCGGCCCAGGTGACCGCGGGCGCCGAGCAGGCGGAAGCACGGCTGGAGGACGCCTTGCGACGCGGCCGGGAGGAGCGCGACCGGATCGCGGCACTGCTGTGGGCGGAGACCGAACGGCGCTGGGAGAACTGGGATCTGCACGGGGCGCTGCTGGCCAACATCGACCGGCTGCTGAACGAGCTGGACCTAGAGCAGCGCTCCCGGTGGCTGTCGGAGCAGTTGGTCGCCGCCGCCCCCTCCTCGAAGGGGATGTCCGCCCGGGTCCACCGACGGGCCCGTGCCATCACCGGCCGGCTGCGGCGGGGCGCGGCGCGCGGCCGCTGATCGCACAGACGGTCCCTCATGCCGCCGGACGGGGGAGGCGGCCGTCGGACCTGACGCCGGTTCCGCAGGTCCAGTACGCCTCGCACGAAGGGCAGTTGACCCCGAGAGCCGGGGCGGCAAGCCGCGCCGGTGCCAGGCTGTCACCGAGTCAGGAAGGCTCCTTCCGTCTCGTGGCAGTGCGTCACTTCCTTGGCCACGTTGTCGCCCGGACGCTCCGCTCGACGGGCGGGCTCCGGCGGGGGGACGTACGACTGATCGCAGAGGCGGCGACCGCCGCCGACCACGCGTCCGAGGAGAGGACCCTCATGCGAACCAGTCTGACGCGCCGCACCGCTCTCGGTGTCGCCACCGGACTCCTGGCCACCGGCCTGATCGCCGCGAGCGCCGGCTCGGCCGCCGCCGCCGGCCACACGGTGCTCCGCGACAGCAGCAGCCAGACGCGGCTGCTCGACGAGGATGACGACAACGGCGGGAACGACGACGCCGCCGACAACTCGGTGGACAACGGCGGCAATGTCGACCCGGCCGACAACAGCGGCACCCTCGCCGGCGACGGCCCGGCCGACAACGCGGTGGACAACGGCGGGAACGTCGACCCCGCCGACAACTCGGTCGACAACGGCGGCAACCTCGACGCCGCGGACCCGGCCGCCGACCCGGCCGCGGACCCGGCCGACAACGGCAGCAACCTCGACCCCGCCGACAACGGCGGCAACCTGGACCCGGCCGACAACACCCTCGCCGGCGACGACCCCGCCGACAACGGGGTCGACAACGGCGGCGACGACCTCGGCGCCCGTGACGGCGGCGACCTCGGCGGCGAGGGCTTCGGCGGCGGCAACGGCGGCGGCGAGGGCTTCAGCGGCGGCTTCGGCGGCGGCAACGGCGGCGGCGAGGGCTTCAGCGGCGGCTTCGGCGGCGGCAACGGCGGCGGCTTCGGCGGCGGTAACGGCGGCGGCTTCGGCGGCGGCGGTAACGGCGGCGGCTTCGGCGGCGGCGGCGAGGGCTTCGGCGGCGGTAACGGCGGCGGCTTCGGCGGCGGTAACGGCGGCGGCGGCTTCGGCGGCGGCGGCTTCGGCGAGGGCGGCCGTGGCGGCTTCGGCGGCGGGAACATCGGCGCCGGCAACTTCGGCGGCGGCAACCTGGGTGCCGGCAACTTCGGCCGCGGGAACATCGGCAGCGGCAACTTCGGCCGCGGGAACATCGGCAGCGGCAACTTCGGCGGCTTCGGCGGCTTCGGCGGCGGCTTCGGCGAAGGCGGCCGTGGCGGCTTCGGCGGCAAGGGTGGTGGTCACGGCAGGAACAACGGCTTCGGGTACAGCGTGATCCGCATTGACGACTATGGCTTTGGCAACGGCTTCGGCCGCGGGTTCGGCTTCGGTGGCTTCGGCGGTCGCGGCGGCTTCGGCTTCGGCGGTCTCGGCCTGAACCGTGGCTTCGGCTTCGGCGGCCTCGGCCTCGGCCGCGGCTTCGGCTTCGGCGGTCTGGGCCTCGGTCGTGGCTTCGGCTTCGGCGGCTTCGGCGAGGGTGGCCGCGGCTTCGGCGGCGGCGGCTTCGGCGAGGGCGGTCGCGGTGGCCACGGCGGCCACGGTGGCGGCAAGGGCCACAAGTTCGGCGGCCACGGTGGCGGCTACGGCGGTGGCTTCGGCGGTGGCTTCGGCTACGGCCGCGGCTTCTCGAACTTCGGTCTGCTCAACGTGATCTTCTGACACTCGCCCACAACGGAAAACAACGAGGGCCGGGCGGAACATTGTGTTCCGCCCGGCCCCTCGTCGTGGGTCACTTCAAGTCGGAGGTCTTGATGTAACCGCTGTCGACGAGCAGCTTCTTGTAGTTGCCCTTGTCGACGCTGACCGGGGTGAGCAGGTACGCGGGCACGACCTTGTTGCCGTTGTCGTAGTCCGTGTCGTTGTTGATCTCCGGCTTCGCGCCGGAGAGGACCGCGCCGGCCATCTCGACGGCACGGGCCGCGAGCTTGCGGGTGTCCTTGTACACGGTCATCGACTGATCGCCCTTGATGATCTCCTTGACGGAGTCCACTTCGGCGTCCTGGCCGGTGATGACCGGCATCGGCTTGCCGTCCTTCCCGTACCCGTCCTTCTTCAGGGCGTCGATGACACCGCGCGCGATGCCGTCGTTGGGGGCGAGGACGGCGTCGACGGTGGCCGAACGGTAGTAGTTCTTCAGCCGGGTCGTCATCGTCTCGGTGGCGATCGCGGCGTCCCACTTGAGCGTGGCCACCTGGCTGAGCCGGGACTGGCCACTCTTGATGACCAGCCGGCCGCTCTTGATGTACGGCTGGAGGACGTTCATCGCGCCGTTGAAGAAGAACTGCGCGTTGTTGTCGTCGGTGTCGCCGGCGAAGATTTCCAGGGTGAACGTGCTGTCCGGGTGCTGCTTGAGGCCGAGCTTGTCGACGATGTAGTCGGCCTGCAGCTGGCCGACCTTGTCGTTGTTGAAGCTGGCGTAGTAGTCGACGTTGCTGGTGCCGAGCAGCAGGCGGTCGTACGCGATGACCTTGATGCCGGCCCGGTGCGCCTGCTGGAGCACCTCACCCAGCTCGAAGCCGTCGACCGCGCCGATGACCAGGACCTTGTCGCCCTCGTCGATCATCTTCTGAACCTGGTCGACCTGCGTGTCAACGTTGTCTCCGGCGAATTGGAGGTCGGTCTCGTACCCCTTCGCCTTGAACTGCTTGACCATATTCTGGCCGTCGGCGATCCACCGCGTCTGGGCCCTGGTAGGGAGCGCGATGCCCACCCTGACAGCGCCCCCGTCGCTCCCCGACTGGCCGCCGCAGCCTGCGGCGGCGGTCGACGCGGTGAGAGTGAGGACCACGAATATCGCGGTGCGCAGTCTGGCAGCTCTGCCAGCGTGCATGGACTCAGTTCCTTTCGGGCCGAACAAAACGGTGCTCCGCCGTCCGCTCACGCGGACGCCGGTGTCCGGGCCCGGGCACGAGGGTTCCCGTGGCCGCCCAGCCGATCCACCGGGGCACGGAGAGCTGCTGGTACGTCAGGCCCGAGGCGTGCTGTGCGGGTACGGCCGCCGGCCGCTCCCCCACCGGTGTTCCGTCCGTGGTCACGGTGTGTACCAGGGCGGATACCTCGAAGTTGAGCGGACAATAGCACAGCCTTCACAGGACCCCCTCAGGCCCCATACGCCGCCTGTGGGCTCGCCGTGGTGCCGCTTCCCGGCACGGGCTCCGCGAGGTCGTCGCCCAGGGCCACGATGCCGTTGGCCGCGTCGACATGAACGACCTTCGGCCGCAGGTCACGGGCCTCGGAGTCGTCCACCTGGGCATAGCTGATGAGGATCACGAGGTCCCCGGGATGCACCAGATGGGCCGCGGCACCGTTGATGCCGATGACCCCGGAACCGCGCCGGCCCTCGATGACGTAGGTCTCCAGCCGTGCACCGTTGGTGACATCGACGATGTGGACCAGTTCGCCGGGGAGGAGGTCGGCCGCCTCCATCAACTCGGCGTCGATGGTCACGGATCCGACATAGTGGAGATCGGCCTCGGTCACCGTGGCACGGTGGATCTTGGACTTGAACATGGTGCGCAGCATCGCGAAACTCCCGGACTCGGCTCCCTGCCCGCGTCATTGCAGGTCAAGGGCGATCTCCCATCATACGCCGGTGGGTGAGGCGGGCTACGGGCGCCCCCGCCTGGCGTCGTTTGCCGGAACGGCAAGGAAACTCGCCCGCCGCACGGGTCCCCCGCATGATCGGGCCGTGGGCACGGAACGGGCGCAGGGCGCCGTGCCACGACATGACGAATCAGTGGTTGTGGAGGGATGCATGACGCAACAGGGCGGTCGGGCAAGGCATCGCCTGGTCCCGTCACCGGCGGGCCGGATCCACCTGGTGGAACAGGGCAAGGGGCCGCTGGTGCTTCTCGTGCACGGCTTCCCGGAGGGCTGGTACTCCTGGCGCCACCAGGTGCCGGCGCTCGCGGCGGCCGGGTACCGCGCGGTCGCCGTCGACGTCCGCGGCTACGGCCGGTCCTCCCGGCCGGGCGCCGTGGAGGCGTACCGGATGCTCGACCTGGTGGCGGACAACGTCGCGGTGGTACGCGCCCTGGGTGAGGAGACGGCCGTGGTGGTCGGCCACGACTGGGGCTCGGCCATCGCCGCCACCTCCGCCCTGACCGAACCGGACGTCTTCCGCGCGGTGGGGATGCTCGGCGTCCCCTACGCCCCACGCGGCGGCCCGCGGCCCGGTGAGGTCTTCGCACGGATGGGCGGGGGCGCCGGGGAGGACGAGTTCTACGTGTCCTACTTCCAGGAGCCGGGCCGCGCGGAGGCCGAGATCGAGCCCGATGTGCGGGGCTGGCTGGCGGGCTTCTACGCGGCCCTGTCGGCCGGCACCATGCCGCCGCCGGGCGCCGCGAGCCCGTACTTCGTCGGCGCGGGCGGCAGGCTACGCGACCGCTTCCCCGTCGGACCGCCGCCCGCGTGGCTCGGTGAGGACGGACTGGACGCCTGCGCCGGGGAGTTCGAGCGGACCGGGACGACCGGGGCGCTCAACCGCTACCGGAACATGGACCGCGACTGGGAGGACCTCGCCGCGTTCGACGGCGCTCCGGTCCGCCAGCCGTCGCTGTTCGTCGCCGGCGCCCTGGACGCCTCCGTCGCGTGGATGGCCGACGCCATCGGCGCCTTCCCCGACACCCTTCCCGGGCTGGTCTCCTCCCGCCTCCTCGACGACTGCGGCCACTGGGTCCAGCAGGAACGGCCGGACGAGGTCAACCGGATCCTGGCCGACTGGCTGGCCGGGCTGCCCGCCTGAGACGGCGTCGGGGCGCACTGCCGGGGCATCCCGGCCCCGGCCGGACGCCCCGCAGGGCCGGAGCTTCCCGTTCGCACCGGGACCGCCGCTTCCGCCCCACCTCTAGGCAGGTGGCCCATTGGCCGGATATCTTCCGTCCACGCCGGATCCGGGTGCGGCGTGGCACTGGCTCGGGGAAGGGGGCACCTTGCGCGAATTCGGCCTTCCGCCCCTGGCCGAGCCGCTGCGGTCGGGGGGACTCGCGGAATCGGTGTACGAGGCGGCCTGGAAGCGGCCGGGCACGCCCGCCCTCGCCCGCAGGGTCGAACCGGACGGCGAGGTCTGGCAGGAGGTGTCGGCGGCCGGGTTCCGCGACGAGGTGGTCGAACTCGCGAAGGGGCTCGTCGCCGAGGGGATCGGCTTCGGCGACCCGGTCGCGGTGATGGCCAGGACCCGCTACGAGTGGACGTTGTTCGCCTACGCCCTCTGGTCGGTGGGCGCACGGGTCGTGCCGGTCTACCCGACGTCCTCGGCCGAGCAGGTCCGCTGGATCCTCGGCGACTCCGGGGCCGTGGCGATCGTGGTGGAGCACGAGGACCACGCCATGACGGTGGGCGCCGTCTGCGACACCCTGCCCGCGCTGCGCCGCATCTGGCAGCTCGACGCGGACTGCGTGCGGTGGCTCGGCGCGCTCGGCCGGGCGGTTCCCGCGGTGCTGGTGGAGCAGCGGCGCTGGGAGGTGGAGCCGCAGTCGGTCGCGGTCGTGGCGTACACCTCGGGCACCACGGGGCCGCCCAAGGGCTGCCTGATCACGCACGCCAACCTGGCCGCCGAGTGCGACACCCTGCTGGCCGGCTACGGCCCCCTGTTCGCGCCGCCCGGGCAGCGGGCGTCGGTCCTGGCGTTCCTGCCGATGTCCCACATATACGGATTGATGATCTCGGTCTGCGCACTGCGCGGCGGTGTGCTGCTGGGGCATCAGCCGGACCTGTCCCCCGCCGCGCTGCTGCCGGCGTTCGCGACCTTCCGGCCGACGATCGTCCTGGCCGTCCCGTACATCTACGAGAAGATCATCGAAGGCGCCCGCCGGGCCGCCGAGCGGGCCGGCAAGCGCCAGCTGTTCGACCGGGCCGCCGACGTCGCCGTGCGCTGGGCCGAGGCCGCGGAACGGCACACGGTGGAGGGCGGGCCGGGCCCCGGTCCGCTGCTGAGGGCGGCGCATTCGGCCTTCGAGCGCATGGTGTACGGCCGCATCCGCGACATCCTGGGCGGCAGGGTGCACTACACCGTCTCCGGCGGCTCCCCGCTCAGCCGCGACCTGTCCCTGCTGTTCGCCGGCGCGGGGCTGACGATCTACGACGGCTACGGGCTGACCGAGACGACGGCGGCCATCACCGCCCAGCCGCGAGGCAAAGTGCGCTTCGGCACGGTGGGCCGCGCGCTGCCGGGCTGCGCGGTGCGCATCGCCCCGGACGGCGAGGTGCTGGTGCGCGGAAGCACCGTCTTCGCCGGCTACCACGCCAACCCCGCGGCCAACCAGGCCGTCTGGCGGCTCGGCGGCTGGATGGCCACCGGCGACGTGGGGCGGCTCGACCCGGACGGATATCTCACGATCACCGGGCGGAAGAAGGACATCATCATCACCAGCAGCGGCAAGAGCGTCGCCCCGCTGGTGCTGGAGGAGCGGCTGCGGGCGCACCCGTTCGTCTCGCAGTGCGTCGTCATCGGCGACAACCGCCCGTTCATCGCCGCCCTGATCACGCTCGACCCGGAAGCCGTGCAGATGGGGGCGGGCATGGCGGAGCGCGACCTGCGGGCCGAACTCCAGCGGGCGGTGTCGGTCGCCAACGCCGCTGTCTCGCGCGCCGAGTCCATCCGCGCGTTCCGCGTGCTGCCGCACGAGTTCTCCGTGGCCAACGGGCTGCTGACGCCGTCCCTGAAGCTGCGCCGGGACGCGATCCTGCGCGAGTACGCGGCGCAGATCGAGTCGATCTACTCCTCCTCCGAACGCGCCAACAGCGGCCCCGCCGGGGCCCCCTAGCCACGCGCTCGCCGCGCGGTGGCCGCGGAGCCACTCGTGCGACACGGCCCCGCCGCGTGGCCGCCCCCGCGCGGGTTACGTACCCGGTACTCGACAGGGCACTGGACCCTGCCGGTCTCGGCCGGGCAGGCCGCACCTCGGCGTTCCGTCCATTTCCCGACCTGCGCGGCCGAGGCACCGGGTGAAAGCCGTCTCCCCGGGGACGGGCGCGGTCGGGCCTGATGACGGCATGAAGGCGTGCGGCTCACTGTGACGGCCCGGCGGCAGGCGAAGTAGCAACCCTTCACGACGTCGCGCAAGATTGCCCTATGCCGGTTCTGATAGCCGCGTGCGCCATGGCCATGACCCTTGTCGGTGGAGTCGTGGCGCAGCGGGTCGGTGACCGCCGTCATCTGGTGCTCGGTCTTGCCGCCGGCCTCATGCTCGGCGTCATCGGCTTCGATCTGCTTCCCGATGCGCTGATCGCTCAGCCACGGCACGTTTTCGGTGTTCCCGCGGCATTGCTCATGTTCGTTGCGGGATTCCTCACTCTGCACGTGGTGGAGCGAGGGGTCGCCATTCATCGCGGTCACGAGAGCGAGTACGCACCGCACACCCACGCTTTGGGGCATGCGCAGCAGCCGGCGGAGGGAGTCGGCCTGGCCGCGGCCTCAGCACTGGTGGGACACAGTGTGATCGACGGATTCGCCATCGGTGCCGCGTATCAGGCCGGCAATACGCTGGGCATCGTCGTCGCCATCGCCGTGATCTCCCATGACTTCGCCGACGGGTTCAACACCTACACGATCACCAGGCTCTACGGCAGTGCCCGGCGCCGGGCTCAGACGCTGCTGGTGGCCGACGCGGTGGCCCCGGTGGTCGGGGCGGCGATTACTTTGGGATTCACGATCCCGACGGGGTTGCTGGGCCTGTACCTCGGATTCTTCGCCGGCTTCCTGCTGTACCTCGCGACATCGGACATATTGCCGGAGGCGCACAGTCCGCACCCTTCCAAGGCCACTTTGTTGTTCACGGTGACGGGGGCTCTGCTGATGTGGCTGGTGATCGGGCTTGCCGAGTGAGCCGGAAACGACGAGAGGTCCGACGAGCCACGATGGGGCGGAGCAGCGCTTGCCTCCGGGGTGCGCCGGCAGATGATGGCTTGTTCGGCGCCGCCCCTGTCAGGCCGTGCCGGAGCGTCTGTATCCCTCCGCTGACGGCGGTGGTGCGTTCGGCGGGGGCAGCAATTGATGCTCCTTCATGGCGATGAGGGTCCGCACCGCTATGGCTCCTACGAGCACGGTGGCAGCGGCCAGGAGGAGGTAGGAGGCGATGAGGCCGCCGGGAGGGCGACCGCGGTCGATCCAGTGCAGTGCGGTGATGGCCACTGTCGTCCAGGAAAAGGTGAAGGCCCAGAAGCCCGGCGTGAACCTCAGGCTCAGGAACAGGGGAAGGAGGCGGATCTGGGCCAGGATCATCAATAGGCAGTAGCCCGCCAGTACCGCCGAGAGCCGGTCGACGCGGTTGTCGTTGAGAGCGAAGCAGGCGACGCTTGCCATCGAGGCGGGCACGATCTCGATGGCAAGCGTCGGCGAGAGGCCAGGGGGCAGGGGAGGCCGAAAGAACAGTCGGGCCAGGATCATCGAGCCCAGGACGAGCCACGAGACGATGCCCAGGCCGAACATGACCTCCGCCAACCGCCGCTGTCCGACCTGGGCGGCGCTGAAGGCGGCAACGAGACCACCGCCGACGGTGGGCAGGAAGTAGCCGGGGTGGAGTTGGTCCAGTCCGAGCGGGCCGTATATCCATTGCCCGGTGTACCAGCCGCCCAGCAGCACGGTGAGGACGAGGAAGACGTCCACGACGAACCGGCCGGCGTCAGGGGCGTAAGGCACTATTCCCTGCGCGGCAAGCAGCATCGGGGTGATGACGGCCAGTGAGGCGAAGGGGCTTGCCGCACTGTCGAGCATGTCGGCCTTGAACGCGCCCCGTACGGACAGGACGTACCGCAGGTACAGCGACAACGTCCCGCACCAGACGACGGCGGCGACCGCCACCAGGGCCCGGCCGACCTCAGGAGGCACATGGCCTTGCTGGGCCGCTGTCAGCCAGGTGCCCGCCAGACCTGAGATTCCCAGGGAAATGCCGAAAAAGGTGACAGGTATGCGCGCTACGGTCATGACGGCACCCACTTCTGCAAAGGCCGGCGGCGTGCACCCCTCCGAAGTCCGGGCTTACGGGGCCGAATGGACAACGTCGCTTCGGCTCAGTGGCTTCGGGCTCCCACACGCAGTTCTTTCGAGTCTGCACGTCGGCCCGGGAGTCCGCCCCAGCTCACCAGATGCGTTACTCCTTCTCGTGTGATGCACAACGGATGCCCGAGCCCTCGCAGAAAGCGGCGACAGCGGTGGCCCGTCCCCGCCTTGCCGTGTTTCGAGGCCGAGCGGGCGTGCCGGGACGCCGCGCGAAGGTCTCGAGCCGGCGGTACGGTTTGTAGAGCCCTCGCGCGGCCGGCACCGGCGCCCCGGGGGCTTCGTTTTTCGGCGGCCGGGCGGCCGGGCGAGGAGTACCGGAGTCAGTCCTGGGGCGGACCCACCACGGTGGCCCCGTCGACCCCTGGAGGGCATCAGAATGAGCTCCGACCATCAGGTAGTGATCGTGGGAGCAGGTCCATCGGGGCTATTGCTGGCGGGTGATCTGGCGGAGGCCGGTGTCAGCTGTACCGTTGTCGAGCGCCGAGTGCAGGAATCACCGCTCACTCGGGCGTTCGCGGTCCACGCGCGGACGTTGGAACAGCTCGACGCCCGCGGTGTTGCCGACCAGCTGCTCGCGACCGGCATCCGTAACCCGGTTCTCCAGTTCCTGGGGATCGATCTGTCGCGGTTGCCGACCCGTTTCCCGCATGTGCTGGTGACTCCGCAGTACCACACCGAGCACGTACTCCGGACGCGGGCCCTTTCCCATGGCGCCGATTTCCGGGAAGGCTGGGAAGCCGTCGGGCTCGCGCAGGATGCGACCGGAGTCGACGTTCGGGTTCGGGCGCCGGACGGCTCCACTCGGACCCTGCGCGCCGCCTGGGTTGTGGGCGCCGACGGAAGAGGCAGCACGGTGCGCCGATCTCTCGGCCTGCCCTTCCCCGGCCGCTCCGCGGTGCGGTCGATGATGCTTGCCGATGTCCGGTTGGCCGACCCCCCGAAGAAGCCCCCTACCGTGGGGGCGGTGGGCGATGCCTTCGCGATCCTCGTTCCGTTCGGCGATGGATGGTTCCGCATCATGGCGTGGAATCGCCACCATGAGATGCCCGACAACGCACCGGTCGACCTGGAGGAGATTCGAGCCATCGCCCGCCGGGCGCTCGGCCGCGATTTCGGCATGCACGACCCGCGCTGGATCTCACGGTTCCACAGCGACGAGCGGCAGTCGCCCCGCTACCGCGTAGGCAGGGTCTTCCTCGTCGGTGACGCGGCGCACGTGCACTCCCCTGCCGGCGGCATGGGCATGAACACCAGCATCCAGGACTCGGCGAACTTGGGCTGGAAACTCGCCGCCGTTCTGCGCGACCGTGCCCCCGAAGCCCTGCTCGACACCTATGAGGCCGAAAGGCTCCCGGTGGGACGCAGAGTGCTGCGCATGAGTGGAACGCTGCTGCGTGGTGTGCTGACCACCCCGCGGGCCCTTCGCGGCGTCCGGGACTTCGCCGCCCGGACCGTCCTGCGTTTCCCGCCGGTGGCCCTGCGGCTGGGGCGGGCGATGTCGGGAATCGACATCGCCTACAGAGCCCCGGCCGGCGCGCACCCCCTCACGGGCAAGAGGGCACCGGATGCCCTCCTCACCGATGGACGACGCCTGTACGAGGTCCTGCGCGGCCGCCGGTTCGTACTGGTGACTCCGGCAGACGCGGCACTTTTCGCCGCGGTGGGCGAAGGGTGGGCCGACGCGGTGGAGTGCGTCAGCCCAGCCGGTCCGACCAGCACGTCCGTACTGGTCAGACCGGACGCCTACATCGCATGGGCCTCGTCCGAGCGGTCGGCACACCGCCGAGCCACCGAGATCAGGCAGGCACTCGCCGGACACTGTGGAGCGGGCGCGGGCCCATGACGCCTCCGGTACGGCGAGTTGCCGTGGCTCCCGGAATGAGGGGGTGCCGCCCGCGGGCCGAAGCCGCCGCGCCCGCGGGGGCGGATACCTCCGGAGCCGAATCGGCGGTCAGACCTGCTTGAGGCCGCCGTCGACGAAGAGCTCGATGCCGGTGATGAAGCTGCTCTGGTCGCCGGCGAGGAAGAGTGCCGCGGCGGCGGCCTCCTCGGGGCGGCCCATCCGCCCCAGGGGGATCTGGCCGGCGAAGAAGTCCCAGAGCTTGGCGGCCTCTGCCGCGTTGGGAGCCAGTCCGGAGTTGCCGGGCGTCTCGATCGGACCCGGAACGAGCGTGTTCACCCGGATGTTCCGGACCTTGAGTTCGTTTGCCCAGGTGCGGGAGAAGGACCGGATGGCGGCCTTGGAAGCGGCGTAGACGCCGAAGGCCTCGCCACCGGAGGTCGCCGCAGTGGATCCGGTGAGGATGACCGAAGCGGCGTCGTTCAGCAAGGGAAGCGCCTTCTGGACCGTGAAGAGCGTACCCCGCACGTTGATGCCGAAGGTCGAGTCGAAGTGCTTCTCGGTGACGTCTTCCAAGGTGGCGAACTCGCCGCCGCCCGCGTTGGCGAACAGCACATCGATGCGGCGGCCCTGCTCGGCGACGGCCGCGTAGAGGCGGTCGATGTCGGCAAGATCGGAGACGTCGCCCCGGACGGCAGTGGCGTTCGGGCCGATCTCGGCCAGCGCGGCGTCGAGCGCCTCCTGGCGGCGGCCCGTGATGAACACGTGTGCGCCCTCGGCCGCGAATCGCTTGGCGGTGGCCAGCCCGATACCGCTGTTGCCCCCGGTGACGATCGCTGTCTTACCGTCGAGCTGTCCCATGATCAAGGCTCCTGTTCGGCGGAGGTCTTCCTCCGCGGTCGCTGTTCCACGTCGGACCCGCGTCCCATGTGGCGGGTCCCGTTCTGGACTGTACGGTAAGAAACCCGGTGCTGGACCGGATGGTCAAAAACTATGACGTAACGCACATTCCCGGCACCCAGGGGCCCGGATCGCACACCGTGCCGCGGAGTACCGCACGCTGCCCGGGCGGAACACGCGTCCGGGCCGAGCGGCGTGCGGGTCAGGAGCACGGCGTCGGCTTCCAGCAGGTCGATGCCGACAAAGGGGCGCACCACCGGCACCGGAGGGTCCGCGGGCGCGAGGACGTCGAGGTGCCGCAGCCGGAGGTCACGCGCGCTCCCCCGCTCACACGGCACGCGGTTGACGCGTGCCGCACGCGAAGCCGTACCGGGTCGGGCCCGCGGGGAAACCGCGCAGCGGCAGTACGGCTGTTCGCCGTGGCGCCGGGGAGGAACGGCACGGTCGTGGTGGTGATCCCGCCGCGGCACGCGATGCTCGTCCCGCACGCGCCGCTCCGGCCCGAGGAGACACGGGAGCCGGGCGGCGAGCCGTCGGGTACCGGTGCCGGAGCGGGAGCTCGGGCCGGCCGGGAATCCGCAGGACGCGTACGCGGCGGCACCGGAGCAGTCGGCCTCCGCCGCTTCAGGGGGTGTGTCAGCGGTGGTGGTTGCGGCTGCGCGGCCGGCCGGGGAGCGCGTCACGCTCCGGCTCCTCGAGCAGGGTGCGGTCGAGGCCTTCGGCTGTGCCGTTGCCGGCGGACGGCAGGGCCGGTCGCTGGTAGGCGATCACGGCCGCGGCCGGGGCTTCGCGCCGGGCAGCCGTCCGGTCTCGGTCAGGGGTGCACATTGCGGTGCGGCACGAGGGCCTTTCCGGTCACCGGTGCAGCTGTCGCACTCCGCACCAGGCCGGAAGACCCTCACCCTTCTCAAGATCCGTCAACCGAGCCCGCGGCGGTGAGCAGGCGGCGGAGGCGGTCGAGAAAGGTGCGCTGGGCCGTGAGGATCTTGTCGCCGGCCGCGTCGAGGGGGAACCACTCGGCGCGGTCGACCTCGGGGAACTCACGGATGTTCCCCGATCCCCTCGGCCACTCCAAGGTGAAGGTGCCGGGGACGACGAGAGCGGTGTCGAGATCGCCCTCCAGGGCCCAGATGGTGACGATCTTGCCGTTGGACTGGGTGTTCTCCCCCAGCGGCAGCAGCTCGCCGTCCGGCACCGGCAGGCCCAGTTCCTCCAGGAACTCGCGCCGGGCGGCGGCCTCCGCGGTCTCGTCCGGCTCGTACTCGCCCTTGGGGATGGTCCATCCACCGGCGTCCTTCGACGCCCAGAAGGGGCCGCCCATGTGGCCCAGCAGCACCTCGGGCGCCGCGCCCGGGGTACCGCGGAAGAGCAGGATTCCCGCGCTGCGCTTGACCGCCTTGCCGCCGGCCTTCTCCACTGCCGCCATCCGACCAGTGTGGCCGGTCAGTCCCGGCCCAGCCACAAATCGGGGCCGAAGACCTCGTAGTGCACGGCGGAGGCGGGCACCCCGCGCTCCAGCAGCTGGGTGCGGACGGCGCGCAGGAACGGCAGCGGGCCGCAGAGGTACGCCTGGAGCCCTTCGGGCAGCGGGACGTCGCGGAGGTCCACCCGGCCCCTCCGGTCGCCGGACAGGGCGCCCTGGGGGTCCTCGTACCAGAAGTGGGCGCTGCCCCGGGGAAGCTTCGCGGTCAGGGCCCGGTGGTCCGCGGCGTGGGCGTGGTCGGCCGGCGAGCGGTCGCCGTGGACGACGGCGACGGGGGCCTCGTAGCCGGAGCCGGCCAGCTGGTGGAGCATCGCGAGCATCGGAGTGCAGCCGATCCCGGCGGACGCCAGCAGCAGCGGCGCGCCCTCGTCGCGCAGGACGACATCGCCGTAGGGGGCGGACAGTTCGAGCCGCGCGCCCTCGGCGACGTGGTCGTGGAGGTGGCAGGAGACCTCGCCCGCCGGGTCCCCGGCGCGGCCGTGCACCCGCTTGACGCTGAACTGCCGGGTGGCGTCGCCCGGGGCGCCGGACAGGCTGTACTGGCGGATCTGGCGGGCGCCGTCGGGGAGTTCGACGCGTACGGAGACGTACTGACCGGGGCCGAAGGCGGGCAGCGGGCCGCCGTCGGCGGGGCGCAGCCGGAAGGTGACGACGTCCTCGGTCTCACGGACGCGCTCGGCCACCTCCCACGGGCGCCAGGTGTCGCCGAGCAGGACGCCCTTCTCGGCGTACAGGCGCTGCTCGATGGCGATGAGGGCGTTCGCCATGAGCCAGTAGACCTCGTTCCAGGCCGCGCCGACCTCCTCGGTGACGGCGTCGCCCAGGACCTCGGCGATCCCGGCGAACAGGTGCGTGTGGACGACCTCGTACTGGCCGGGGCTGATGCCGAGGGAGGCGTGCTTGTGCGCGATGCGGGCCAGCATGGCGTCCGGGCGCCGGTCGGGGTGCTCGACGAGGGCGGTCGCGAAGTGGGCGATGGCTGCCGCGAGCGCCTGCCGCTGGGTGCCGTCCGCCTGGTTGCCGCGGTTGAACAGATCGCGCAGCAGCTCGGGGTGGGCGGCGAAGAGCCGGTCGTAGAAGCGCTCGGAGATCTCGGAGATCGCCGCGCCGACGGCGGGCAGGGTGGCGCGGACGGTCGCCGCGGACTTCTCGCTGAGCATGGACGGTTCCTTAATAGGCATACGGGTTTCGCATTAAAAGGCGCACGGAAGGCGCCCCGGAACGGCGGGAAACGGGATGCGGGCCGGACCCTCAGGCGCCGGGACCGGACGGGCCCCGCCCGACCAGCCCCACCAGGACCGGCCCGGTCGGCGCGGCCGTCAGGTCCTGGACCGTGAGCGGGTCGAGGGAGACGTAGAAGGCCTCCTGCGCGCGGCGCAGCGCCCCGCGCAGCCGGCAGGCACCGGCCAGCGGGCAGGGCACCTCCCCCTCACAGTCCACCACGTCCCCGGCCCCCTCCAGCTCCCGCACCAGGGCACCGATCGAGGCCGCGCGCCCGGCCTCGGTGAGGGTGAGGCCCCCGCCGCGGCCGCGCCGGGTCTCGACGACCCCGAGGTGCTGCAGCCGGGCCACGACCTTGGCCAGGTGCGAGTACGGAACCCGTACCGCGTCGGCGACGTCCCTGGCGGTGGACGGCTCGCCCTTGACGGCGAGGGCCATCACCGCGCGGAGCGCGAGGTCGGTGGACTTGGTGAGGCGCATACCCCGAGGCTAGATAATGCGCATCTGAGATTCAAGTTAGGGCGGGGCGTCTGCGGCGCACGTCACAGGTGCGCCGCGGACGCCCCGCGGCCCCGTCGCGGACCGCCCGGCTCAGGACGCCGACAGGACGGGCTCCAGGAACCGCAGGACCCCCGCTGTGGCGTCGAGTCGGGCCGGTACGCCGACCGGGAAGGTCTGCATCGGCACGCCGTGGCCGATGTCGGCCCCCGTGAGCACCGGGACGCCGAGGCCGCCGAGCCGGTCGCGGAGCAGCCGCTCGACCTGCTCCGGCTCGCCGCAGCCGGTCCAGGTGCCGCAGAGAATGCCCGCCACGCCGTCCAGGTACCCGGAGCGGCGCAGCTGGGTGAGGATCCGGTCCAGCCGGTACGGCTCCTCGTCCACGTCCTCGAGGAAGAGGATGCCGCCCCGGGCGGGCAGCGAGGTGTCACTGCCCAGCGAGCTGGCGAGCATGCTCGCGGTACCGCCCAGGGTGGTGCCCTCCGCGACGCCCGGCACCAGCGTCCTGGCACCGGGGAAGACGAGCTCGCGGACCGGCTCCGGGTCGGTCAGCAGACGGGCGAGGGTGTCGAAGCCGTACTCGCCCTGGTGGAAGTCCCGGCCCGCGACCATGGGCCCGAACAGCGAGACCCAGCCCAGCTTGACGGCGACCGCCTCCAGCAGGGACGTCACGTCGGAATAGCCCACCAGGACCCGGGGCAAGGGCGTGCCGATCTTCTCCCAGTCGACCCGTTCCAGGGTGCGCTGGGCGCCGTATCCGCCGCAGGCGCACAGCACGGCGGCGTAGGCCGGGTCGGTGAGCGCGGTGGTGAGGTCGGCCGCGCGCAGGTCGTCGTCCCCCGCCAGGTACTCACCCGGGGCACGGGCCGAGTCGAGGACGTCGGGCCGCAGCCCCAGGTCGAGCAGCGCCCGCACGCCGCGGTCGAGCCGTTCCTGGTTCGGTGGGCCGCTGGCGGCGATGACCGCGACGCGATCGCCCGCGCGCAGTGCCCG
Source organism: Streptomyces sp. MI02-7b (assembly GCF_033793585.1). Taxonomy (NCBI): domain Bacteria; kingdom Bacillati; phylum Actinomycetota; class Actinomycetes; order Kitasatosporales; family Streptomycetaceae; genus Streptomyces; species Streptomyces sp. MI02-7b. Next base: position 213,497 of record NZ_JARAWX010000002.1, on the reverse strand, counting down.
GGGGCGGACGTATCCGGTTTGGGTGCTCACGTGTTCTCCTTGTCCTCCGCCACGGCGGCGGGGCCGCCCAGATAGGCGGCCAGCAGCGCGGCCCGGTGCAGCAGCGAGCGCACCGAGGCGTGTTCGGCGGCACTGTGCGCGCCGCCGCCCTCGGGGCCGAGCCCGTCCGCCGTGGGGATCCCCGCCGCTCCGGTGTGATTGGTGTCCCCGGCGCCGCCGGAGGTCCCGGTGGTCAGCTCCAGTCCCAGGGCGCCGGCCAGCCGGATCAGATCCGCGGCGAGCGGGTTGGCGGGGTCGGCGGCCCAGGCGGGCCGGTAGGACACCCGCGTGGTGCTGATCCGCGCGCCGTCGCGGAACGGCACGAGCGACTCCACCGCGGCGAGGGCGGCGTCCTCGGCCTCCTGGTCGGCGAAGCGCAGGCCCAGTTCCGCCCGGGCGTGCCCGGACACCACGTTGGCCCGGGTGCCGCCCTGGATCGTGCCCACGTTGAGCTCGGCGGCCGGCGGGGCCGGGACCGCGGTACGCAGGGCCCTCAGCTGGTCGACCAGCTCGTCGATCGCCGGGACGCCGAGGCCGGGGTCGAGGCCCGCGTGGGCGCTCACGCCCTCCACGTCGATCCTGATCCGGGCCACGCCACGCCGTCCGGTCTTCAACGCGCCGCCGGGCAGCGGCGCTTCGAGGCCGAGCACGGCGACGGCCCCCTCGGCGTGCCGGGCCACCAGACGACGGCCGTCGGGGCTGCCGATCTCCTCGTCGTTGACGACGACCAGCCGGACCGGCCGGAAGGGCCGGGACCCGGTGCCGGCCAGCAGCCGCATGGCCAGTTCGACCTCGACCAGGGAGCCCTTCATGTCGAAGACCCCGGGGCCGGTGACGGTGTCGCCGTCGGGCTCCAGCCGGAACGGCCGCTCCGCGGTGGTTCCCGCGGGGAACACGGTGTCGGAGTGACCGATCATCAGAATGTGGCCGTCGTCGGGGCCGCCGCCGGCCCAGTGGCACACCAGGTGGTCGCCGTCCGCTCCGGGAACGCGCTCGGTGCGCGCGCCGACGGCCGTGTAGGCGGCCTCCAGTTCCCTGGTGACGACGTCGATGCGTCCGGCGTCGCCGGACGGGCTCTCGGCGTTCACCAGGGTCTCCAGCCGGCGCAACGCCTGGTCCCTCAACAGGGCGGCCCGGGCCAGTAGTTCGTCCATCGACTCAGCCATAGCAGCTCTCCATGGCGGATGTGGCCACCCGGGTCACGGCCCGGAAGCAGCGGATCGCCTCGTACATGGTGGGCAGGGTGAAGCGGACCGTCAGCGGGTCGGTCTGCTCGACGCCCGGGATGTAGGTGGCGGCCGGTGCGAGGTGGGCGGCGTCGAAGGCCACCTCGTAGGTGTAGCCGCCCGGCGGCGGTGCCTTGGGACCCGCGGGCCCGGGCAGCGCCCGCAGCCCCTCGCGCGCGGCCTCGGCGATCCGGGCGGCGCTGTGGACGGGCGGCAGGCAGACCGCCGCGTAGCGGTCGACGCAGGTCTTCACCACGGCGCGGGCGGCGTGCGGGGCCCAGTCCTCGGAGTCCAGGCAGCACAGGTCGTCGCCGGTCACCAGGACGACGGGGACCCCGTACTCGTCGGCGAGCAGGGCGTTCATCCGTCCCTCGGAGGCGGGGCGGCCGTCGATGCGCACCTCGGTGATGGTGTTCGGCAGATAGGTGTGGGCGAGAACGCCGGGCTGCCCGGCACCGGTGTGGTAGCCGACGAGGGCCACCGCGTCCGGCGAACGGTCGATGCCCTCCATCATGCCCAGCGGCTTGTGGGTGCCGATGAGCAGCCGCGCCCGCTCGTCGAGCCGGTCGAGCAGCAGGTTGCGCTGGTCGGAGTGCGCCTCGTTGACCAGGATCTCGGTGGCCCCGGCCGCGGCGAAGCCGGCGACCGCGGCGTTGACGTCGGCGGTGAGGAGTTGCCGGTGGTACTCCCAGCGGGCGTGGCCCGGCCGGACGTCGTCGGGGAAGGTGACGCCGGTGGCGCCCTCCATGTCGGCGGAGATCAGGACCTTCACGCCCGGCTCCCCTCGGTCGTACGGTCCACCGCGCCGGTCCAGGTGCGCAGCGTGTGCTCGGCCACGACATGCTCCTCGACGGTGACCCCGATCCCGGGCGTGGCGCGCGGCACCTCCACCAGGCCGTCGACGGCCCGGATCGGCGGGGACACGATGTCCTCGCGGTAGTACTTGTCGGACCCCGACACGTCGGACGGCAGGGTGAATCCCGGAAGGGCGGCCAGCGCGAGGTTCGCGGCGCGGCCGATCCCGAACTCGTGCATGCCGCCGCACCAGACCGGGACCCCGGCGCCGGCGCACACGTCGTGCACGGCCCTGGCCGGGTGCAGCCCGCCCAGCCGGGAGACCTTGATGTTCACGACGTCCGCCGCCCCCAGTCGCAGCGCGGTCCTGAGCACCGGCACCGAGGTGATGCTCTCGTCCAGGCAGACCGGGGTGTCGAGGCGGGCGGCCAGTTCCGCGTGCGAGAGCAGGTCGTCCTCCGCGTACGGCTGCTCGATCATCAGCAGGCCGAGGCCGTCGAGCGCGGTCAGCAGCTCGGACTGGCCGGGGGTGTAGGCGGTGTTGGCGTCCACCTGGAGGGCGATGCCGGGGAAGGCGGCGCGTACGGCCTTGACCGGCTCGATGTCCCAGCCCGGCCGGATCTTGAGCTTGACCCGCCGGTATCCGTCGCCGACGTGGCGGGACACCTGCTCCAGCAGCTCGTCGACGGTCGGTTCGATACCGAGGCTGACTCCGGCGGCGACCCGGTCGGCCGTCCCGCCGAGCAGGTCGGCCAGCGGCGCGCCGCGGGTCTTGCCGTACAGGTCCCAGCAGGCCATCTCCAGGCCCGCGCGGGCGAAGTTGTTCCCGCTCACGGCGGCGGTGTGGCGTGCCGCGTCCTGCGGTGTCTCCCAGGGCCTGCCCAGCAGGAGGGGGACGAGGTACTCGCTGAGGATGTGCCAGCAGCTCCAGGTCGACTCGCCGCAGTAGTACGGATCGCTGGGCGAGGCGCACTCGCCCCACCCCACGGTGCCGTCCGACGCGGTGGCCCGGATGAGGATGTGGTCCAGGTGGGACTTGCGGTGCGAGCTGGTCTCGAACGCGTGGACGAGGTCGAGCCGCGTCAGCGAGAGCTCGACCTCGGTGATGGTGATGGGCATGTGGTGCATTCCTAGTCTGCCCGGCGGGGCACGAACCGGTAGGCCGCGAGATCTTCGTCCAGCCGCCGGCAGGACACCCCTTCGTGCTCGGTGAGGACCGTTCCGAAGGTCTCGCACAGCCGCCGGCGCAGGTCGGCCGCGGCGCCGGCGCCGTGCTCGGCCCGGTGCTTCTGCCACTGGGCGGGAACGACGACGATGACGTCCTCCCCGTCGCGGTGGACCGTGCCGGGCCGCCAGCCGGCCCGGGGGACCAGCGGCCGGGCGGCGCGGGGCGGCTCGGTGAGGTGCCAGTCCACGAGGAACCGGTCGGTCACCTCGCCGGTGTCGTCACCGAAGCCGTCCGGGCCGTACATGGCGGGTTTGACGGCGGTCAGCCGGCCGCCGAGGACATCGAGGTTGAAGTGCGCGTTGCGGGTCTTGACCGGGTCGAAGGTCCACCGCATCAGCGTGATCCCCTCGGCCAGACACCGGTCCCGCTGGGCGTGCTTGAGCCGCCGGCCGATCCCCTTGCCCTGGTGGGCGCGGGCGACCACGGCGAGCTGGGAGTACTGGTAGAAGCGCCAGGCGGGCCCACCGGCCGTGCCGGGCCCGTCCTCGAGGGGTTCGCGGGCCAGGAAGCTGTAGGCGAAGCCGACCAGTTCCCGGCCCCGGTGCGCGTCCACCACCAGGCCGCTGTTGGCCTGGAGGGCGGTCAGCAGCCGGGGGTTGACACCGCCGTCACCCGGGCGCAGGCCCATGACGTCGGCGTACAGCTCCATGCAGGAGGCCATCTCCTCGGGGCCGTCGACATCGTCGACCACGATGTCGTCGCCGGACGCGCCGGGCCGGGCGCAGCCCCGGACGATGGTGCCGCCGCCCGTCATCGGGCGGCTCCGCTGTCCTCGTCCCGGCTCTCCGCGGCCCCGTTCTCCCCGGCCAGGTGGCAGGCGACCTGGGCGCCGAGCGACGGGTCCGCGGAGAGCACCGGAAGGTCGTCCGTGGTGCACCGGGCCGTGCGCCGCCCTTCCTCGTCCAGCCCGGCGAACAGCGGGCAGCGCGGGTGGAACCGGCAGCCTTCCGGGATCGCCGTGGGGTCCGGCGGCTCGCCGGTCAGCAGGGTGGGACGCCGGTCGCGGCCGGAGTCCGGCAGCACCGACAACAGCGCCTTGGTGTAGGGGTGCCGCGGATGCAGCAGCACCTCCTCCACGGTGCCGACCTCGACGATCCGCCCGAGGTACATCACCGCCACCCGGTCCGCGATGTTCCAGGCAAGGCCCAGATCGTGGCTCACCACGAGGGCGGACAGGCCCAGTTCGTCACGGAGGTCCAGGAGCAGCTTCAGGATCTCGCCGCGCACCGAGGCGTCCAGGGAGGCGACCGGCTCGTCGGCGACGACGACCGACGGGCCGAGCGCCAGCGCGCCGGCGATCACCACGCGCTGCTGCTGGCCGCCCGACATCTCGTGCGGATAGCGCCGCATGAAGTCCTCGGGAGGCCGCAGCCCCGCCTGGGACAGGGCGTGGTGGACGCGGGCGTTGAGATCGCCGGTCATCCCGTGCAGACGCGGCCCCTCCGCGACCGCGTCGTAGACGGTCTGCCGGGGGTTCAGCGCGCCACCGGGGTCCTGCAGCACGAGCTGCACATGGCGCCGGTGCTCCTTGAGCGCCGCGTTGGAGTGGCCCAGCCGGTCGCCCCGGTACCGGACCTCACCGCCGGTGGGCCTGACGAGCCCCACCAGCGCCCTGGCGAGGGTGCTCTTGCCGCAGCCGGACTCGCCGATCAGCGCCACGATCTCGCCCTGTCCGATCCGCAGGTCCGCGCCGTCCACGGCGTGGGCCGGGCCGCGGCCGCCCCGGGGCGGATAGGTGACGCGGAGGTCGCGGACCTCGAGCGCCGGCGCCTCCGCGTCCGTACGGGCGTCGGCGGCGGCTCGCTCTGCGGTGGTGCTCACTTCTCACTCCCTCTGCTGACGGTGCGGTCTGCCGACCCGCCGGGGAATTCGGGCAGTACGCGCAGGCAGGCCGCGTGCCGCTCTGGTCCGCTCGGCCACAGCTCGACCGCACGGGTCCGGCACGCGTCCGACACCTCGGGGCAGCGGGGGGCGAACGCACAGCCCTCGCCGAGCTGCGCCAGGTTCGGCGGGTCGCCCGGCAGCCCGGCGGGCGCGCGGCGCGAGGCCGGGTCGCCGATGGTCGGGAAGGCCCGGCCCAGTGCCCGGGTGTAGGGGTGGCGCGGATCCCCGAACAGCTCGGTGGACGGCCCGGTCTCCACCATCTCCCCCGCGTACATCACCGCGAGGCGGTCGCACATATGCGAGAGCACGGACAGGTCGTGGCTGATCATGATGACGCCGATGTTCCGCTCCTGGACCAGGTCCGTGAGCAGCTGCAGGATCTGCGCCTGCACCATCACGTCCAGGGCGGTGGTCGGCTCGTCCGCGATGATCAGGTCGGGGCGGCAGGCCAGCGCCATGGCGATCATGATGCGCTGCCGCTGGCCACCGGAGAACTCGTGCGGGTAGCTGCCCAGCCGGCGCGCGGGGACGCCCACGCTGTCGAGGAGTTCGGCCGCGCGGGCACGTGCCGCCCGCCGGCCCACCTTCTCGTGCAGCACGATCGGCTCGCAGATCTGGTCGCCGATGGTCTGCACCGGGTTCAGCGCGCTCATCGCGCCCTGGAACACCACCGACGCCTGTGCCCAGCGCACCGCGCGGAGTCTGCTCCAGGACGCGGTCAGGGTGTCCTCGCCCTGGAAGCGCACCTCGCCACTGATCCGGGCGGACGCGGGCAGCAGCCGCAGCAGGCTCAGCGCCATGGTCGACTTGCCGGAGCCGGACTCGCCGGCCAGGCCGAGGGTCTGGCCGCCGTCGAGGTCGAAGCTCACTCCGCGTACGGCGGGTACGTCGCTGCCGTTCTTGCCGTTCCGGTAGGTGACCTTGAGGTCGCGTACCTCGAGCATGCTCATGAGCCGCTCACCATCCGGGGGTTGAGGACGTGCTCGACGGCCCGTCCGGTGAGGGTGAAGCCCAGGACGACGACAAGGATCGCGACGCCGGGCGGCAGCAGCCACCACCAGTCGCCGGCGCTCACCGCTCCCTGGGCGAGCGCCGCGTTGAGCATCGAGCCCCAGGACACACTGATCGGGTCGCCGAGCCCGAGGAAGGTCAGGGTCGCCTGGGACAGGATGGCCGAGGCCACGGTCAGCGTGCTGGAGACCAGGATCAGCGGTGCCACGTTGGGCAGTACGTGCCGCAGCATCACCTGGACGTCGCTGGCGCCGAGTGCCTTGGCCCGCTCGATGAACGGCCGCGCCTCGACGGCGAGCGTCTGGGCCCGGATCAGGCGCGCCGTGCCGGTCCAGCTCGTCACCGCGATGGCGATGGTGATGGACGCCGAGCCCTGACCGATCACCGCGGACAGCGAGATGGCCAGCGGCAGGCTGGGCAGCGCGATGAACCAGTCGGTGACGTGCATCAGGGCCTTGCCGACGCGGCCCTGGTAGTGGCCGGCCAGCAGTCCGATCGCGCTGCCGAGCAGCACGGTCAGCAAGGTGGCGATGATGCCGATGGCCAGCGACGAGCGGGCGCCCCAGATCGTCATCAGCAGGATCGACCGGCCCGCCTGGTCGGTGCCCAGCAGATAACCGCCGCTCGGCGCCGCGAGCAGCGGGCCGTCCACCTTGACCACGTCGAGCTGGTCGTCGCCGATGAACAGCGGGGCGCACAGCGCCAGCAGGCCGAAGGCCAGCAGGATGCCGAGGCCCGCCAGGCCGGACGGACGCTGCGCGTAGGCGCGGGCGAAGCGGCGCAGCGCGTGGAACCGCGGCGGCGCGAGTGCGGTGTCGAGGTGGGTCACTGGGCACGCACCCGCGGGTCGAGGAAGCGGTACACCACGTCGGCGAGGAGGTTCATGATGATCACCGAGGCGCTGAAGATGATGAAGGTCCCCCGCAGCAGCGGGAGATCGGGGACCTGGAGGGCCTGGTAGGTCAGATAGCCCAGGCCCGGCCAGGAGTAGACGGTCTCCACCGTGATCGCCCCGCCGACGATGGTGCCGAGGTGGAGGAAGATCACGGTCACCGAGGGCAGCAGGGCGTTGGGCACCGCGTGGTGGCGCCGGACGACGTCGTCCCGCAGGCCCTTGGCGCGCGCGGTCAGCAGGTACGGGCTGCCCAGCTCGTCGATGATGGAGGACCGCATGATGGTCACGTACTGCGCGAAGACCACCAGGACCAGGGTCGTCGCGGGAAGCACCAGGTGCCGGGCCACGTCGAGGACGTGCTCGATCCCGCCGCCGTCCAGGGAGGGGTCGCTCATCTGGCCCGCCGGGAACAGGCCGGGGATCGGTCCGATGCCGACGCTGAAGACGATCAGGAGGATCATGCCGAGCCAGAAGGTCGGCACCGACCACAGCGTCAGCGAGGCACCCGAGGTGATCCGGTCCAGGAGGCTGCCGTGCCGCCAGCCGCTGCGGACGCCCAGCCAGAGGCCGAGCACGACGGAGATCACGGTGGCGGTCCCCATCAGCAGCAGTGTGGGGCCGATGCGCTCACCGATCAGGTGGGCCACCGAGTCCTTGAGCCCCCACGAGTAACCGAGCTTTCCCTGCAGGGTGTCAGTCACGAACGAGACGAACTGCCGCCACAGCGGCTGGTCGACCCCGAGCTGGTGGCGCAACTGGATCATCTGGGCGTCGCTGACCGGACGGCCCCGGGTGAGCGCCTGCACCGGGTCGGCCGGCATCAGGCTGAACATCACGAAGCAGATGACGAGGGTGACGGCGAAGCTCACCGCGGCGGCGGCGAGTTTGCCGCCGAGGTAGCGCAGCAGGCCGAGTCGTCGCGGGTCGCGCGGCGTGCCCGGCCCCGGGCGGGGGGCGCCCGAAGGCGCCTCCCCCACGGTGCCCGGGCCGGCCGGCCCGGCGGTGTCCGTAGTGCTGGTCATCGGCTATTCACGCTCGTCCGCGCCGGCCCGGCGCCTGATCACGAACACGGCGCCGCCGAGGATCACGACCACGAGGGCGACGCCCACGCCGATGAGCGTGCCGTTGCCGGAGGAGGAGGCCGCCTTCCCTCCCGCCGCCGGGGTGGCGTTCAGGTAGTTCCAGAAGGTGGTCTGCGGCTGGTAGAGGCCGGCCGCGTCGGGCTTGCCCTCCGCGAGGCCGGTCACCGTGTCGGTGCGCACCGCGTTCAGGCCGTTGGCGTAGTACAGGGTCAGGTCGCTGTTGGCCTTGTAGAGGATGGACTGCATCCGGCCGATGATCTTCGCCCGCTCGGCCGGGTCGAAGGTGATGACCTGCTGCTTGAAGAGCCGGTCGTACTCCGGGTCGCAGAAGAAGGCGTCGGTGCTGCCGGCCGAGCCGTCGTCGTTGGGCCGGGCGTCGCAGGTCTGGATGCCGAGCAGGTAGGTCGGGTCCGCGCCGGTGCTCCAGGAGTCCATGAGCATGTCCCAGTCGCCCTTGGCCAGGTCGTCGTTGAGCTTGGTGGAGCTCAGCGCCTGGATGTCGACCTTGATGCCGATCTGCTTCAGCCAGCCCGACATGTAGGTCGATACCTGGGTGTCACGCGAGGTGTCGGAGTGGATCCCCAGCCGCAGGACCAGCGGCTTCTTGGTCTTGGGGTCGGTCCGGATGCCGTCCTCGCCCTTGGTGTAGCCGGCGTCGTCCAGCATCTGGTTCGCCTTGGCCGGGTCGTGGTCGAGCTTCTCCCCGGCGGCGGGGCTCCAGGACCACTGGGGCCAGGCCGGCGGGAGGTAGCTGTGGCTCACCGTGCCGAGACCGCCGAGCACCTTGTCGACCAGGGTCTGCTTGTCGGTGGCCAGCGCGATCGCGGTACGCAGGGTCGCGTCGGCCAGCGCCGGGTTGCCGGTGCCGATCTTCTTGCCGGTCCGGGTCCTGGCGCCCGCGTTGATCTCGACGGCGGTCCAGCGGTTGCCGACCTCCTGGAAGGTCTGGACCGACTTCTGGCCCTTCAGCGACTCGTACAGCGTCGAGTTGAGGCTGGCGTTGTTGACGAAGTCGAGCTGACCACTGCGCAGCGCGGCGACCGCGGCGTCGGAGGTCTTGAAGGACTGCTGGATCAGGTGGTCGAACTTGGGGGCGCCCAGGACGAACTTCTTGTTGGCGTCGAACTTGGCGTACTGCTCGGTCTTGTACTGCGTCAGCGTCCACGGGCCGTAGCCGACGAGCGGGAAGCTGTCGTTCGTGTAGTCCTTGAGACCGGCGACGTGCGACTCCCAGATGTGCTTCGGCACGATCGGGATGCCGCTGACGGGGATGCTGACGTACAGCATGTTCGCCTGCGGCGCCTTGGTCTTGATGACCAGGGTGGTGGGGTCGGGGGCGGTGACCGACGCGAAGTTCTCGACCAGCGACCCGTTGGCCGTGCCGGCGATGTCGTCGGTCATGATGAGGTTGAGCGTCCAGGCGGCGTCCTCGGCGGTGAGCGGCTTGCCGTCGCTCCACTTCAGGCCGTCCCGGATCTTGAACGTCCAGGTGAGCTTGTCCGGCGAGGTGCTCCACGAGGTCGCGAGGTACGGACCCGGGGTGCCGTCGGCCTTCAGGGTGTTGAGGGTCGGATAGACAGCTGCGTAGACGTCGAGCGAACCCTTGAGGTACCCGAGGAAGGGATTCAGGGAGTCCACCTGGCCGGCCATCGCCGACCGCAGGGTGGTGCCCTGCGCGGCGGACGCCGTCGGCGCGGTGCCGATCGTCGCGGCGCCGAGCAGCAGGGTGGCGCCCAGAGCGGACGCGGCGCGTGCGAATCCGCGGCCGCGGGCTCTCGGGGGCGTGGCAGTGCCTATCGTCACGGAATCCTTCTCCTTTTCAGTGCCGTGGTCGTGCCAGGGCAGGGGGGGGACGTCGGCTCAGCGGGCAGAGCCGGTACGAGGGTCCGTTCGCAGGTAGCTGTCGAGGACCCGGACTCCGAAGGCGAGGCTGTCCACGAGCACCCGCTCGTCGACGCCGTGCACGAAGTCCCAGTGGGAGAAACCCGGTGGAGTGGTGCCGGGGGCGAAGCCGTAGCCGGCGATGCCGAGCCGTGCGAACGCCTTGGCGTCGGTGCCCCCGGACATGCAGTACGGCAGTACCAGCGCCTCGGGGTCGTGGGCCCGCAGCGCCGCCGCCATCGCGGCGAACTCCGCGGTGGTGTGGTCGGCGGAGACCGGGGCGGCGAAGCTGGCGAACTCCCGGGTCACCGCGGAGCCCAGGATGGCGTCGACGACCTCGAAGAAGGCGTCCTCCGCGCCGGGCAGGATCCGGCCGTCCACACCGGCGGTGGCCTCGCTGGGGATGACGTTGTGCTTGTAGCCGGCCTGCAGCATGGTCGGGTTGAGGGTGTTGGACACGGTCGCCTCGACCAGCCGCGCGGCCTCGCCGAGTCGCGCCAGGGAGGCCGGGTCCGCCGGGTCGATCTCGATCCCGAGGTGCGCGCCCAGCCCGTCGAGGAGGGCGCCCACGGTGGGCGTGATGTGCACGGGCCAGGAGTGGGCGGACAGTTCCGCGAGCACGCGGGCGAGGGTGCTGACAGCGTTGTCCGGATTGCGGCGGGAGCCGTGGCCCGCCGTGCCGCGGGCGGTGAGGGTCATCCAGGCGCTGCCCCGCTCCCCCGCGGCGATCGGGTACAACCGCGTCCCGTTCGGAAGGTGCACCGCGTGGCCGCCGGATTCACTGATCGCGGTGGTGACGCCTTCGAAGAGGTCGGGGTGCTTCTCCGTCAGGAAGCCCGCGCCGTACGCGCCGGTGTCCTCCTCGTCCGCGACGAAGGCCATGACGATGTCCCGCGGCGGCCGGTAGCCGGTGCGGCCGAACGACCGGGCCACGGCCAGCATCATCGCGTCCATGTCCTTCATGTCCAGGGCGCCCCGGCCCCAGACGGCCCCGTCCCGCACCTCTCCGCAAAAGGGGTCGAAGCTCCAGTCGGCGGGCTCGGCCGGCACCACGTCCAGGTGCCCGTGGACCAGCAGGGCGGGGGCGGAGGGGTCGGTGCCCGGGATGCGCACGACGGTGCTGGCCCGGCCGGGGGCGGACTCCAGCACGGTCGGCGCGAAGCCCGCGTCGGTGAGGGTCTCGGCGACCCACTCCGCCGCGGCACGCTCGCCCCGGGAGTCGCCGCCGCCGAAGTTGCTGGTGTCGAAGGTGATGAGACGGGAGCACAGGTCGACGGTGTCGGCCGCCATGGCGTGGTGCTCGGGCGTCGCGGGTGCGGGCTGTGCGGTCACGAAGTGCTTCTCTCGGGGTCTGCCTGCGGGAGGATGGCGACGTCGGTCGGCGCGGCGGTGACCGGGCGGGTGACGGCCGGGGCTTCTGCCGCGGCGTCGTCGGCGTAGCACTGCAGTGCCCGGGCGAGTTCGGCCCGGCGCCGGTCACGGCGGCCGGCGCCCTTCGCGCCCGCGGCGGCCAGCGAGGCCAGGATGTGGCCCACCGCGGTGACCGCTGTGGGCGAGTGACGAGGCGACTCGCTTCTCGTGTTGATGGCGAGCACGTGGTGCGCCGTCGCGCAGACCGGGCTGTCGTAGCTGTCGGTGAGGGCGATCACCGTCGCGCCGAGCGCCTGGAACTGCCGGGCCACGCCCAGGGTGAGCTGACTGTAACTGCGAAAGCTGTATGCCACAAGTACATCGCTGGGGTGAGCGTCACTGATCGCGTTGACGGCCGCCCCGCTGCCCGGCTGGATCAGCGTGACGTCGCGCAGCGACGAGGTCAGGTCCGAGGCGAGCAGCGCCGCATAGCCGATCGACTTGAGGTCGCCGAAGATCCACCGGCGGCGGCCCGCGAGGATCGCCTCGGCCGCCAGCTCCAGGGCACCGTTGGCCTGCAGCGAGTTGAGCGTGCCGGCGAGGTTCTGCTGCTCCCGGTCGAGCGTGCGGCGCAGCGGGGAACGATCCTGCGCCTCGCCGTCCCGGCGGGTGAACCGCAGATCGGGCGGGGTGAGCCGGCGGTTCGCCTCCCGGCCGGCCTGACGCCGCAGATCGTCGGTGTCGGCGAACCCGGCCATGGCCAGCAGCCGGTCGAGGTCCTCGGACCTGGCCCCGGACGCACGGAGCAGTTGCGCCGGTCTGCGTTCCAGCGCCGCGGGGTAGTCCGCCGCGATGACCGCGACCAGGCGCTCACCGGCCGGGCCGCACTGCGCGGCCGCCGTCCTCAGCAGAGTGAGCACCGGCGTCGGGGCGAATGCCGTGGCCATCCGCGACCCTCCCTCATGTCCGTTTCGCGGTGAGCTGGTCCGTTAAGCGAGGTCGATTTACTGGGAGTTAATACATCTGACGGATCGATTGCCCTAAGTGCTCGGCGAGTATTACTGTCGCCCGATGACATCGTCAAGGGTTGAATCACCCGAGGCATCACCACCACCGGACGGGTCGCCCCGTGCCGCACTGGACGAGGCCGCGAACCGGGCGATCGCCACACTCGCCGGGTCGGTGGCCCAGGTCAGACGGGCATCCGGCCTGACCCTGTCGACCGTTGCCGGCCGGGCGGGCTTCTCCCCGGCCTACATCTCCCAGATCGAATCGGGCTCGGCCAACCCGACCGCGCGCACGCTGGCACAGGTGGCCGCGGGCCTCGGGTGCGGCGTGGCCGAACTGTTCGGCGCGGCGGGAGGCGAGGCCGGGAGCGCCCCCGCGTTCCCGGCCCGCTTCGCGGCCGCCCCGCTGCTCGCCCAGGTGCCCGGCCACTCCGGCATCTGGGACCGCACCGCGAGCGGCGCGTCCCGGCTGCAGGTCCGGCTGGTCCACGGCGACCCCGGCGACCACGCGGAGCCGGTCCGCCACCCGGGCGAGGAGGTCCTCGTCGTGCTGGCCGGCGAATGCACCGTGCGGGTCGGCGACTTCGTGCACCCCCTGCGCCCCGCCGACGTCTGCCACCTGGCGGCGTCGGACGAACACCAGATCACCGAGTCCAGCGACGACCTGCTGCTGCTGGTCGTCCTCACCGAGGAGTAGCGCCCATGTCATCGGCCCACGCGGCCCCGCCCGCCCCGCGCCAGGCGTCCGCCGCCGGCAGCGTGCCCGCCGCGCACGAGGCGGCGGCCGACGGTCTGGCCCCGGCCGCCGGACCGGAGGAGGCACCCGAGGTCTGGCCGCTGACCGCCCGCACCGTCGGCGGTGAACTGCACATCGGCGGGGTCTCGTTGCCCGCTCTGGCCGAGGTGTGCGGCACACCCCTGTACGTCGTCGACGAGGCCGACTTCAGGGAACGGGCCCGCCAGTGGCGGGTCTCCGGGGCCGACCGGGTGCACTACGCCTCCAAGGCCTTCCTGTGCGCCGAGATGGTCCGCTGGGCGGACGCCGAGCGGCTGCACCTGGACGTGTGCAGCGAGGGCGAACTCGAACTCGCCGTCGGCACCGGCTTCGACCCGGCCCGGATCGTCCTGCACGGCAACAACAAGCTCCCGGCCGAGCTGGCCGCCGCCGTCCGGCACGGGGTCGGCGTCGTGGTCGTCGACTGCCTGGAGGAGATCGAGCGGCTGGCCGCCCTCTCGCGCGCCGCCGGCCGGGTCCAGGACGTCTATCTGCGGATCGCGCCCGGGGTCGCGGCCGACACCCACGACTACATGGCGACCGGCAGCGACGACGTCAAGTTCGGCTTCCCGATCTCCGGCGGCCACGCCGAGCGGGCCGCCCTCGCCGCCCACCGCGCCCCGGGCCTGCGGTTCGCGGGCGTCCACTCGCACATCGGCTCGCAGATCGTGGACACCGCGGGGCTGCGCACCGCGGCGGCCCGGATCGCCGGCTTCGTCCGGACGCTCGCCGAGCGCCACGGCATCACCGTCACGGAGATCGACCTCGGCGGCGGCGCCGGCATCCCCTACCTGCCGGGGCGGCCGCGGCTGCGTCCGGCCGACGCGGTCGCCGCGCTGCGGGCGGGGATCGCCGAGGTGCTCGATCCCCGCAAGGTCCGTCTGGCCGTGGAGCCCGGCCGGTCGATGATCGGCACGGCCGGGGTGACGCTGTACCGGGTCGGCGTGGTCAAGGACGGCCTGCGGCGGCGCTTCGTCTCCGTCGACGGCGGCATGAGCGACGCCCTGCGCCCCTCGCTGTACGCCGCCCAGTACACGGCCTGGACCGCCAACCGCACGGTGACCGGCCCGCCCAGGCACTCGGTCGTCGTCGGCAAGCACTGCGAGAGCGGTGACGTCGTGGTGCCCGACATCGCCCTGCCCGGAGACGTCGCCGTCGGCGATCTGCTCGCCGTCCCCGCCACCGGCGCCTACCACCACGTGATGGCCAGCAACTACAACTTCCAGCCGCGCCCGGCCGTGGTCGCGGTCGCCGACGGCCGCGCCCGGCTGATGGTGCGCCGGGAGACCGCGGCCGATCTGCTGGCCCGCGACGCGGCCGGACAGGCCGTCGACCTCGAGGGGAGCGCGCCGTGACGGAGCATCAGGCACTTCAGGGGAGTCAGGTGCGGCAGGACCCCGGCCCCAAGCGGGCGCTGCCGCACGGGGAGTGGCCCTCGCCGATCACCGCGGACATGGTCGCGGCCGGTTCGGGATCCAGGAGCTGGCCCTCCGGCGCCGGGGCGGAGACCTGGTGGTGCGCCCTGGACCCGCGGACCGCCACCGTGCGGCTGCTGCGCACCCACGCGGCCGCGCCGGATCCACGACCGGTGCTGGGCGAGGGCTGGTCCGTGCGCAACCGCGCGCTCGGCTACGGCGGCCGTCCCTACGTCCTGCGACCGGGAGCCGCACACCACCTGCTGGTCTTCACCGACCACCGCGACCAGCGCCTCTACCGCGCCGACGTCCCGTCCCTCCAGGACGACGCCGCGGCGCCCGGCGCGCCGGCCGAGCCGGAGCCGCGTCCGCTGACCCCGCCGGACGGACCTGGAGCCGACACCTGTTACGTCGACATGACGATCAGTCAGGACGGCACGGAGGTCTGGTGCGTCCGCGAGGTGACGGTCGCGCCGTCCGGTCCCGGGGACGACGATCCGGCCCCCCGCACCCGCCGCGACATCGTGGCCGTGCCGCTGTCCGGGGCGGCCGCCGACGACCCCGGAGCGATCAGAGTGGTCGCCCGCTCCCACCACTTCCTGTCCGGTGCCCGCGTCAGCCCCGACGGCCGCCGGCTGGCCTGGATCGGCTGGGACCATCCGCTGATGCCGTGGGACGCCACCGACCTGATGGTCGCCGACCTGGTGGACGGCGTCGCGGTCGGCGCCGTACGCGTACTGGGCGGTGACGGGGTGTCGGTGCCGCAGGCGGAGTGGGCCGGCCCGGACACGCTGTACGCGATGGCGGACCCGGACGGCTGGTGGAATCTGCACCGCGTCTCGCTGGGGCCGCGCGACGCCGGCCCCGCCGACGCCGCCGCCGTCGAGTGCGTCCTGCCGATGCGACGGGAGTGCGCCGGCGCGCTGTGGCGGGTGGGCCAGAGCTGGTTCGCGGTCACCACCGCCGGCGTCGTCCTGCGCCACGGCCTCGGCGACCAGCAGCTCGCGCTCTGGCGTCCGGACACCGGGACACTCACCGATCTCGCCCCGGGATGGACCGAGTTCGGCTCCGACCTGTGGGCCGACGACACGCACGCCGTGCTCCTCGCGGGCGCCGCCGATCGCGGCCGCACCGTGCTGCGGGTGCCCCTGCCCGGCTCCGGGACGCCCCCCGCCCCGCCCGTCGACTGCACTCCGGCGGGCCGCACCCCGTACGCCGCCTGGCACTCGGTTCCGGAGCGCCGCACCGCCCACGCGGCGGACGGCCGTGAGGTGCACTACGTCTACTACCCGCCGGTCAACCCGGACGCCGAGGGACCGGACGGCGAGGCGCCGCCGCTGCTGATCCACGTCCACGGCGGCCCGACCAGCGGCACCGGCGCCACCCCCGACCTGGAGTTCTCGCTCTTCTGCAGTCGGGGCTTCGCGGTCGCGAGCGTCGACTACGGCGGCTCCACCGGATACGGCCGTGAGTACCGCGACCGCCTCCGGCACTCCTGGGGCGTGGTGGACGTCGAGGACAGCGTCACCGTGGCACGCGAACTGGCCGCTCTCGGACTCGCGGACCCCGCCCGCACCGCGATCCGCGGCGGCTCGGCCGGGGGGTGGACGTCGTTGGCCTGCCTCAGCTCGACCGACGTGTTCGCCTGCGGTGCGGTGTACTACCCGATCAGCGATCCGCTGGCCTGGTCCGGCGGCCACACGCACGACTTCGAGTCCCGCTACGTCCACGGCCTCATCGGTGAACTCCCCCGCGACCGCGCGCGGTACGAGCGGGTCTCACCGCTGGCGAACGCGGCGCGCATCAGCAGCCCGCTGGTGATGCTGCAGGGCGCCGACGACTTCATCTGCCGCCCGGACCAGGCGGAGGTCATCGTCGCGGCGGTCGCGGCGCGCGGACTGTGGCACCGCTATCTGCTCTTCGAGGGCGAGGGGCACGGCTTCCGCAAGGCGTCCAGCGTCGCGCGGTCGCTGCTCGCCGAGGCGGAACTGTACAGCCACGTCATGGGCGTCACGGTCGACGTGGGCCACGAGGACGCCTGACGGCCGGTCACCCGGTGCGGGACCGTCCGGCCGGTCCCGCACCGCGCCGCCCGGTCCCCCCGCCGACGTCCGCCACGACGCGGGGCAGCGGCCCCCGGCCCGATACGGATGCGCGGCTCCCGCGGCCAGGAGCCATGCCCGCCCGCCGCCGGAGCCTGCTCCGCCCCCACCCGAAGGCTCGCCCCCCGCCAACACCCACCACCCGGCACGGCAGCGGCGCCCGCACCCCTCCTCCCCGCGCAGGTCGTCATCGAATGCGCATCCAGGGCATCGGTCGCAGACGCCCGGCCCTGTGCAGAGCCTCGGCACCTGCGACTACGGGACTGAGACCGCCACGCCCCGCGCCGTACCCCACAACCCCGCGCAGCGGGACCCGCTCACACCGACGGCGCTCGCTCCCGCGGCCAGGAGCCATGCGCCTGCCGCCGGAGCCTGCTCCGCCCCCACCCGAAGGCTCGCGAGCCCCCCGCCAACACCCACCACCCGGCACGGCAGCGGCGCCCGCACCCCTCACACGGGCAGCAGGCGCCCGGCCCGATACAGAAGCGCGGCTCCCTCGGGCCAGGAGCAATGCCGCCTGGGTAACAGCGCCGCCCAGCGGCCCACCTGACCGGAGGCCTCACGGTCCCCGCCGACGGCCCACCCAGCAGGGCAGCGGCGCCCGCACCCCGCCCCCTCGCGCGCGTCGTCGCGCCCCCGGCATCGGTCGCGGACGCCCGGCCCTGTGCGGGGCCGCAGGCTCCCGCGACTGCAGGACCGGGACCGCCACGACCCTCGTTCTGCCAGGCACGAAGGCTCGCCCCCGGGCACGGCAGCGCCGCCCGGGGCCCCGGCGTGGGAGGAAAGGTGGACGCCCGGCCCGACTGGGGCCGCGCGACCCAGGGGCAACACCCCACGGACAGCAGCACCGGCCGGCCGTCCACCCCCCGGGGTCCGCCGGGCACGACAGGCCCGCCCCGGCGCATCGGCAGCGGACGCGCAGACCGACACGGAGCCGCAGGCTCCCGCGGTGGCGGGGGCCGGTCACCGCCACGACCCGCCGCCTACCGCCACCCGCGCAGCGCGACCCGCTCGCACTGACGGCGCGCGCGCTCGGCGCTATGTTGGCCTCGGGAGGAGTATCCGACGGAATGAGGGCATGATCCCGAACGAAGCCTCCGCCCAGGAACCGCGAGCGCCATCGGAGCAGCCCGGAGAGGACAGGCTGCGGCTGCTCCTGTCCACGGGCGACGACCAGGGCGAACGCGATGCGCTGCGGCTGGGGCTGCAGCAGGCGGTGGGCGCCCTGGCAGGGCTGGGCGGGCTGGCGCACCTGCGCGGACGGCAGGCCCGCGGCGGGGTTCCGCTGCGGCTCTCGACCAGCATCGGGCTGCCCCGGAACCTCACCCGCGGCTGGGTCTACCTCGCCGACCACGACCGCACCGCCCCGGGCAGGGCCACCGCGGAGAACATCCGGCTGTGGCTGCCCACGACCGCGGACACCCCGGGCCCCCTCCCGCCGGGCTCCGGTGTCGCGGCGGTCCCGCTGCCCGGCTCCGAGGGCCCGCTCGGCGCGCTGTCGGTGGTGACGGCCGGCGACCTGCCGCCCACCGACGGCCAGTGGGACCTGCTCGAACGGATCGCGGCCTGGGTGGCCGACCGGCTCGGCCGGCCCGCGCCCGCCGAGCCGCGCCAGCGCTGGCGCCTGGCCGAGCGCAGGCCCGGTACCCGGCTCCCCACCACCGCCACCGACGTCGGCGTGGGCACCTGGGAGTGGAACGTCCGCACCGGCGAGGCCTTCCTCGACGACGCCGCCCAGCACGTCTTCGGCATGCCCCCCGACATGTACGACGGGCGCATCGAGACCTGGGTGGAACTCGTGCACCCCGAGGACCTGCCCTGGGTGATCGCCGACGCGGAGGACGCCGCCCGGGCGGTCGGCGGCTACGCCGCCGAGTACCGGGTGCGGCGCCCCGACGGCGGCTTCCGCTGGGTCCAGGCGCGCGGGCGCAGCGTCCACGGCGACGACGGCAGGCCTTTGCTGCTGCGCGGGGTGCTGTGGGACAGCACCGAGACCCGGGTCGCCATGGACACGGTGGGGCGCGCGCTGCGGCACATGAGCGACGGCTTCCTCGCGCTCGCCCCGGACGGGCGGATCATCTTCGCCAACGCCCAGGCCGATCGGCTGCTCGGCACCCCCGGCAGGACCGGCGGCCGGATCCTGTGGGACCTGCCCGGGGTCGGCCCCTCGGCGCTGGAGGCCCGCTGCCGGGAGGCCGCCCGGTCCGGGACCCCGGTCAGCGGTGACATCGCCTGGGACGGCGGGCAGCGCACGTACCGGGCCCGGGTGATGCCCGTGCCCGACGGCCTGACGGTCTACCTCACCGACGTGTCCGAGCGGCGCAGGGCGGAGGAGGCGCAGGCCAAGGCCGCTCAGGGCGCGGCGGACCGCGCCGCGCACATCGGGCGGCTGACCACGGCGCTGGCCGAGGCGGTGACGGTGAACGACGTCGTGCACGCCGTGGCCGAGCGCGTCCTGCCGTTGTTCGACGCGACCGGTCTGATCATCCAGACCCTGGAGGGCGACTTCCTGCGCGCCGTCGGCTTCGTCGGCTACCCCCCGGACCTCATGCGGCGCACCGGGCGGGAGCAGCTGACCCCGGGCACCCCGGGCGCCGACGCGCTCCGCGACCGGATGCCGCTCTACATCACCTCGGCCCGGGAGTACGTCTCCCTCTACCCGAACCGCGCCGAGCTGCGCGAATGGGCGCAGAAGCATGCCTGGGCGTTCCTGCCGCTGATCGTCTCGGGCAAACCGGTCGGCTGCTGCGTCGTCTCCTTCTCCGAGCCGCGCCCGTTCACCGAGGAGGAGCGCACCCTGCTCACCGCGCTCGCCGGGCTGATCGCCCAGGCGCTGGAGCGTGCCCGGTTGTACGACGCCGAGCACGGCAGGGCCCAGGAGCTGCAGCGCGGGCTGCTCCCCCGCACGCTGCCGGTGCTGCCCGCGGTCACCGCCGCCGCGCGCTACCTGCCGGCCACCGAGGGCACGACGGCCGGCGGCGACTGGTACGACGTCATCCCGCTCTCCGCCGACCGCACCGCGCTGGTCATCGGCGACGTGATGGGCCACGGCATCTCCGAGGCCGTCACGATGGGCCGGCTGCGTACCGCCGTACACACCCTGGCAGGTCTGGAACTGCCGCCCGACGAGCTGATGGCGCACCTCAACGACCTGGTGAGCGATCTCGGCGACGACTTCTACGCGACCTGCCTGTACGCCGTGTACGACCCCGCGGCGGGGCGCTGCGCCCTGGCGCGGGCGGGCCATCCACCGCCCGCGCTGGTCCGTCCCGACGGGACCGTCCACTTCGTCGGCGGCCCGCCCGACCCCCCGCTGGGAGCGGCCACGCCGCCGTTCGCGCTGGTGGAGCTGGAGGTGCCGGACCGCAGTCTGCTGGCCCTGTACTCCGACGGCCTGGTCGAGTCCTCACGGCGGGACATCGACACCGGCATGGCCGAGCTCGCCGAGGTGCTGACCCGGGCCCTCACGCTCACGCCCGCCGCGCCCGGCAGCGGTGGGCGGCACGACGACCGGCGGCTCGAAGTGCGCCGTCTGGAGCGGCTGTGCGAGCAGGTGTGCACCGCGCTCGGCCTCGGCAAGGGGCACGCCGGCGACGACGCGGCGCTGCTGATCGCCTGCGCCCACGCGCTGGCACCCGAGGACATGGCCTCGTGGTCGCTGCCCGAGGAGCCGGTCGCCGCCGGCCAGGCCCGCGACCACGTACGTCGGCAGCTGGAGCGGTGGGGCCTGGACGACCTGGTCACGACCACGGAGCTGATCGCCAGTGAGCTGGTCGGCAACGTCGTCCGGCACGCGCGCGGCCCCGTGGGCCTGCGGCTGATCCGCAGCCGCAGTCTGGTGTGCGAGGTGTCGGACGGCAGCCTCACCACTCCCCGCATCCGGCACGCCGCCCCCAGCGACGAGGGCGGCCGCGGACTGCAGTTGGTCGCCGCGCTGTGCCAGCGGTGGGGCACCCGCTACACGCCGTACGGGAAGAGCATCTGGACCGAGCAGACGATCCCGGAGCCGGACGCACGGCCGGGGCCCTGATCCGCCGCCCACTCGGCCGGGGGTGTCCACGGGCGGCGCGCGCTCGCGGATTACCCTCGGCGGCAGCGATCAAGAACCGACCGGCGGAGCACCGGTCCCGAGCCAAGGAGCCGAGCGATGCGCATCGCAGTGCTGGACGACTACCAGAGGGCGGCCCACCGCTTCGCCGACTGGAACGCCCTGGGGGCGGAGGTCGTCTTCCGCCAGGACCACCTCGACACCACCGATGCGCTGGTCGCGGCGCTGGACGGGTTCGACGTGGTGGTGGCCATGCGGGAGCGCACCCCGTTCACCGCCGAGCGCTTCGCGGCGCTGCCCGCGCTGCGGCTGCTGGTGACGACGGGCATGGTCAACGCGTCCATCGACCTGGAGGCGGCCCGGCGTCACGGGGTGACGGTCTGCGGCACCGACAGCCCCGCGCACGCCGCGGCGGAGCTGACGTGGGGGCTGATCCTGTCGCTCACCCGGCACATCCACCAGGAGGCGGCCGGGATGCGCCGCGGCGAGTGGCAGCACAGCATCGGCGGGGACCTCGAGGGCCGGACGCTCGGGATCGTGGGCCTCGGACGGCTCGGGGCGCGCGTCGCAGCGATCGGCACCGCCTTCGGGATGCGGGTGCTGGCGTGGAGCACCCACCTGGACCCGGCCAGGGCGGCCGGGCACGGGGCGCTGGCGGTGGACAAGGAGGAGCTGTTCTCCACGTCCGACGTCGTCTCCGTGCACTACAAGCTCAGCGAGCGCAGCACGGGCCTCGTCGGTGCCGGGGAACTGGCCTGGATGAAGCCGACCGCGCTGCTGGTGAACACCTCCCGCGGCCCTCTTGTCGACAGGCCCGCCCTGGTCGCCGCCCTGCGCGAGGGCCGGATCGCGGGCGCGGCGCTGGACGTCTACGACATCGAGCCGCTGCCCCCGCGGGACGAGCTGCGCACCCTGCCCAACACCCTGCTGACCCCGCACCTCGGCTACGTCACGGAGGCCACGTACGACGTCTTCTACCGGCAGGCCGCCGAGGACATCGCGGCGTTCCGCGACGGAACGCCGCTGCGGGTGCTGACGTCCTGAGCCGTGCGGGCGGGTTTCGCGGTGGCCCGGAAGGGCAGGTGTACAACTGTTCACTGAAATCGCGAGCAACCGGGAAGGACCGGCATGCTGTTCCTGGTGGCCGCACTGGCCCTGTTCGGGCTGGTGCTTGGACCCGTCGCACAACTGCCCCTGCACATCACCCTCGTCGCGGCCGCCGCCATCGGCGTCTGGCTGGCCCTCTACGGGATCCGCGGGCGTCTGGCGCACCGCGGGGAGCGATGACCGTGGCCGCGGCCCCGGCACAGACGCGCCAAGGGCGGGCGGTACCGGGGCTGTTCGGCGCGGCCGGCCTGATCGTGCCGGCCACGGTCACCGCGACCGGCCACACCTCCGTCCGGTCGCCGTGACCCCGGCGGGGGAGGACCGGCCGGCCCTCCCCCGGCAGACGGTCTCCCGGCTCAGTGGCCGCGGGCGATCCACTCGTCGAGGTGCGGTGCCTCGGCGCCGATGGTGGTGCTGTCGCCGTGGCCGGTCCGGACGACCGTCTCCGGCGGCAGGGTCAGCAGGCGCTCGCGGATCGAGTCGACGATGGTGGGGAAGTCCGAGAAGGACCGCCCCGTGGCGCCCGGGCCGCCCTGGAAGAGGGTGTCACCGGTGAAGACCGTGCCGAGCCCGGGCGCGTACAGGCAGACGGCGCCCGGGGCGTGGCCCGGGGTGTGCAGGACGGTGAGGCCGGTGCCGGCCACCGCGATCTCCTGACCGTCCGTCAATTCGCCGTCGGGGGCGCGGTCGGGGTGCGTGTGCTTCCACAGCGGCAGGTCGTCCCCGTGCAGCAGGATCGGCGCGCCGGTCAGCGACGCGAGCGCCGGGGCCGCGTCGATGTGGTCGTTGTGGGCGTGGGTGCTGACGATGGCGAGCAGGCGCCGCCCGCCGAGCGCGCGGGCGATGGCCTCGGCGTCGTGGGCGGCGTCGATGACGATCGCCTCGCTGTCGTCGCCGACGAGCCAGACGTTGTTGTCGACGTCCCAGGTGCCGCCGTCGAGGGAGAAGGTGCCGGAGGTGACCAGGTGGTCCACGCGGGCGGCCATCAGAAGACCACCACCGAACGCAGGACGTCGCCGCCGTGCATCCGCTCGAAGGCCTTCTCCACCTCGTCCAGGGCGATGGTCTCGGTGACGAAGGCGCCCAGGTCGAGCCGGCCCTGCTGGTACAGGTCGATGAGCACGGGGAAGTCGCGGGAGGGCAGGCAGTCGCCGTACCAGGAGGACTTCAGGGCGCCGCCGCGGCCGAAGACGTCCAGCAGCGGGAGCTCCAGCTTCATCTCCGGGGTGGGCACGCCGACCAGGACGACGGTACCGGCCAGGTCGCGCGCGTAGAAGGCCTGCTTGTACGTCTCGGGGCGGCCCACCGCCTCGATCACGACGTCGGCGCCGAAGCCGCCGGTCAGCTCGCGCACCGCCTCGACCGGGTCGGTCTCCTTGGAGTTGACGGTGTGGGTGGCGCCCAGCTTCCTGGCCGTCTCCAGCTTCCGGGGATCGACGTCGATGGCGATGATCTTCGAGGCGCCGGCCAGCCGCGCACCCATCACGGCCGAACCGCCGACACCGCCGCAGCCGATGACGGCGACGCTGTCGCCGCGGCCGACGTTGCCGGTGTTGAGCGCGGCTCCGAGGCCGGCCATGATCCCGCAGCCGAGCAGCCCGGCGACGGCCGGGCTGGCGGCGGGGTCGACCTTGGTGCACTGGCCCGCGTGGACGAGGGTCTTCTCCGCGAAGGCGCCGATGCCCAGGGCCGGGGACAGCTCGGTCCCGTCCAGCAGCGTCATCTTCTGCTTCGCGTTGTGGGTGTTGAAGCAGTACCAGGGGCGGCCGCGCAGGCAGGCGCGGCACTGGCCGCACACCGCGCGCCAGTTGAGGACGACGAAGTCCCCGGGGGCCACGTCGGTCACGCCCTCGCCGACGGACTCCACGATGCCGGCCGCCTCATGACCGAGGAGGAAGGGGAACTCGTCGTTGATGCCGCCCTCGCGGTAGTGCAGGTCGGTGTGGCAGACCCCGCACGCCTGGATCCTGACCAGCGCCTCCCCCGGCCCCGGGTCGGGCACGACGATCGTTTCCAGGCTGACGGGGGAACCCTTCTCCCGGGCGACGACGGCACGGACCTGGTGGGCCATGGGGTACTCCTCGGCTGGTACGAATCCTGGGACGGACGTTTCCCGTCGCGGCACACAACGCGCATATCGCGACGCAAGCATCGGCGACTCCGGACAGAGCGGTCAAGGACCGCGCGGCCCGGCCCGGCCGGCCCGGTCCATTCTTACCAGGGATCTTGCCGGCGGGCCCCGCGCCGCGGACCGGGCCCCGCCGGCCGCCCTCCGGCGCCGCGAGGTTCTCCTCCGGCGCGTGCGGGTGCGATGTACGCGGCCGCCCTCGCAGCCGCCGCACAGCCCGCCGCCGCCGTCCTGCCGGCACGCGGAGAGACCTGGGGGCATCGGCGCGCCGGACGGGTCCGCCGGGGCGCGCGGCCACGTCCCACCTTTGCCGGGAGCCCGCCTCGGCTCCACCGCGGCGGGCCCCGCAGGGCAAGGACCGCCGGTCAGGCGGTGTGCATCAGCACGCGCGCGCCGCGGTCGCCGGCCGCACGCGCGGCCGGCAGCAGAGCGGCCGTCACGGCGACCGTCACGCACACGAAGCCGACCAGCAGGAGCGCCGTCCACGGCGGCGACTGGGCGATGCCCGCGCCGACACCGCTGGACCGCCCCTGCAGGTCGATCAGCCAGTCCGAGGCGTACACCCCGGCCGTGACACCGGTGACCGCGGCCGTCAGCGCGGTCAGGCCGATGCCCGTCACCACCGTCGCCACCGTCTGCTGCGGCGTCAGGCCCACCGCGCGGTAGGCCCGCATGTCGCGGGCGTGGTCGCGGATGCCGGTGCCGACGGCCGTGGAGAGCTCGGCCAGCGCGATCAGCGCCAGCACGGTCACCAGGCCGATGACGACCCCGCGCACCGGGGAGAGTTCGGCGCCGGGCCCGGCGACCTCGCGCACCTCCAGCCCGCCGTCCGAGACCTCCGACAGCCGCGTGCGCACGGCCGTCCGGTCCGCGTCCGGCCGTAGCACCAGGCTGTAGTACGCGGGGCGGATCGAGTCGTCCTGGGCGCGGAGCACGTCCAGCGGCGCCGAGATCACCCGTCCGCCGTGCCCGGTCTCGATGCTGCGCCCGACGATGTGGAGGATGTGCGGGGTCCCGCCCACCGTCACCCGGACCCACTGGCCGACGCCGGCGTGCAGTGCGTCGAGCAGGCCCTGCCCGGCCACCGCCTCGTCCGGACCGGTGGGGCGGCGGCCCTCGGCGACGGCGAACGGGTAGGGGTCGGCGACGGTGCCGATGCCGCGCAGCGTGACGGACTGCGACTGGCCGGGTGCCAGCGCGGTGAGTTCGGCGCCCGGGTGGACGGCGGTGACGGCGGGCTCCGCGGCCAGCAGCCGGTGCACGGCCGCGTCCGTCAGTCCGTTGGGCCGCGCGGTCAACGCCCCGGCCTGGCCGACCTGTTCGGGATGGTGCTCGAAGCGGTCCAGGGTGGCCCAGGTCCCCAGCGCGACGGTGATCATCAGTACCGGGAGCGCCAGCCGGGCGACCGCGACCGCCGACCGCAGCGGGCGGTGCAGCACTCCCCGGCAGCCCAGGACGAGGGCGGGCGGGGTGCGCAGCCGCAGGGCGGCCCGCGCCGCACCCGACATCCGCCGCCGCCCCGGAACGGCCCCGCGCGCGGCGGGAATCGGCGGCACCCGGCCGGCGCGCCACGCGGCGAGCACCGTGGCCAGGGCGATGACCAGCACGGTCGCGGCCGCCGTGCCGGGCAGCGCCCAGGTGTGCTGCGGGAGCCCCTGCCACAGCGCGACGGCCTCGCCCATCGGGCCGGGGATCCCCGGCGCCAGGGTCTCCGCGGCCACCGCGCCGAGCAGCACCCCGGCCGTGGCCAGCACGGCGTGCTGCACCAGGAACATCCGCACGACCTGCGCCGGGGTGAAGCCGACGGCCTTGAGCACCGCGATGTCGCGCACGTACGCCAGCACCCGCGTGCCGATGCCGCCGGTCACCGCGATCGCCGCAGCGAGCAGCGCGGCCAACCCGAACAACCCGAGCAGCAGCCCGAGAAGGTGGTTGTCGCCCTCGGCGTCGGCCCGCGCCTCGCGCCAGGTGGAGACCGTCAGCACGCGGTCCGAGCCCACGGCGGTGACGGCCCGCTGCACGGCGAAGGCGGTGTCGGCCGGGTCCGCGAGCCGCAGCCCGACCGTCTCCCCCGCGCGTCCGGCTGCCGGGCCCAGAGCGCCGATCAGCGTGGCGGAGGCCCAGCCGACGCCGGGTGTGTCGCCCGGGGCGTAGCCCGGCTCGGCGGTCGCGGCGACGCCCACCACCCGTACGGTGGTGCGCCGTCCGGCGCCGGTGACGGTGATCTCGTCGCCGGGCTCGGCCCACAGCGCGGTGGCCACCGACCGTTCCAGCACCACACCGTCGCCGGCGCCGCCGTCGAGCCAGCGGCCGCGGTCCATCAGCGGCCGGCCCACCTCCGGCGGGGTGGCGCCGGAGGCGCGCAGGTCGAGGGCGGCCTTCTCGCGGCCGTGCTGGGCGGTGACGGTGACCGTGCGGAAGGGGCCGGAGACGGCGGTGACGCCGTCCAGCCGGGACAGCGCCGCGGTGCCCTCGGCGGTACCGGAGCCGGTGGTGCGCAGCCACACGTGCGCGCCCTCCGTGGCGGTGAACATCCGCTGCCAGGGGTTGGCGGCGTAGACCAGCAGCGCCACCGACAGCAGCAGCGCCACGGTGATCCCCGCGGTGGCCAGGACAATGGACAGGGCCTGCCCGCGGTGCGTGCGCAGATCGGCGAGGGCCCAGCGGACGGTGGCGCGCACGGCGGTCAGCCCCGCAGTTTCACGACGTCGGCGGCGGCACGGGAGGGCCGGGCGCCGGCCGAAGGACCGTCGAGGACGACGTCGTCGACGATCTCGCCGTCGAAGAGGCTGATCACCCGGTCCGCAGCGCTGGCCACCTTGGCGTCGTGCGTGACCAGCAGAATGGTCTGGCCGCGTTCGTGGCAGCGGGCGAGCAGCCGCAGCACCTCCCGGCTGCCCCTGCTGTCCAGGCTGCCGGTGGGCTCGTCGGCCAGCAGCAGGGCCGGGCGGTTGACCAGCGCCCTGGCCAGGGCCACACGCTGCTGCTCACCGCCCGAGAGGTCGGCGGGGGTGCTGTCCTCCTTGCCCTCCAGGCCCAGTTCGGCCAGCAGTTCCTGGCGGGCGGCGCGCACCTGGCGCGGCGAGCGGCCGGCCAGGAGGGCGGGAAGTTCGATGTTGTCGGCGACGGTGAGGGTGGAGACGAGGTTGAAGAACTGGAAGACGATGCCGACGCCGCGCCGCCGCAGCACCGCCCAGCGGGCCTCGCTGAGTTGGTCGACCCGCTGCCCGTCCAGCCATATGCGGCCGCGGTCGGGGCGTTCCAGCCCGCCGAGCAGATGCAGGAGGGTGGACTTGCCAGCGCCCGACGGCCCGGTGACGGCGACGAACTCGCCGGGCCGCACCTCCAGGTCGACCCCGCGCACCGCCCTGACCTCGCCGCCGTCCACGCGGTGCGTCTTGACCAGTCCCTCGACCCGGAGCATGTGGGGTGCCCGCGGGAGGGGCGGTTCGGCCCGTCTCATTCCAGCTCCTCCTGGCAGCGCTCCAGCCAGTCGAGGTCGGCCTGCAGATGCAGGGTGGCGCCCTCGATGAGCAGTTGCGCGATGCGGTTGTCCCGGTCCTCCCCCGAGGCGAGCCGCGACATGGCCCGCATCAGGTTGAGGTAGTGGCGGCGCTGCTTGTTGATCAGGGAGACCTGGTCGGCCATTCCCGTGGCCGGGGCGAGGGCGAGCTTCATGAAGAACTCGTCGCGCACCCGGGGTTCGCTGGAGGGCTCCTCGAACCAGGCGGAGACGGCCTCCCGCCCGGCGTCGGTGAGTTCGTAGATCCGCTTGTTGGGCCGGCCGGACTGGGTGACGTCCTCGCCCCGGATCAGTCCCGACTTCTCCAGGCGCGCCAGTGTCACGTAGATCTGGCCGATGTTCGGCTGGGGATAGGCGGCGCCGAAGAGCTTCTCGAGCTCCGTCTTGAGCTCGTAGCCGTGGGCGGCCCCCTTGGCGAGCAGTGCCATCAGGGGAAGGCGCACGCTCGTCCCGCCTCCTCCCGGCTACCTGCGTGTTAGGGGCTCCTGTCGCCCCGGCCCGTCGTCGAGCAGGTCATATTGCCGCAATGGCTAGTATCGCGCATGTCCAACAGGTATACATGGCCCTTCGGACGACGACGACGTCGAGCCGGTGCGGGACCTGGAGGACGACATGCGCTGGGGGCGGGCCGCGAGAAGGACGCTGCTCGTCGCTGCGCTGCTGCTGACCGGGTACGGGGGCGCGGGCGCCCGCGCCGCCGACGGGCCGCCCGGCGAGGGCGGCCGGGGGCCGGTGACGCTGGCCACCGGCCGGGATCTGACCGGCTACCTGCAGCACGTCCTCGACGGCTGGAACCGCGCCCACCCGCTGGAGCGGGCCACGCTCGTGGAGCTGCCGGAGGCGGCCGACGAGGTGCACGCGCAGATGGTGGACAGCCTGCGGTCCGGCAGCGACCGGTTCGACGTCCTCAATATCGACGTCGCGTGGACCTCGGAGTTCGCGGGCGCGGGCTGGATCGCGCCGGTCGACCCGCGCGGGCTGCCGCTGGACCGGCTGCTGCCCTCGGTCGTGGACACCGCGACCTTCCACGGGCGGCTGTACGCGGTGCCGTACGTGACCAACGCCGGGCTGCTGTACTACCGCAAGGACATCCTCGACCGGGAGCACCTGGCGCCGCCGCGCACCTGGGCGCAGCTGGAGGAGCAGGCGAAGACGCTCGCCCCGGCGTACCGGATCGGCGGCTACGCCGGGCAGTTCCTGCCGTACGAGGGACTGACGGTGAACGTCACCGAGGCCGTGCAGTCGGCCGGCGGCGGCATCCTCGGCGGCGAGGGCAGCCGGGTCACCGTCGACTCGGCTGCGGCGCGCGAGGGGCTGGGCTTCCTGGTGCGCGGGGTACGCGAGGGCTGGATCCCGCGCGCGGCGCTGCGGTTCAAGGAGGAGGAGTCCCGGCGCGCCTTCCAGGACGGCGAGTTGCTCTTCCTGCGGAACTGGCCCTATGTGTACGACCTGGCCTCCGGGCCGGACTCGAAGGTGGCGGGCCGGTTCGGCGTGGTGCCGCTGCCCGGCCCGGACGGTCCGGGCTCCAGTGTGCTCGGCGGGTCCAACCTGGCGGTCAACGCGCAGACCCGGCATCCGCGCACGGCGGCGGATCTGATGGCCTACATGACGGGCGAGTCCGTGCAGCGGCAGGTGCTCACCGAGGGCTCGCTGCCGCCGGTGTGGGCGGACCTGTACCGGGACCCCGTGCTGGTGCGCCGCTACCCGTACCTGCCGGTGCTGGAGCAGAGCGTGCGAGCGGCCAAGCCGCGCCCCAAGAGCGCACGGTACGAGCAGGTGAGCCTGGCGGTCGCGGCGGTGAGCCGGGACGCGCTGGCGCAGCACGCGACGCCGGCGCAGGCGGTGGCGCGGCTGGACCGCGAGCTGCGGGAGATCGTGCGGGGCGGCTGACCCCCTCTCCCCTCCGATAGTTACATGTTAGGTATGCGGCTGGGGCGAGCCCTGTCGCTCGTCCGGCATCTATCGCCGCAAATACCCCCAGCTGACGCCTCCTGTCGGCAACTCCATTGACATCGCGCCGAGATGCATACCTAACATGCATGTATAACGAGCCCGTTGACGCGGCGTGCCGTGTCGTTCCCGCACCACTCCACCGAGGAAAGGACCCTCCCCGATGAAGCGCACGCTCGTCGCGGCCACCGCCCTGTGCGGCCTGGCCCTCACGACCACCGCCTGCGGCGGCGACACCAAGGCCGCCTCCGACTCCGGTACCGGCTCCGGCGGTCAGCAGCTCAAGGGCCAGACGGTGACGGTCGCCGCCGTGTGGACCGGCACGGAGCAGAAGAACTTCCAGAAGGTCCTGGACGGCTTCACCGCGAAGACCGGGGCGAAGGTGAGCTACGTGTCCACCGGCGACAACTTCGCCACCGTCCTCGGCAGCAAGATCGCGGGCGGCGACTCGCCCGACGTGGCCATGGCCCCGCAGCCCGGCGTGGTCCAGCAGTTCGCGGGCAAGGGCTGGCTCCTGCCGCTGTCCCCCGCCGTGAAGAGCGCCGCGGAGCAGAACTTCGCCAAGGTCTGGCAGACGTTCGGCACCGTCGACGGCACCTACTACGGCCTGTACTTCAAGGCCTCCGACAAGTCGACGGTCTGGTACAGCCCCCAGGCGCTGGACACCGCCGGCGTGCAGCCGCCGAAGACCTTCCAGGAACTGCTGGACGCCGCCGGCGCGATCTCCGACTCGGGCCTGCCCGCCTTCGCCGTCGGCGGCTCGGACGGCTGGACGCTCACCGACTGGTTCGAGAACGTCTACCTCTCGCAGGCCGGCCCGGAGAACTACGACAAGCTGACGCAGCACCAGATCCCCTGGACCGACCCGACCGTCGTGAAGGCGCTCCGCACCCTGGCGAAGGTGTTCGGCAAGGACGACCTCCTCGCGGGCGGCCGCAAGGGCGCCCTGGCCACCAGCTTCCCCGACTCCGTCGCGCAGGTCTTCGGCAAGACCCAGAAGGCCGGCATGGTCTACGAGGGCGACTTCGTCGGCGGCGTCGTCTCCGGCGACCTGGGCCGCACGGTCGGCGAGGACGCCAAGTTCTTCCCGTTCCCGTCCGTCGACGGCGGTCCCGCGCCGGTGGTCGGCGGCGGCGACGCCGCGGTGGCGCTGAAGTCCGGCAAGAACACCAAGGCCGGAATGAAGCTGCTGGAGTACCTGGCGACCCCCGAGGCCGCGGCGATCTGGGCCAAGGCGGGCGGCTACCTCTCCCCGAACCAGAAGCTCGACCCGGCCGCCTACGCGGACGACACGACGCGCGAGACGGCCAAGTCCCTGGTCGGCGCCGGGGACACGGTGCGCTTCGACATGTCCGACCAGACCCCGCCCGCCTTCGGCGGCACGCCCGGCAAGGGCGAGTGGAAGATCCTCCAGGACTTCCTGGCCGACCCGAAGGACCCGAAGGCCACCGCGGCGAAGCTCGAGGCCGCGGCCGCCAAGGCCTACCAGGGCTGAGGCCCCGCCATGTCCTCCGCTCTCACCCGCAAGGTGCCGTCCGCCCCGGCGGGCGGCACCGCCCCGCCGGCCGTACGGCGCCGCTCGCGCCGGGCCAAGGTCACCGCGGTCGCCTTCGCGCTGCCGGCGCTGGCACTGCTCGGCGCCCTCGTCGGCTACCCCATCCTCTTCTCGGTCGGCCGCAGCCTCTTCGACGCGAGCGGCGACCGCTTCGTGGGGCTGGACAACTACCAGGAGATGTTCGCCGATCCGGCCACCTTGAAGGCCGTCCGGAACACCGCGATCTGGGTCGTGGTCACCCCGGCGCTGCTCACCGGCGTCGGCCTGGTCCTGGCCGTGCTCACCGAACGGATCCGCTGGGCCACCGCGTTCAAGCTGCTCATCTTCATGCCGATGGCGGTCTCCTTCCTCGCCGCGGGCATCACCTTCCGCTTGGTGTACGACCAGGACCCGCAGCGCGGCGTGCTGAACGCGGCCGCGGTCGCGATCCACGACTCCTTCACCGACGCCTCGGCCTACCCGGGTGCCCGGCCGCGCGGCGACGACGTGCTCACCGCGTCCGACGGCGGCTTCCGGACCGTGACGCCGGCGGAACCCGGCCAGACCGTCACGCTCGGCCTGGTGGGTCTTCCGCCCGCCTCGATCCCCGCGACGGCCCGCCCAGCGGCACCCCCCGCGACCGGTGAGGACACCGTCAGCGGCGTGGTCTACCTGGACTTCGTGCCGGGCGGCGGCGGCACTCCGGGGCAGGTCGACCCGCAGGAGAAGGGCCTGCCGCACATGAGGGTCGAGCTGATGAAGGACGGCGGGGTCGTCGCGACGACCACCACCGCGGACGACGGCTCGTTCCGCTTCACCGACGCCGCGGGCGGCGGCGAGGTCCGGCTCCCGGCGAAGAACTTCGCGCCTCCGTACGGGGGCGTCTCCTGGCTCGGCCCGACACTGATCACCCCGGCGATCATCGGTGCCTACGTGTGGATCTGGACCGGTTTCGCGATGGTGCTGATCGGCGCCGGGCTGTCCTCGCTGCCCCGCGAGACCCTGGAGGCCGCCCGGGTGGACGGCGCGACCGAGTGGCAGATCTTCCGCCGCATCACGGTGCCGCTGCTCGCGCCCGTGCTCGGCGTGGTCTTCGTGACGCTCGTGATCAACGTGATGAAGGTCTTCGACCTCGTCTACATCATCGCGCCGGGCCCGGTGCAGGAGGACGCCAACGTGCTGGCCCTGCAGATGTGGCTGGTCTCCTTCGGCGGCGGCAACAACCAGGGCCTGGGCAGCGCGATCGGTGTCGTCCTGCTGCTGCTCGTGCTCCCCGCGATGGCCCTCAACATCCGACGCTTCCGCAGGAGTTCGCGATGACCGTGCAGAGCGCCGCGCCGCGGCCCGCACCGCCCCGCACACCCGCCACCCGGACCGGCGGCGGCCCCGGCCGGCCCTCCGCCGCCCGGCGGATCGCCTCCTGGCTGCGCAGCGGGCTGGTCCAGACGCTGCTGACCGTCGTCGCGCTGATCTGGCTCACACCGACCGCCGGGCTGTTCGTCTCGTCGCTGCGCAACTCCGACGACACCTCCACGTCCGGCTGGTGGAACGGGCTGCTGCACCCCGGGTCGCTCGGCTTCGGCAACTACTCGGCCATCCTGGCCGACAGCAGCATCACCCAGGCCTTCTGGAACACCGTGCTGATCTCGGTCCCCGCGACCGCGGCGGTCGTGGTGCTCGCCGCGCTCGCCGGATACGCCTTCGCCTGGCTGGAGTTCCCGGGCCGGGACTGGGTGTTCCTGGTCGTGGTCGGCATGCTGGTGGTGCCGGTGCAGATCGGGCTGCTGCCGGTCGCCCGGCTCTTCGGGGCGGTCGGCCTGTTCGGGACGACGGCCGGCGTGGTCCTCTTCCACGTCGCGTACGGACTGCCCTTCGCGATCTTCCTGCTGCGCAACTACTTCGCCGAGATCCCGCGCGAGATGCTGGAGGCGGCGCGGATGGACGGCGGCACCGAGTGGACGATCTTCCGTAAGCTCGTGCTGCCGGTGGGCCGTCCGGCGATCGCGAGCCTGGCCATCTTCCAGTTCCTCTGGGTCTGGAACGACATGCTCGTCGCGCTGATCTTCGCGGACCCCGGGTCGCAGCCGCTCACCGTCGCCCTGCAGTCGCAGATGCGGCAGTTCGGCGCCAACATCGACGTGCTGGCGCCGGGTGCCTTCCTGTCGCTGATCGTGCCGCTGGCGGTCTTCTTCGCCTTCCAACGGCACTTCGTGGAGGGGGTCATGGCCGGTTCGGTGAAGTGACGCCCTGACTGCCGACCGCCGGGGCGGACCGTCGGGCCGGGGCGGCGCAGACGTCGGAGGACTTGCTTGCCAGGTGGTCCATACCACCTTAGAGTCGGCCCCGCAGGCCGGATCCCTCCGATGTCCGCGCCGTCCCGGCCCGCCCGTGCGTCCCCGACCGGCAAGGACCCGCCGCCATGCCCATGCAGCCCTGGTTCCCCGACGCCAAGCTCGGCATCTTCGTCCACTACGGGATCTACGCGGTCGACGGCGTCGCCGAGTCATGGTCCTTCTACGACGGCCGGGTCGGTCACGAGCAGTACATGCGCCAGCTCGACGGCTTCACCGCCGCCCGCTACGACCCGGGGTCCTGGGCCCGGCTGTTCGCCCGTGCGGGCGCCCGGTACGCCGTCCTCACCGCCCGCCACCACGACGGCGTCGCGCTGTGGGACACGGCCGAGGGCGACCTTTCGGTGGCACACCGCACCCCGGCGGGACGCGACCTGATCGGCCCGTACGCGCGGGCGTTGCGCGAGGAGGGCCTGAAGGTCGGCCTGTACTACTCGCACTCGGACTGGAACCACCCCGACTACGCCAGCGTGATCCACCCCGACCCGCCCCTGCCGGACGTCTCCACCAGCCGCTGGGTGGTCCCCGCGGACGGCCGGCAGGACCCTGCCGCCTGGCGCCGCTACCTCGCCTACCGGGACGCCCAGGTCTCCGAGCTCGTCACGCGGTTCCGCCCCGACCTACTGTGGTTCGACGGCGAGTGGGAGCGCAGCGAGGAGCAGTGGGGCCTGGACGCGCTGGCCGCCGTGATCCTGGCCGGGAACCCGTCGACCGTGCTCAACGCCCGGATGATGAGCCACGGCGACTACGCCACCCCCGAACAGGGCATCCCGGTCGAGCCCCCGACCGGGCCATGGGAGCTGTGCCTGACCGTGAACGACTCGTGGGGTTTCCAGCACGGCGACCACCGCCACAAATCGGTGTCCCGGCTGGTCCGCTACTTCACCGAGACCATCGGCGCCGGCGGCAACCTGCTGCTGGACGTCGGTCCCCGCGAGGACGGCACCATCACACCCGAGCAGACCGAGCGCCTGGAGGGCCTCGGCGCCTGGATCGGCGCGCACTCCGACGCCGTCCACGGCACGGTCGCCGGACTGCCCCCCGGTCACCACTACGGCCCCAGCACCCTGTCCGCGGACCGCCGCACGCTGTACCTGGTCTGCTTCGACACCCCGAGGGAGGCCGTGTCGGTACGGGGGCTGCGCAACCGCGTCCGCCGTGTGACGGTGGTCGGCACCGGCACAGAACTGGGCCACGACGTCACCGGCGGGCTGCACGAGGTACCGGGCGTCACCTGGATCGACGCCCCGCCCGCGACGGACCTGGACCCCCACGCGACCGTGCTCGCGGTCGAACTCGACGGCGAACTCGACCTCTACCGCGGCACCGGCCGCTCCTGACCCGCGGGCCCCGAAGGCCCGGCGGGTCACGCGGAGCGGTCGAGGTCCTCGGCCCGCACGGCGTGCGCCAGGGGCACGCCGCGGACGCACCGCGCGATCCCGTCGATCGCCGTGTCCGCCGGCCGGGCCGGCTCCTCCGCGAGGCGCACGTCGGGCGGGTTCCACAGCGGGAAGCCGGCGGGCAGTGGCTCGGGATCGGTGACGTCGAGGACGGCGTGCGGGCGCCCGGCAATCGCTTCGGCGGTGAGCGCGGCAGTGTCCACCAGCGTACTGCGCGGTGTTGACCAGGGGCGGCGACGTCGCGCGGCCGGGGTGCGCGCACTCGTCGCCGGGACGGTGCGGGGCAGGCTGCACGAGGAGCACCGTCCTTGGGGCGGGCGGGCGGACCAGGCGAGCCGCCGCCGTCCTCAGCGGGGCACCGACCGAGGCCAAGAATGCGCGAAGCCCGGCGCAGGGGACCGACGAGGTCAGCGGTCCGGTTCGGCCACGCCCTTGTGCACCTGCTCGCGCACGTACTGCGGATACCAGTCGGTGAAGCGCACGGCGAGCACCAGCAGCGCGATCGGGACCACCCAGTTCAGCCAGTCCGTGCCCGCGGTGACGTGCACGGCGACCAGCCCCAGGACCGCGGTGACCAGGAAGACCCCGCCCCACACGAGCGTCAGCACCCGGTTGGTGCGCTGGAAGGCGGGCGTGCCCCAGACCTCCCGGGGCGTCGACTCGCGGGCGTACTGCTCGGTGAAGGGCACGAAGGCGAGGGACCCCAGGGCGACGGCCGCGATGACCGCGTTGGCGAGCACCTGCGCGTAGGTCTCCAGCCACAGCAGGTCCTGCCGGTCCAGGGACAGCCCCAGCAGCGAGACGACGGTGAAGAAGACGATGCCGGTGACGTCCAGCAGCTTCACACTGCCGTGCGCGACGTCCGGCACGCTCAGCACGACGGACGCGACGAGGCCGACGAGCGCGGCGAGTTCCCAGGTGCTGGGCCCGGCGACGATGTCGAAGGCGATCCACGGCACGAACGCGAAGAAGACCCCGGCGCGCCCGCCCGGAGACCGCCGCGCGGCGTGCTTCCCCGCACCGCGCGCGGCCCCGGACTCGCCGGCGTCGTCCCCGTCCATGGCGCCTCCCGCCTGCCCGTTCCGGCCCCTCCATGCTGCGGCACACTCCCGGTGCCCGCATGTCAGGGCCGACGGCGCGTCAGGACGCCGCGGCACCCGGTCCGTCGGGAGGGGGACGGTCAGCGGCCGCCGGCGAGCGCGGACTCGTATCCCGGCAGGACGACGTCGCGGATGAGCGCGTTGCGCTCGTCGAAGGGGATGAACGCGCTCTTGAGCGCGTCCACGGTCGCCTTCCGCAGGTCCGCCACCGTCCAGCCGGCCTCCGTGACGAGGCGTTCCATCTCGCGTGTCATCGTCGTACCGGACACCAGCCGGTTGTCGGTGTTGACGGTCACCCGGAAGCCCAGGTCGCGCAGGAGGGTGATGGGGTGGCCGGCCACGGAGACCGCCGCGCCGGTCTGCAGGTTGGAGGTGGGGCAGACCTCCAGGGCGATGCGGCGGTCGCGTATCCAGTGGGCGAGGCGGCCGAGCTTGCCGTCGACGATGTCGTCGGCCAGCCGGACGCCGTGGCCGATCCGCAGCGCCCCGCAGACCTGCACGGCCTGGTGGATGCTGGGCAGGCCGTGGGCCTCGCCCGCGTGGATGGTGAACGGCACGTTCTCCTCGCGCAGGTACGCGAAGGCGGCCAGGTGGTCGGCGGGCGGGAAGCCGTCCTCGGCGCCGGCGATGTCGAAGCCGACGACACCCGCGTCCCGGTAGGTGACGGCCAGGCCCGCGACCTCGCGGCTGCGGTCGGTCATCCGCATCGCGCACAGCAGCGTGCCCACCCGGACCGGGGTGCCCGCCGCGGCGGCCTTGGCCATACCCGCGGCCAGGCCCTCCTGGACGGTCTCCACGACCTCGGCGAGCGCCAGCCCGCTGTGGACGAGCAGTTCGGGGGCGTAGCGGACCTCGCCGTAGACCACGCCGTCGGCGGCCAGGTCGAGGACGTACTCCTCGGCGACGCGCAGCAGGCCCTCGCGGGTGCCCATCACGGCGATGGTGTGCTCGAAGGTGGCGATGTAGCGGACCAGGTCGCCGGAGTTGGCGGCGTCGTAGTACCAGGCCGCCAGCGCGGCCGGGTCGGTGGCGGGCAGCGTGTGCCCGATCCGCCCGGCCAGTTCCACGAGTGTCGCCGGGCGCAGGCCGCCGTCGAGGTGGTCGTGCAGCACGGCCTTGGGCAGCCGGCGGACGAGATCGAGATCGGTGTCGGTGGCGGTGGCCGTGGTCACGCGGTGTGCTCCTGGTCGGCGGTCGCGGGGGCGGCGGGCTGGAGGAGGTCCCAGCGGTTCCCCCAGGGGTCCTGGAAGACGACGACCGAGCCGTACGTCTCGTGGCGGGGCTCCTCCAGGAAGGTCACCCCGGCGGCGCGCATCCGCGCGTAGTCGCCGGCGAAGTCCTCGGTGTGCAGGAAGAAGCCGACCCGCCCCCCGGTCTGGTCGCCGACGCGGGCGAGCTCCGCCTCGTTCTTCGCCCGTGCGAGCAGCAGCCCGCTGCCCTCCCCGGCGCCGCGCGGGCGCACGACCACCCACCGGCCGCCGCCGGGGCGCGGCTCGTCCTCGGCCAGCTCGAAGGCGAGGGGGCCGGTGTAGAAGGCGATGGCCTCGTCTTGGTCGGGGACGACGAGGGTGACCAGGGCTATGCGGGACATACGGTCACGTTATACGTAACACCTGGAGCCGGGCAAGGCACGCCCCTGGCGGGCTTCACGCGTCCGCCGCGGCGTACACGCGGCGGCCGTCGACGAAGGTCTGCAGGACCCGGGTCTCCGCGACGGCCTCCGGCGGGCCGGCGAAGGGGTCGCGGTCGAGGACGACGAGGTCGGCCAGCTTGCCCGGCGTGACGGTGCCGGTGTCGTCGAGGTGGTTCACGTGGGCGGAGCCCGCGGTGTACGCGGCGACGGCCGCGGCGAGGTCGAGGCGCTGCGCGGGCAGGAAGGCGGGGGTCCCGCCGGGGGCGCCCGGGATGCGGCGGTTGACGGCGACGTGCAGGGCCTGGAACGGGTCCGGGCTGCTGACCGGCCAGTCGCTGCCCGCTGCGAGCGTCGCCCCGGAGCGCAGGAGGTCGCCGAAGGGGTACTGCCACGCGCCGCGTTCGGGGCCGAGGAAGGGCAGCGTGAGCTCGTCCATCTGGGGTTCGTGGGCGGCCCACAGCGCCTGGATGTTGGCGGCGGCGCCGAGTTCGCGGAAGCGGGCGACGTCGTCGGGGTGGACGACCTGGAGGTGCGCCAGGTGGTGCCGGGTGTCGCGGAAGCCGTTGGCGGCGCGCGCGGCGCGGACCGCGTCCAGGGCCTCGCGGACGGCGCGGTCCCCGAGGGCGTGGAAGTGCACCTGGAAGTCGTGGGCGTCGAGTTCGGCGACGTACTTGGCGAGGTCGGCCGGATCGACGAAGCTGATGCCGCTGTTGCCGGAGACGCAGCCGCAGGCGGTGAGGTAGGGGCCCAGCAGAGCGGCGGTCCCGTTCTCCGCGATGCCGTCCTGCATGACCTTGACGGTGGTGGCACGGAACCGCCCGCGGCTCACCGCCGCACGCCGTTCCAGGAGTTCCGGGATCTGCTCGGCGCCGCGGTCGCGGTCCCACCACAGGGCGCCGACCACGCGGGCGGTGAGCAGTCCGTCGTCGAGAACGGCGTGGTACGCGGGCACGGGGTCGGTCATGTTGGCGTACGTGCCGACGATGGCGTCCTGCCACGCGGTGACGCCGAAGGCGTGCAGCACCGACTGGGCGCGCAGCAGCGCGGCCTTCTGCTCGGCGAGCGTGACGGCGGGCAGCAGGCGGCCGACGAGATGCTGGGCGCCCTCCTGCAGCATGCCGGTGGGGTTGCCGCCGGCGTCGCGCTCGATGCGGCCGTCGGCCGGGTCCGGGGTGTCCCGGGTGACCCCGGCGAGCTCCAGGGCACGGGAGTTGACCCAGGCGCCGTGGTGGTCGCGGTTGGGCAGGAAGACGGGACGGTCGGGGACGACGGCGTCAAGGAGCTCGGCGGTGGGATTGCCGCCGGGGAACGCCTCGAGCGACCAGCCGCCGCCGGTGATCCACTCCGCGCCGGGGTGCGTGTCGGCGTACGCGCCGACCAGCCGCACGTACTCCCCCGCGTCGCGGGCCTCGGCGAGATGGCACTGCCCGAGTTCGAGCCCCGCACCGAGCGGATGGACGTGGGCGTCCTGGAACCCGGGCAGCAGCAGGCGTCCGGCCAGGTCGACGACCTCGGTGCCGGGGCCGATGAGCTCGCGGACCTCGTCGTGGCCGACGGCCGTGATCCGGCCGTCCGTCACGGCGGCACCGGTGGCACGGCCGAGCACGGCGTCCACGGTGTGGACCGGGCCACCGGTGAACACCACGTCGGCATGGGGTCGGGACATGGGGCACGCTCCAAGCGGGGGTCCGGGGCGGGCAGGGACCAGCCGTTCTACACCCACCCGCGCCGAACGCACCACGCCCGGCGCCGGGGTCCGGGCGGCTCGCCGCCGACGTCTCCGCCGCCCACGACCGGCTCGACGTGCTCGTCAACAACGCCGGAGTCGGCTTCCACGCCACCGGCACCGGACGGCTGACCTCCCAGGACGGGCACGAACTGCGCCTGGCCGTGAACCACCTCGCGCCCGTCCTCCTGACCCGCGAGCTGCTCCCGCCGCTGCGCCGTCCGGCACCCTCCCGGGTCGTCGACGTGGCCTCGGTCGGACAGCAGCCGATCGACTTCGGCGACCCCCAATTCACCCGCGGCTGCACCGAGGTCGCCGCCTACTGCCGCTCCAAGCCGGCCCTGATCGGCCACGGACTGGACCTCGCCGAGGAACTGTCCGGCAGCGGCGTCACCGTCAACAGCCTCCACCCCGCGTCCTCCATGCCGACGGCCATGTCCCGTGCGTCCGGCATGGACGTCGTCGACTCCCTGGAGGAGGGCGTGGCCGCCACCCGGCGCCTGGTCGAGGCCCCCGAACTGGCCGACGTCACCGGGCGGTACTTCGACGGCGCGCGGGAGGCGCGGGCCTCGGCCGAGGCGTACGACGCGGAGTTCCGCCGCCGCCTCGCGGCCCTCACGGCGGAACTCCTCGGCACGGACCGCCCGGCGTGAGCCCCGCGGTTGCGCTCACAGCGTGACCGCCCCCGGGTCGGCCCGCGGCGCGGCACAGTGGCGTCATGAATGTGCTGATCCTGGGTGGTACGGAGTTCGTGGGGCGCGCGGTGGCGGAGGAGGCGCTGACGCGCGGCGAGAAGGTCACGGTGTTCCACCGGGGACGGCACTCGCCGCCGCCGGGGGTCACCGCGCTGCACGGGGACCGGGTCGCCGAAGGCGGCCTGGCGTCTCTCGCGCACGGCGAGTGGGACCTGGTGGTGGACACGTGGTCCGGCGCGCCGTCGGCGGTGCGGGACTCCGCCGCCCTGCTGGCGGGCCGCGCCGGGCGCTACGCCTACGTGTCCAGCCGCTCGGTGTACACCTACCCCGCGGCCGCCGGACTCGACGAGGACGGCCCGGTGGTCGACGCGTCGCCCGACGACGGCGCGGACGTGGACTACGCGCGGGCCAAGCGGGGCGGTGAACTGGCCGCCGTCGACGCGTTCGGCGACCGGGCGCTGCTGCTCCGGGCGGGGCTGATCCTCGGCCCGTACGAGAACATCGGCCGCCTGCCGTGGTGGCTCACCCGCATCGCCCGCGGCGGCCCCGTGCTCGCTCCCGGGCCGCGCGATCTCCCCCTGCAGTACATCGACGCGCGCGACCTCGCCGCCTTCACGCTGGACGCCGCCGCGGCGGGCCTGGGCGGCGCGTACAACCTCGTCAGCCCGTCCGGGCACACCACGACGGGCGAACTGCTCGACACCTGCGCCGCGGTGACGGGCGGCGAGGCCGACCTGCGCTGGGCCGAGCCCTCCGCGGTGCTCGACGCCGGTGTCGAACCGTGGTCCGAACTTCCGGTCTGGCTCCCGCCGGGCGAGTTGTACGACACCCTGCACACCGGCGACGTCTCCCGTGCGGTCGGCGCCGGTCTGCGCTGCCGTCCGGTCGGCGAGACGGTCGCCGACACCTGGTCGTGGCTGCGTTCCGTGGGCGGGGTGGCGCCGCAGCGCCCGGACCGTCCGGCGGTGGGGCTGCCGCCGGAGAAGGAGGCGGCCGCCTTGAAGTCGCTCGGCCTCGGCTGACGGCCGTCAGCCCTCGGGCCCTGACACGAGCGCGCCTTTGAGGCGGCCGAGTTCGGCGCCGGTCAGGCCACGCTCCCGCAGCCACCGGCCGGCGCCGCCGTGGCGGGTCCGTAGGGTGTCGAGGAAGTGGTGCATGACCTGCGGCTTCGAGGCCATGTAGTGGTGCTCGACGGCGGGCAGGTCCCGGTAGGAGGGGAGCCGGGCGAGGCGCTCGCGGATGCGGGCGACGCGCTGGGCGGTGAGGGCGTAGTCGGCGGCGATGGCGTCCGCAGGCACGCCGACCGCGTCCAGGAGCAGGGCGGCCAGGACGCCGGTGCGGTCCTTGCCGACGGCGCAGTGGAAGACGACGGCGTGCTGGTCGGTGTCCGCGACGATCCGCGCGGCGTCCACCAGGGACGCGCCACTGCCGTCGAGCAGGCCCTCGTAGAAGCCGGCCGTGTCGTCCACGGCCTCACCGCGCACCGCCGGCACGGCGTCGGTCACGGCCGCCTGCACACGGCGGACGGGCAGGCTGACCCGGCGCACGGGGGTGTCCGCCAGCAGACCGTGTCCCTCGCGGGCCGCCTCGTCCGGGCCGCGCAGGTCGACGACCGTCCGCAACCGGTAACGCCCCAGGAGCAGTTCCACGTCGTCCGCCGTGGCGTCCTGGAGGGTGCTCGCCCGGAACACCACACCGCGCCGGGTCCTGCCGCCGCCGTGGACGGGCAGCCCGCCGAGGTCGCGGATGTTGTCGACCTCGGCCAGTTCCACCCACCGGGCCGCGCCGCCGGGCGGCCCGTCGTGCGTCGCTTCCAAGAAGGCCTCCTCGGACGGGGTTCGGGTCGCCTGATTCTTTTGTACCAGTGCGTCAGGGAGACGGAACGCGCATCCGGATGCGCCCGGGGTGCGGATGGCGGCGGCACGGGTTCCACTGGAGGCTGTGACCGGCTGCGCACCGTCCGTGAGGGCGGCCCGGCCGGCAGGCGCCGTCCGGGCGCGGGCGACCGCGCGTTGACGGCGGCGAGAGCGAGGAGATCCCCCGTGGCCCGCAGGATTCCGCCGACGACCGCGGTAGCCGTCGTGTTCGTCTCCGCGCTCTTCATGGCGATCATGGACACGACGATCGTCAATGTGGCGGTCCCCGCGATCGGCCGCGACTTCGGCGTCCCGGCCTCCGGCCTCGGCGCGATCAACATCGGCTACCTGGTCAGCCTCGCGGTGTTCATCCCGGTCGCCGGCTGGCTCGGCGACCGCTACGGCACCCGGCGGACCTTCCTGGCCGCACTGGTGGTCTTCACGGGCGCCTCCGCGCTGTGCGCCACGGCCACCACCATGGACCAGCTCACCGCGTACCGAATCCTGCAGGGCGCGGGCGGCGGTCTGCTCACGCCGGTCGGCCAGACGATGCTGTTCCGGGCCTACCCTCCGGCCAAGCGGATCAAGGCGCAGCGGGCGCTGATGGTGCCCACCGCGGTCGCCCCCGCGGTGGGCCCGGTGCTCGGCGGCTGGCTCTCCGACGCGGTGTCCTGGCACTGGGTGTTCCTGGTCAACCTGCCCATCGGCGCCGCGGCCGTCGCCTTCGGCCTGCTGTTCCTGCCGGACTACCGGGTGGAGACCCCGGGCCGCTTCGACCTCACCGGCTTCCTGCTGGCCGGCGGCGGTCTGTCGCTGACGCTCTACGCGTTCACCGAGGGTCCCGACCAGGGGTGGGGCACGGCCGGTGTCCTCGTGCCGCTGGTGTTCGGCATCGCGGCGCTGCTCGCCATGGTGGCGGTGGAACGGCGCATCGCGATGCCGATGCTGGACCTGGGGCTCTTCCGGGACCGGCTGTTCCGGGCCAACACGATCGTGATGTTCCCGCTGAGCGCGGTGTTCCTCGGCACGGTCTGGCTGTACCCGCTGTTCCTGCAGGAGGCGCTGGGCTTCGACGCCCTGCGCAGCGGTATGGCCACCTTCCCCGAGGCCCTGGGCGTGATGGCGGCGGCGCAGGTGGCGCCCCGCCTGTACCGGCGCCTCGGGCCGCGCCGGCTGATGGTGGGTGGCTCGGCGGG
The DNA here is from genome assembly GCF_033793585.1 of Streptomyces sp. MI02-7b. Lineage (NCBI taxonomy): Bacteria > Bacillati > Actinomycetota > Actinomycetes > Kitasatosporales > Streptomycetaceae > Streptomyces > Streptomyces sp. MI02-7b. The sequence goes on along the minus strand of NZ_JARAWX010000002.1, from coordinate 170,560 downwards.
CATGGGCCTGTGCGTGGCCGTCATGGCGGGCTTCACCGCAGGCACGTCGGAGTGGACGCTGCGCGGTGTGCTGTTCGTCCTGGGCTACTGCATCGGGCACGTCATGATGTCCGCGCAGAACGCCGCCTTCGCGACCGTCCCGGCCCCCTCGACCGGGCGGGCCGCCACCGTCTTCAACATGCAGCGCCAGCTCGGCGGCGCCTTCGGCACGGCCGTGATCGCCACCCTGCTCGCGGCCGTCGGCACCACGGTGCTGAGCGCCGACGGGACGCCGACCGCCAACCTGACGGCCTATCACGCCGGCTTCGTCCTGTGCGCCGGGCTCGCGCTGATCTCCGCGGTCGCCGCGCTCTTCGTCTCCGACCAGGACGCCCTGGGCGTGGAACGTCCCGACGCGGAGCGGCCCGCCCGGCCGGGCGCCGCGGAGGCGGCGACTCCCGCCTCTCCCTGACGGCTGCCCCGCCCCGGTGTCTGTTTGAGACGTTTTGCCCGCGGTGGGATGCTGGGAAGGATGGCGCGGGGTCCGGGCCTCGGAACCGAGCAGGCGAGGACGTCGGCGATGCCGGTACAAGAACCGATGGACGACGGGCAGTCCGTTGCCGGGGCCGCCATGGCCGCCGTGGACGCGAGCGGCGTCGTCACCGGGTGGACGCCCGGCGCCGCGCGGCTGCTGGGGTACCAGCGGGACGAGGTGGTGGGACGGGCGGCCCGGACACTGCTCGCCGGGCAGCTCCCGCCCGCCGCGCTGCGGAGCCTGAAGCGCCAGGAGGAATGGCGCGGCCGGCTGCTGCTGCGGCACCGCCGGGGCCACGCCGTGGGGGCCGAGGTCGCCGCCGCCCCGATGGGCAGCGACTGGGCGGTCGTGGCGGAGGAGCCCGGGACACCGCTCGCGGAGTGGGCCCTGGACCAGATGCCCGCGGTCTTCGGGGTGTACGACCACGAGAAGCGGCTGATCGGCAGCAGCGCGGAGGGCCGCCGCGTGATGGGGGTCCCGGAGCAGGAGGTCATCGGGCTGCGGGTGGTCGAGTTCTCCCCCGGACGCCGGTCGGAGAAGCTCGAGGAAATGATGGACCGGGTCATGGAGACCGGCGAGCGGATGACCGCCGAGACGTTCACCCAGGCCCCCGGCGAGACCCGCGCCCACGCGTGGTCGGTCTACCTCTATCCGCTCAAGGACCCGGCCGGGCACGTGCGCGGCGTGTCCGTGGCCGCGCTCGACACGACGTCCCAGTACAAGGCGCGCAAGCGGCTGAGCCTGGTCAACACGGCCGGCGTGCGGATCGGGACCACGCTGGACGTCGTGCGCACCGCCGAGGAGCTCACCGAGGTCGTCATCGGGCAGTTCGCCGACTTCGCGAGCGTCGACCTGCTGGACGCCGTCCTGGACGAGGCGACGAACGCCGGGCCGCGCGCGCCCGGCCCGGTGATCCTGCGCCGGGCGGCCCAGGACTCCGTCCTGGACGGGGCGCCGGAGACCTCCGTCTCTCCCGGGCAGCCGGACCGCTATCCCGAGGAGTCGCCCATGGCGCGGGCGCTGGTCACCGGGAGGGCGTCGTGCCACTGGATCGAGGACGACGACGTCCAGGAGTGGCTGCGCGCGAACCCGCAGCACGCGCGCTCCGCGCACGCGTTCGGCATCCACTCGCTCATCGTGGTCCCGCTGCGCGCCCGGGGGACCACGCTGGGGCTCGCGCAGTTCCTCCGGCACCGCACGCCCGACCCGTTCGACCCCGACGACCTGATCCTGGCGGAGGAGATCACCGCACGGGTGGCGTTGTCCATCGACAACGCGCTGCGCTACACCCGTGAGCGCAACACCGCCCTCACCCTGCAGCGCAGCATGCTGCCGCAGCGCACACCGCGGCAGGCGGCCGTCACCGTCGCCTCGCGCTACCTGCCGGCCGACGCGCGGGTCGGCGTCGGCGGCGACTGGTTCGACGTGATCCCGCTGTCCGGGACACGGGTGGCGCTCGTGGTGGGCGACGTGGTCGGGCACGGCATCCAGGCGTCCGCCACCATGGGACGGCTGCGCACGGCCGTACGTACCCTCGCCGACGTCGACATGCCGCCCGACGAACTCCTCACCCACCTGGACGACCTCGTGCTGCGGCTCGACCGCGAGGAGCACCCGGACGGCGCCGGAGGGGGCACCGGGGACGGCGAGGACGGCGAGCACGCCGACGCCGGGAACATCGGCGCCACGTGTGTGTACGCGGTGTACGACCCGGTCGCCCGCCACTGCACCATCGCCCGCGCCGGTCACCCGGCCCCGGTGATCGTGCGCCCGGACGGCGCGGTCGAGGTGCCCGCGCTGCCCGCCGGCCCACCACTGGGCCTCGGCGGCCTGCCGTTCGAGTCCGCCGAGCTGGACCTGCCGGACGGCAGCATGATCGCCCTGTTCACCGACGGGCTCATCGGCGCGGGCAAGCACGACCGCGTGCCCGAGGACGACCTCGCCGTGGGCGCTGCGCGGCTGGCCGCGGCGCTCACGGACGGCCCGTCGGCGTCCCTGGACGACGTGTGCGACCACGTGATGCGCAGCATGCTGCCCGACACCCCCGCCGACGACGTCGCGCTGCTGCTCGCCCACGCCAACGGCCTCGACATCTCCCGCGTGTCGACCTGGGAGCTGCCGCCCGACCCGGCCATGGTGGCCCACGCGCGCAAGCTCACCACGGAGCAGCTCGCGCAATGGGGGCTGGAGGAGATGGCGTTCGTCACCGAGCTCGTCGTGAGCGAACTCGTCACCAACGCCATCCGCTACGCCCGCGCGCCCATCCAGCTGCGGCTGATCAACGACACGAGCCTCATCTGCGAGGTCTCCGACGCCAGCAGCACCGCTCCCCACCTGCGCCGTGCCCGTGTCTACGACGAGGGCGGCCGCGGCCTGCTCCTCGTCGCCCAGCTCACCGCGCGGTGGGGAACCCGCCACACGCTGCGCGGCAAGACCATCTGGACGGAACAACTCCTGCCGTCCTCCTGACGGCCGGCTGCGCCGGGCGCGGCCCGGGTCCGTACGCCTCGCGGGCCCCGTGCCCGCCGCCGTCGACGTCGAGAACGCGCCCGGCCGGCGCCGTCCGCCGCCCTCCGGAGCGCTGGCCAACCCCCGCGCCTCAGTCGGCGCCGGCGCCCTCAACACGACGCCCACCCCGTCAGGGAAGGACGGCCCCCGCCCTCCGCGGGGCGGACGAGAAGCGCGGCCGCAGTAAGGCTCGCCGCCAGCGGATCAGCTCTCGGAGCGACGGCGACGACGGGCGGCATACACCAGGCGCGGGCCGTGAACCCGGGGTGCTGCCCGACCCCGCGCCTACAGTCGTCGCCACCGCCCTCACAAGGAACGCACCCCTACCGACGCCGAACCGCGCGCGGCCGCCCACAAGCGGCACACGACGCCCACCACGTCGGGGAAGGGCGGCCCGCGCCGTCCGCGGCGCGGACGAGAACAACGCGGCCACGGCAAGCACGGCTCGCCGCAGGCGGATCAGCTCTTCGGGGCGACGGCGACCGCGACGGGCCGGTGGAGCGCGCGATCGCGGCGGACGCCGCGGATGCGGGCGGTGAAGGGGCGGCGGGACGGAGCGGTGGCGGGACGCGGGGGCCGGGACAGCACGAGGACGGCGACGCCGGGGAGGCTGGCGACGAGGGTGAGGACCCCGTAGACGACCGCGGTGGACAGGCCCTGGGCGGCGCCGAGGCCGGCCGCGCCGAAGGCGAGCGTGGAGACGGCCTCGCGGGGGCCCCAGCCGCCGATGTTGATCGGCAGGCCCATCACGAGCAGGGCCAGGGTGAGCGGCGGGACGAGCTGGGCGACGGGGGCGGTCGACCCGGCGGCGCGGGCAGCGACGACGAAGAGGGCGACATGGCCGACCAGGCCCGCCGCGGAGAGCAGGACGACGCCCGGCCAGGTGCTCCGGGCCAGCAGGCCGCGGCGCAGGTCGGCCAGGCTGCCCGCGAGGGCGGCGGCGGCCTTGCCGGTGCGGCGCCGGCGGCGCAGCTCCCATGCCGTGAGCGGTGCGGCGACCGCGAGCGTGCCGAGGACGGCCGCGGTGAGGGCCAGGGCGCCGGTGCCGTCGGGGAGGAGTGCGCGCGTCATGTCGGCCAGCAGGGCGGGCCGGCTGAGCAGTACGGCCGCGCCGAGCGCGAGGACGACGATCTGTCCCCCGGTCCGTTCCAGGACGACCGCCCGCACCCCGCGGGCGACGTCGCCCTCGGTGCGCCCGTGCTGGACGGCGCGGTGCACGTCCCCGAGGACGCCCGCCGGGAGGACCGCGTTGAGCAGCAGCGCCCGGTAGTAGTCGGCGACGGCCCGGCCGATCCGCAGCCGCAGGCCGAGACGGCGGGCCACGATGCACCAGCGCCAGGCGCTGAGGACGGTGGTGAGCAGGCCGATGCCGAGGGCGGCGAGCACGGAGGTGCCGCTGACCATGTGGAGCCCGTCGAGGAACGCGCTCGTGCCGAGCCGGGACACCAGGGCGCCCAGGATGCCGGCGCCCAGCAGGAGCCGCAGCCAGGGCCATGCGCGCTTCAGGACGGTCATCGCACGTCACCGCCCGCCGCCGCGGGGAGCACGAGCAGATCGGTGTGGCCGACCTCGGCCCGGAGTCCGCCGGCCGCGCAGGTGTCGAGCCGCCGACGGAGATAGCCGTCGGCGTGGGCCGTGAGCCCGGGGCGCTGCTCGACGGCCGCGCCGACCCAGCCGCGCAGCCATTCCGCGGTCAGGGCGGACTCGCCCGGGCCCAGCCGCCACGGGCTCGGCCGGCTGAGCACGGTGGCACCGCGCCGCTCGAACGCCTCGGTGGCGGCGGCCACGGCGTCCGGCCCGAGCAGGCCGCGGCCGTCGCTCTCGCGCCGCTGGTGCTCGTCGAAGGCCGCGGCGATCTCGTGGTCGAGGGGGTCGGCGGGGTCGAGGGCCACCCGGCCGACGACGGACAGGGTCAGCAGCGCGGGGCAGCCGGCGTCGGCGCACGCGACGGCGAGGGCGTCCACCTCGTCGGCGGTGAGCAGGTCGAGCAGCGCGGAGGCGGTGACGAGCGAGGTCCCGGCCAGGTCGGCGGCGCGCAGCCGGGTCAGGTCGCCCTCCTGGGTGGCGGCCGTGACGGCGCCCCCCGGGGTGATCCGGCCGTCCAGACCGGCCCGGGCCAGGGCGAGCAGCCTCGGGTCGCGGTCGTGCAGGATCCAGTGCTGGGGTCCCGGCAGCAGATCGGACAGCCAGCGGCCCAGCGATCCGGTGCCGCAGCCGAGGTCGCGCACGACGAGCGTGCCGTCCGGGGGCGGCACCGCGGCCAGCCGGTCCAGCAGCGGCGGGATCAGTTCCGCCGAGCGGGCGGCGGCGTCGGCGCCCTCGCGCAGCGACAGCCATTGCGGGGTGAAGGCGGCTGCCTCCGCCTCCCCCGCCGATGTCCCGGACCTGTTCGTCATGACCCCTCCTCCACCATCTTCCGGAGCACCGCGTCCATGCGCCGCGATGTCTCCTCCCACCCCCGCAGGGTGTCGCGGCGGTCCCGCGCCGATGTCCGCAGACGGCGCCGCAAGGCGTCCTCGGCGAACCAGCGGCGCAGTCCGGCGGCCAGCGCCGCGCTGTCGCCGGGCGGCACGAGGACGCCCGGAAGACTGCCGTCGGGGGCCTGCCCGAGGGCGTCCGGCACACCGCCGACGTCCGAGGCGAGCACCGGGATGCCCCGCATCAGCGCCTCGGTCACGACCATCCCGAACGTCTCGGCGCGGGACGGCAGGACGAGGAGGTCGGCGGCGGCGTACGCCCCGGCCAGGGCCTGGCCGGTGAGCGGGCCCGTGAGCCGCACCCGGTCGGTGAGACCGGTCGCCGCGAGCAGTTCGCGCATCAGCTCGGTGTAGGCGCCGTCGCGTTCGAGCGGCCCGACGAGATCGCAGCTCCAGCTCAGGTCGGCGAGGTCCGCCAGGGCCTCGATGAGCACGTCCTGCCCCTTGCGGGGGGTGACGGACGCGACGCACAGCAGATGTGACGACCCGTCGGTGCCCGGCGCGAGGGGCGCCGCGTCGGTGCCCGGGGGCACCACGTGCACACGACCGGTGGGCAGTGCGTGGTGCTCGACGAGCCGGCGCCCGGCCCAGGGGCTGGTGGCTACCACCGCGCCGACGCCGTGCAGGGTCTCCCGCTCCCGGGAGTCGAGTTCGGCGGCGACCTCGGCCGGCAGCCCCGTCTCGTCGGCGAGCGGCAGGTGGACCAGGACCGCCACCCGCAGCCGGCCCGACTGCGGGACGACGATCTCGGGGACGCCGCAGGCCACCAGGCCGTCGAGGAGGACGCAGGCACCGTCGGGCAGGTCCGCGAGGGACCGGGCCAGCCGCTCGCGCGCGGCCTCGCCGGGCCGCGGCCAGTCACCCGGCACGGCGATCTCACGGACGGTGCGGCCGCCGGCCGCCAGCGACTGGTTCAGCCGGCGGTCGTAGATGTTGCCGCCGCTCGGCACGGCCGTGTCGTCCACGTCGCCGGGCAGGACGACATGGACGGTACGCACGTCCGGCGCGAGGGCCGCGGCGCTCACAGCGTCCGCTCGTAGCTCGCCCAGGCGACATGGGACTCGTGGAGGGCGACGGCGATGGCGGTGAGTCCGCGCGCGCCCTCGCCGAGGGCGCCCTCGGCCACCCGGTCGGCGAGCCGGTCGGCGATGTACTTGGCCAGGTACTCCGTCGAGGTGTTGACCCCGGCGAACTCCGGCTCGTCGTCCAGGTTGCGGTAGTTGAGGCCGGCGACGACCTTCCCGAGCTCCTGGGTGGCCAGGCCGATGTCGACGACGATGTTGTCGTCGTCGAGTTCGGGACGGCGGAAGGTCGCGTCCACCAGGAACGTCGCGCCGTGCAGTCGCTGCGCGGGGCCGAAGACCTCGCCGCGGAAGCTGTGGGCGATCATGATGTGGTCGCGAACGGTGATACTGAACACGGTGGAACCTTCCAGGGCTGAACTAGGCCGGTCGGTAGGCAATACGGTGGCAGAGCACGGATGGTTCACCGCCGGCGACACGGTTCATCACCTCGGGCAGCCGGTCGAAGGGACTCTCCCCGGTGATCAGCGCGTCGAAGGCCGGATCGGCCAGCAGGCGCAGGGCCACCGCCATCCGGTCGGCGTAGCCGCGCCGGGTACGCCGGTTGGGCGACACCGTGCCGACCTGGCTGCTGCGGACCACCAGGCGGCGGGAGTGGAAGGCCTCGCCAAGGGGCAGCGAGACCCGCCGGTCGCCGTACCAGCTCATCTCCAGCAGCGTGCCCTCAGGCTCCAGCAGTTCCAGGCCGCGGGCGAGCCCGGCTTCGGTGGCGCTGGCGTGGACGACGAGGTCGCAGCCCCCCTCGGCCTCGCCGGGCAGGGCGAAGCCCACGCCGAGGGCCGCGGCGACCGCGGCCCGCGCCGGGTCGACGTCGACGAGCTGCACCCGTGCCCCGGGGAGGCCGGCGGCCACCGCGGCGACGCTGCAGCCGACCATCCCGGCGCCGATCACCGCGATCCGGTCGCCCACCAGGGGCGCGGCGTCCCACAGGGCGTTCACGGCGGTCTCGACGGTGCCGGCCAGGACGGCCCGCGCGGCGGGCACGTCGTCGGGTACGGGAGTGACCGCCGAGGCCGGGACGACATAGCGGGTCTGGTGCGGGTACAGACAGAAGACGGTGCGGCCCAGCAGCTCCGCCGGGCCCTCCTCGACGACGCCGACGTTGAGGTAGCCGTACTTCACCGGGCCCGGGAAGTCACCCTCCTGGAAGGGCGCCCGCATGATCGTGTGCTGGCTCTCCGGTACGCCCCCGCGGAAGACCAGGGTCTCGGTGCCGCGGCTGATTCCGGAGTGCAGCGTGCGCACGACGACGTCGTCCGGTCCCGGCTCCGGCAGGGTCACTTCGCGGATCTCGCCCTCGCCGGGTTTGCGAAGCCAGAAGGCCCGTGCCGAACGCTCCATGGGTTTTCTCCGTATCCCTCCACGACAGATGAGGCCGTACCGTACGCGGCGCTCCCGAGAAACCCGTAACCGGGGGAACAAAGATGACCGTGATGACCGTGGGAACCCGGCTCGACAAGGGCACAGCGGGGCGGGAGCAAGCCGTCGCCGCGGTGGCCCAGTTCGGGTTGCTCGTCGTGCTGTGGGCCTCGGTGGGCCTGCACGCGCTGGGCTGGATCGCGGGGACCGCCTACGGTGCCGCCATCTGGGCGCTGCTGACGGGCGGGCTGCGCCGTTCGGGGGCTCGTGCGCTCGGTCCGGCCGACCGGGTGACCCTCGGCCGTGCGGTGCTGGTCGGCGGGGTCACGGCGCTCGCGGTGGCGGGCGCGGCGCACGGCGCCGTCTTCACCGGCGTGGCGTCGGTGGCGCTGGTCCTCGACGCGGTGGACGGCAAGGTCGCCCGCCGCACCGGCACCTGCTCGCGGCTGGGCGCCCGTTTCGACATGGAGGTCGACGCCTTCCTCATCATGGTGCTGAGCGTGCAGCTGGCCATGGAGCAGGGCCCGTGGGTGCTGGCGATCGGCGGCATGCGGTACGCGTTCGTCGCGGCGTCGTGGGTGCTGCCCTGGCTGAACGCGCCGCTCCCGCCGAGCTTCGCCCGCAAGACGGTGGCGGCGTGCCAGGGGATCGCGCTGGTGGCGGCCTGCTCGGGGATCCTCCCGGGGCCGGCCGCGGCAGGGGTGGCGGCGCTGGCGCTGGCCGCGCTCGTGTGGTCCTTCGGCCGCGACATCGCGTGGCTGTGGCGGACCCGGCCGGTCGAGGCGCCCGGGGGTGGCCACGAGTCGCTGCCGGTGCCGGTGGCCTCGACCGCCGGTCAGTCGTCCTGGCGGGGGTGATACCGCAGCAGGACGACGTCCCCGATCTGCCGGGCCTCCGCGAGCCGCATGCGGTGTCCCGGCCCCTGGGGGAAGTCGGCCGGCTGGACCAGGCGCGGCGCGTCGGCCTGGCCCACGAAGAACGGGGCGTACACGAGCTGCAGCTCGTCGACGAGCCCGGCCGACAGGAAGAGCGTGTGGACCACGCCCCCGCCCTCGACCATCAGGCGTTCGATCCCGCGCCCGGCGAGGTCGTCCAGCACCTCGCGCACGTCCAGCGGGTCGCCCGCGCCGACCACCGTGGCCAGCCCGTCGAGCCGCTCGCCCAGCGCGGCCACCGTGCCGGTGGTCGTGTACACGAGTTTGGCGCAGTCGCCGGTCGTGAAGAACCGCGCCTCCGGGTCCAGTTTGCCGCTCTCGGTCAGCGTGACCTTGACCGGCGTCGCCGGCCGGCCCGCGCTCAGCCGCTCGCGCTGCCGCTCCGGGCAGACCAACAGCCGGGGATCGTCCGAACGGATGGTGTTGGCCCCCACCAGGATGGCGTCCACCCCGGCCCTGACCTGGTCGATGCGGTCGAAGTCCTCGTCGTTGGAGAGCAGGAGGCGGGTCGTGCTCGTGTCGTCCAGGCAACCGTCCAACGAGGAGGCGACCGACAGCAGCACATACGGGCGCGATCTCATGTCGCTTATGATCCCCTCCCGTGTCCCCGCAGGCGACGGAGCTTTCGTAAGCTTGCACGATTCGGGGCGGCGGGGTATAGGGGCGCCGCAGGTCAGCGCATCGGCCGGGTCGGCCGCAGGGCGCATCGGCTGCCGCCACGCCGAGGCGCGGAACGTCCCGGCGGCACGGCCACGGGGACGTGCCGTGAGCCGGCGGCCGTGGCCGCACCCCGGCGTGCCGCGCCGCAGGGTCCCCCGGTTCGTACCCAGGTGGGCCGCGGCCCGCGGGTGCCCGGCGGGTGTGCGACCTCGGCCATCCCCGACCGGGCCGGCGCGGCGCCCCTCGGGCACGACCCGGCACTGGTGGCCGCGAGGAGCGCCGTGACGGCGCGGTGTCCGCGCGGCAGCGGCGTGCGGCAGCACGCCGAGTGGGTGCCCCAGGGCTTGGCCGGTGTCGCGGGCGACGACCGCCGAGGGAGCGCCCGGCGCATAGGCGGGGGACGTGCTCGGACAGGGGCCGCCCCCTGTCCGCGGCCTGCCGGTGCACGACCGGGTCGACCGCGGTACGGCGGCCGGTGCTCACTCCCGGGCGGCCTCGAGCACGTCGAGGGCGAGGGTGTCGTCGGCGTCGTGCGAGAAGGAGACGCTGACGCGGGTGTACAGGCCGCCGAAGCGCTCGCGCACGGCCCGGCCCACCGCTCCCGGTTCGCCGTGCAGGGCGAAGGCGTCCAGGACGTCGTCGTCCACCAGGCGGCCCATCTCCTGCCACCGGCCGCGCACGGACATCCCGTGCAACTCCCGCTGGAGCTCGCCCCAGCCGTGCAGTTCGAGGACGGGGAGGTAGGCGGGGGTGGAGGCGTAGAACGCGATCCGCTCGCGGGTGGCGGTGAGGGCGGCGGCGTACTCCTCCTCGGTGCGGCCGGTCGCGACCAGCGCGGTCCCGGCGACGTCGAAGGGCCGCGCGGTCCGCCCGGCCTTGTCACGGGCGTCGTGGAGGACCGGGAGGCTCACCCGGCGCAGGTACTCCGGGGAGGTGAGGGGGTGACAGATCAGCCCGTCGGCCACCTCTCCCGCGACGGCGGTCATGCGCCTGCCGACGGCGGCCAGCCACACGGGCGGCGGCCCGGACGGCAGCGGCCCCGGGTCGAACATCGGGGTCATGAGGGTGTGGGTGTAGAAGTCGCCGCGGAAGGCCAGCCGTCCGCCGGTCTGCCAGCTGTGCCAGACGGCACGCAGCGCCTCGGTGAACTCCCGCATCCGGGTCGCGGGTTGCGACCACGGCATGCTGTGGCGGCGGGTGATGTGCGGCTTGACCTGCGAGCCGAGTCCGACGATCACCCGTCCGCCGGACAGCCGCTGGACGTCCCAGGCGGCCGTCGCCACCGTCATCGGGCTGCGGGCGAAGGCGATGGCGACCCCGGTGGTCAACGCGATCCGCCGGGTGCTGCCGGCCGCGACGGCGAGTTGCAGGAAGGCGTCGTGCCGCAGCTCGTTCACCACGAAGCCGTCGGCGCCGCGCGCCTCGGCCAGGGCGGCCGCGGCGGCGGCCTGCTCGATCCGGCCGGAGAAGGTGACGTCGGTCCGCCGGGGTTCGGTGGTCACGCGGCGGCGCTCCGATCGGGCTGGTGGCTCGTCATGGACGGGATCGCGGCCCGGTTCAGGACAGGGAGGGATCCCGCGACTCCAGGAGCGCGGGCGGTGCGGCCTGCCGCCAGGAGTCCACGAGGATGTCCCGCAGCTCGTCCAGATCCTCCAGCGCGGCCAGGCGCACCCGCACCCAGTGCGAACCGGCCTCGTGCGGCGGCACCCAGAACTTCTCCGGCTCCGCCGCGATCAGCTCTTCACGCTCGTGCATCGGGCAGCGCACGGCGAACGACGTCTCGTCGTCGGGGACCGTCACGAACATCTTCCCCGCGACCCGGAACGTGGGCATGCTCCAGGCCTCCTTCTCGGCCGTCTCCGGAAGTGAGAGGGCGATGCGGCGGACGTCTTGTGAGTCGGGCATGCCCCTACGGTAGACACCGCCACTGACACCGGCGCCCCGGGCACACGCGAGGCCGCTCCCCCGTCACGGGGGAACGGCCTGCTGCCTGCGGCGCCGCGGGACACCCGACCCGCGCGGCACTTGGCGCCCGCCCGGGCCGTCCCGGGCGTCAGTCGATGAGTTCCTCCACGATGTCCTCCAGAGCGTCGCCGCCGATCTCCTCGGCGAGCTCCTCCACCGCACCCTCGACGATCTCCTCGAGGATCTCCCCGACCACATCACTCATCTGCCGCACCTTCCTGGCGTGGTTACGGCCCGACCGCCGGGCCCTGTTCCGAGGGGGAGGGGAACGACTAGGGCGTGTTTCGAAAGTCCCGCCTGTCCCGCGACGCCTGGCACGGCACCTCGCTGCGTTGTCGAATCGTCCGAGTAGCCCACTACGAGGACGACTCTCCGCCTTGCGATGCACCGCACCAGACGCCGCGGGACCCGCCCTCCGGGCGGCCGGCGCTACTTTCGAAACACGCCCTAGCGCGCCGCGAACTTCGCGAGGATGCCCTGCATCTCGTAGACGTTGACGCCCCTGGTGAAGCTCTTCTCGATCGGCTCGTGGCTGCCGGAGGTCCAGATCTTGAGATCGGCGTCCAGATCGAACGGGCCGGCGGTCTCCACCGAGAAGCGCGTGATGCTCTTGTACAGAACGGAGAGGTACTCCACCTTCTTGCCGGTCACCCCCTCCTTGTCCACGAAGATCAGCCGGCGGTCGGTGAAGAGGATGCTGTCGCGGACCAGCTCGAAGGCGGCGTGCAGCTGCTCGTCCTCCCCCAGCAGTCGCGCGAACTCTTCCTGGGCCGCCGTCACATCGACCGCGTGCGCGTTTCCGAACATCGCCATAACAGACCTTCCACAGCAGCGAGTTGAGCGAAGATCAGCACCTTATCGGAGCGCCGTGGGTGGGTGTCGCGCGGGAGCCGCAGGCCCCGTCGTCCGCTCGCGGGCATCGGACGGCGGCGGATCATTCGGACGGAACCGGAATCGGCAAAAGCCGCTTCCGCTGAGCGGAAACGGCTTCTGACCTGCGAAAACACCGTCGGGACGACAGGATTTGAACCTGCGACCCCTTGACCCCCAGTCAAGTGCGCTACCAAGCTGCGCCACGTCCCGGTGCCGGATCGTCCGGGTTCTCCCCGGGCTGACCGCGCACGAGAACAATACCGCACGTCGGCCGGTGCTCGCTCACAGGTATCGCCCCGGGTCGCCGAGCGGCCCCCGGCCCGGGCGGCGGGCCCGCCGCGAAAATGAGTAGCCGTACTCATGTGGCGCGCGCCACACCGCCCCGACACTGCTGCCATGGCGAATCCGATCCGGCAGCACACGACGGCGGCCTACTCCGCGCAGGCCGCGCTCTCGTTCGCCCTCGCCCTGACGGCGATGGTGGTGGGCATCGCCTACCTGCCCGTGGGCCCGTGGGCGCGGGCCTTCCTGGCGGTGGCACTGCTCTCTGTGGTGACCTCGGCGTTCACCCTGGCCAAGGTGGTAAGGGACCGGCAGGACGAGGGCCAGGTCACCAGCCGTGTCGACCAGGCACGGCTGGACAAGCTCCTGGCCGAGCACGATCCGTTCAAGGTCGACGGGCTGTAGGCGCGGCCTCCGGCCCCGCCGGTTCGTCCCCGAGCAGGTAGCGGGCGCCGGCGCCGGACGCGGCCGCGGCGTCGTCGGGGTTGTACAGACCGCATTTGCGCAGGGACAGACAGCCGCAGCCGATGCAACTGGTGAGCCGGCGCTTGAGGCGCTCCAGCTCGGCGATCTGCTCGTCGATGCGGCGGGTCCAGGCGCGGGCGACGGTGTTCCACTCGGCCGCGTTGGGCGCCCGGTCCTCGGGCAGCCGGTCCAGGGCGGTGCGCGCCTCGTCCAGGGAGAGGCCGACGCGCTGAGCGGCGCGGACGAACGCGACACGGCGCAGGGTGGACCGCGGGTAGCGGCGCTGCCCGCCCGCCGTGCGTTCGGAGCGGATGAGGCCGATCTCCTCGTAGTAGCGCAGACAGGAGGCGGCCAGGCCGCTGCGGGCGGCGAGCTCGCCGATGGCGAGGCGGTCATGGTGCGCGGGGCGGGCCGGGGTCGGGGGCTGCGGCGCATGCGGGCTCATGTCCTCCGAGCCTACGCTTGACCTCAAGTCGCCTTGAAGTTGCACGCTCGACCCATGACCCCGACACGCACAACCCCCGCGTACGACTACCGGGACCTGCCACGCCTGATGTCGCTGATGACGGGCGACGAGAAGCACGGCCCGGCGGCCACCTCCACCCTCGACGTGCTGTGGGTGCTCTACGACCGTGTGCTGCGAGTGACCCGGGACACCGCGGACGACGAGGACCGCGACCGCTTCCTGCTGTCCAAGGGCCACGGTCCGATGGCGTACTACGCCGTGCTGACGGCCAAGGGCTTCATTCCGGAGGAGTGGCTGCCCTCCTTCGGCTCCTACGACTCACGGCTCGGCCACCACCCGGACCGGATGCTGGTGCCGGGGGTGGAGATCGGCTCCGGTTCCCTCGGGCACGGGCTGGCGCTCGCGGTGGGCAGCGCCCTCGGGCTGCGGGCCCAGGGGCTGACCCGCCCCAAGGTCTGGGCACTGGTCGGCGACGCCGAGATGGACGAGGGCAGCAACCACGAGGCGGTCGCCTTCGCCGGCGCGATCGGCCTGGAGTCCCTGCACGTGGTGGCGGTCGACAACTCCTCCGCCACGTACGGCTGGCGGGGCGGGCTCGCCTCGCGCTTCGCCGCCGAGGGCTGGTCGGCCGTGACCGTGGACGGCCGCGACCACGAAGCGCTGTACGAGGCGTTCACCGCGCCGCACCCGGGCGCTCCGCGGGCGGTCGTCGCCCGCGTCGAGTCCAAGTACTGACCGTCCTCCGCACGCCACCGAAGACGACACGGACCGAGGAGTCTCCCCACCATGGACACCATGCGCGAGCGCTTCACCGCCGTCACCACCGCCCTGCTCGACGAGGACCCGCGGCTGGCCGTGGTCCTGGCGGTCATCTCCGGCGACCGCTTCACGGACGCGGCCCGGGCCCATCCCGACCGCGTGATCGACGTCGGCATCCGCGAGCAGTTGCTCGTCGGGGCTGCGGGCGGGCTGGCCCTGACCGGGCTGCGGCCGGTCGTGCACACCTTCGGCAGCTTCCTGGTGGAGCGGCCGTTCGAGCAGGTCAAGCTGGACCTGGGGCACCAGGGCGTGGGCGCGGTGCTGGTCAGTTCCGGCGCGTCCTACGACATCGCGGCCGGCGGCCGCACCCACCAGTCGCCCGGCGACGTGGCGCTGCTCGACACCCTCCCGGGATGGACCGTCCATGTCCCCGGCCACCCCGACGAGGCCGAGGCACTGCTCCGGCACGCGGCCGGCGACGGGGACCACCGGGTGTACGTCCGGCTCAGCGAGCAGTCCAACCGCGCCGCGCTGCCGGTGTCCCCCGGGCGGTTCCGCACGGTCCGCGAGGGCCGCGCGGGGGCCGTGGTCACCGTGGGGCCGCTGCTCGACGCGACGCTGGAGGCGGTGGCCGGACTCGACGTCACGGTGCTGTACGCCTCGACCGTGCGGCCCTTCGACGCGGCCGGGCTGCGCGCCGCCGCCGGGGCGGCGGACCGCGCGGATGTCGTACTGGTCGAGCCGTACCTGGCGGGCACCTCGGCGCGGTTCGCGAACGAGGCGCTCATGGATCTGCCGCACCGCGTCCTGGCCCTCGGCACCGCGCGGGAGGAGCTGCGCCGCTACGGCACCCGGCACGACCACGCACGGGCGCACGGTCTGGACGCGGCGGGGCTGCGGCGCGGCGTCGAATCCTTCCTCGCGGGCGCGCGGGCGGGCGCCGTGACGGCCGCGGCGCGCTGAGGGTCAGGCAGGTCCCGGCCGGCGGGATCAGGTCCAGGGCAGGGCGGAGCGCTCCCGCCAGTAGACCGGGGCCGGTTCGGCGAGGGCGGTGAGGCGGGCGAGGCGTTCCGCGCTCAGGTGGACGACTGCGGCGGCGTTGGACTCCACCTGGGCGCCCGTGGCCGCACCGGACAGCACGACGTCCGCCCAGGGGCGGTGCAGGATCGCGGCGAGGGCGACGGCGTCCGGGGTGGCGCCCGCCCCGCCGGCGACCTCGGCGAGGACCGAGCCGGGCTCCGCCTGGGCCAGGCGGCCGTTGGCCATGCCCTCCTTGACGATGACCGTCAGGCCCGCGGCGTGGGCCTCGGCGAGGGCCGGTCCCGCGGAGGGTTCGAGCAGGTTGTACGTGGCCTGCACGGCCGTGAAGAGCCGTTGCCCGTCGACCGTCACCTCCATGGCCCTGCGGATGGCCTCGGCCTGCAGCGCACCGCTGGTCGAGAAGCCGACGGCGACGCCCTCGGCGGCGAGGGCGGCGAGGCGCTCGTGGAGGGCGCGGTCGGCCAGCGCCGGGCTGTCCGGGGTGACGGAGTGGATCTGGTAGAGGTCGAGCCGGTCGCCGAGCAGGGCCCGGGTCTCCACGATCTGCCGGTCGTAGGTGGCCGCGGCATGGTCCTTGACCTCGTGCACCTTCGCGTCGGAGCGCCAGTCCGCGGTGTAGGTGTAGCCCCACTTGCTGCCGACCACCACGTCGTTGACCTCGGGGCGGGCGGCGAGCCAGCCGGCGAGGAACTCCTCCGCGCGGCCGTAGGAGCGGGCCGCGTCGAAGTAGCGCATCCCGGCGGCGTACGCGGTGTCGAGCACCTCGTGGGCCCGGTCGCGCATCGCGTCGACGGTGCGGTCGGCGGGCAGGTCGGCATCCCGGTGCAGATTGATGTAGCCGGGCCTTCCGACGGCGGCGAGGCCGAGTCCGAGGCGGGGCAGGGGCGCGGTGGCGAGGCGGTCCAGAGGCACGGTCGCCACCGTACTCCCGGTGGAGTACGGCGATCCGGTGCCTGAGACGGACGTCGCGGGTGATCACCGGAATGCATAGTGGAAGGCACCGGAACTCCGCCGGCGCACGTGCCCTTCCCACCCGAGGATCACCGCATGCGATTGGCCCTGCCCAGGCCCCTGCGTACCCGGCGGCGTCTCGCCGCCGGGGTGGCCGCGCTCGCCCTGCTGGCCGGCGGCGGGGCGGTGACGCTGGCCGCGGCCGACGGCCCGGCGGCCGTCCACCGCGAGGACCGGGTGTTCTCCCTCCCGGAATCCCCCGGCAGCGCGCGGACGGTGCGCATCGACGCGTCGTACTTCACCTCCGGGGGCGGTACGCCGCGGCCCGCCGTCCTGCTCGCGCACGGCTTCGGCGGCAGCAAGGACGACGTCCGGCCGCAGGCCGAGGACCTGGCCCGGCACGGCTACGCGGTGCTGACCTGGTCGGCGCGCGGCTTCGGCCGGTCCGGCGGCCGCATCGGGCTCGACTCCCCCGACGCCGAGGTCGCCGACGTCTCGCGGCTGATCGACTGGCTGGGCAGGCGCCCCGAGGTGCTGAGCGACGGTCCCGACGACCCGCGGGTCGGTGTCACCGGCGCCTCGTACGGCGGCGCCGTCTCGCTGCTCGCCGCGGGCCACGACCGGCGGGTCGACGCCATCGCTCCCGCCATCACCTGGTGGAACCTGTCCGACGCCCTGTTCCCGGGCGGCGTGTTCAAGAAGCTGTGGGCCGGGATCTTCTTCTCCACCGGCGCGGACGGGGCGAAGTGCGGCTTCACCGCCCAACTGTGCGCGATGTACGACCGCTCGGCGGTATCGGGGCGGGAGGACGCCGCCACCCGGCAGTTGCTGGAGCGCTCCAGCCCCTCGTCGGTCGCCGCGAGCATCAAGGTGCCCACCCTGGTCGTCCAGGGCCAGAACGACTCGCTCTTCCCGCTGGACCAGGGCGACGCCATCGCCCGGGCGGTCGCGGCGAGCGGCGCGCCGGTCGCCGTCGACTGGTTCTCCGGCGGACACGACGGCGGCGACCAGGAGACCGACCGGGTCGAGGGCCGGATCACGGCCTGGTTCGACCACTACCTGAAGAAGGACGCCGGCGTCGGCACCGGCCCCGCCTTCCGCGTCACCCGGGCCGGCGGCGTGGACACCACCGACGGCCGGGCGATCAAGCGCGGCGCCGACGCGCCCGCCTATCCCGGGCTCGACGGCACGCGGACCCGCCGGGTCGCCCTCACCGGCGGCGCCCAGTCGGTGGCCAACCCGGCCGGCGGCAACCCGCCCGCCATCTCGGCGGTGCCCGGCGTCGGCGCGCTGTCGCAGCTCTCCGACCTCGGCCAGGGCCTGTCCCTGTCGCTGGACTTCCCCGGTCAGCGCGCCGCCTTCGACTCCGCGCCGCTGCGCGCCCCGCTGCGGCTGACGGGCGCCGCGAGCGTGCGGGTGGACGTACGCACCGACGCCCCCGACGGCGCGGTGCTCTTCGCGAAGCTGTACGACGTGGGGCCGGGCGGCGCCGAGTCGCTGCCGCACCAACTGGTCGCGCCCTTGCGCGCGGACGGCAAGGGCATCGTGCCGGTCAGGCTGCCCGCCGTGGACCACGAGTTCGCCGCGGGGCACCGGCTGCGGCTGGTGCTGTCCAGCACCGACCTCGGCTACTCCTCCCCGGTGCGGCCCGCGACGTACCGCGTGTCGCTGCCCGCGGGCGCCGCGCTGACCGTGCCCGTCGACCCGGCCCTGACCACGGACCAGGGCGGGCTGCCCGCCTGGGTGTGGGTACTGCCCCTCGCCGCGCTCGCGCTGGCCGCGGCGCTGCTGCTGACCGGGCGGCGGCGGGCGGGCACTGTGCGGCAGGCCCCCGATCCCGCGCTCGCCGGCGTGCCGTTGGAGATCTCCGGGCTCTCCAAGCGGTACAAGGGCGCGGCCGACCGCTACGCGGTGCGGGAGCTGTCCTTCCGCGTGGAGCGCGGCCAGGTGCTCGGGCTGCTCGGCCCCAACGGCGCGGGCAAGACCACGACGATGCGGATGATGATGGGCCTGATCCGGCCCGACGCGGGCGGCATCCGGGTCTTCGGGCAGGCGATCCGGCCCGGCGCGCCCGTCCTGTCGCGGGTCGGCGCGTTCGTGGAGGGCGCGGGCTTCCTGCCGCACCTGACCGGGCGGGCCAACCTCGAGCTGTACTGGCGGGCCACGGGCCGCCCGGCCGCCGACGCCCATGTGGAGGAGGCGCTGGAGATCGCCGGTCTCGGCGAGGCCCTGGAACGCGCCGTGCGGACCTACTCGCAGGGCATGCGGCAGCGGCTCGCCATCGCTCAGGCCATGCTGGGCCTGCCCGACCTGCTGATCCTCGACGAACCGACCAACGGCCTGGACCCGCCGCAGATCCGCGAGATGCGCGACGTCGTACGGCGCTACGCGGCCGCCGGGCGCACCGTCATCGTCTCCAGCCACCTGCTGTCGGAGGTCGAGCAGAGCTGCACGCACCTCGTGGTGATGGACAAGGGACGGCTGATCGCGGCCGGCCCGGTCGGCGAGATCTCCGGCGGCGGCGAGGTGCTGCTCGTCGGCGCCCCCAGGATGCCGGAGGGGGCCCGCGAGGCCGTCGCCGCGAAGCTCGCCGCGCTGCCGGGGATCGCGGCGGCCGAGTCCGTGGAGGACGGGCTGCTGGTGCGGCCCGGCACGACGACCGTGCCCGAGCTGCTGACCGAACTGCTGCGGCTGGACGTGCCGGTGGAGCGGGTCGGGCCGCACCGGCGCCTGGAGGACGCGTTCCTGACCCTGATCGGAGAGTCCGCATGACCGGCCCCTTGGACACTGTGGACACCGCGGACGGCGCGAGCCCGGCGGGCACCGCGATCCCGGCGGGCACAGAGGGCGCCGCGGAGGTCGCGCCGGGGTACCGCCCGGCCCGCACCCTGCCCTTCCGCGTGGAGGCGGTACGGCAGCTCCTGCGGCGGCGCACGCTGGTCGCGCTCGCCGTCGTCCTGGGCCTGCCCGTCGTCGTCTGGGCCGCGTTCGCCATCGGCGGCACGCCCAGCGGCCGGGACTCGGTGCCGACGATGATCGACGTGGCCACGGCCTCCGGGGTCAACTTCGCG
Source organism: Streptomyces sp. MI02-7b (assembly GCF_033793585.1). Lineage (NCBI taxonomy): Bacteria > Bacillati > Actinomycetota > Actinomycetes > Kitasatosporales > Streptomycetaceae > Streptomyces > Streptomyces sp. MI02-7b. The sequence goes on along the minus strand of NZ_JARAWX010000002.1, from coordinate 151,152 downwards.
CTGGCGGTGCTCTTCGTCTCGTCCGGGTTCCTGGTGACGATCCCCGTCGCGCTCTTCTTCGGGGACACCATCGCCTCCGAGGCGAGCTGGTCCTCGCTGCGCTACCTGCTGGCCGCGCCCGTGCCCCGGGCCCGTCTGCTCACCAGCAAGGTGCTGGTCTCGCTGGTCTTCAGCGCGGTCGCGGTGCTCGCCCTGCCGGCGGTCTCCTTGGGGGTCGGCACCCTCGCCTACGGCTGGCACGACATGGAACTCACCTCGGCAGGCTCGCTGCCGCCGGGCACCGCGGCCGGGCGCCTGGCGATCGCGGCACTGTACGTCTTCGCCTGCCAACTGGCCGTCGCGGGCTTCGCCTTCTGGCTGTCGACGGTCACCGACGCCCCGCTGGGGGCGGTCGGCGGGGCGGTCGGGGTCGCGATCCTGTCGAACATCCTCGACGCGATCACGGCCCTGGGCTCCCTGCGCAGCGTCCTGCCGACGCACTGGCAGTACGCGTGGTTCGACGCGCTGCAGCCCCGGCTGGAGTGGGCCGGGATGCTCAAGGGAGTGTCGGTGTCGGTCTCGTTCGCGGTGGTCTTCCTCGCCCTGGCCTACCGCGGGTTCCGGGGCAAGGACGTCGTGTCCTGAGCCGTCCGGGTGTGCGTCCGGGTGGCGGTGCCCCGCGGGGCACCGCCACCCGGACGCGGTGTCAGCTCCCGTACCCGAAGGCGAACACGTGCGCCGTGCCGTCGGCGGTCGCCGGCAGGGTGATGCTCGCGACGCGCTTGGCGGCGTCCACGGGCAGCTTCACGGCGAACACATAGGTGGCCACCTTGTCCTGCTTGCCGCTCCCGGTGTTGCGGTAGGCCGTCGTGACGGCCGTGGTGTTGCCCGGGATCGGCTTGCCCCCGCCGCCGCCCAGCGTCCAGTCGGAGAAGCCGGAGCGGATCTGCGCCGTGCTGCCGTCGGCGTAGGTGACGGTGAAGGTGCCGGTCGCGCCGGCGGACGAGGCGTTGGTCGCCGACCCCAGCAGGCCGACGGACACCGTCCCCGCGGGCGCGTTCAGCGGGACGGTCTGCCCGGAGGCCTCGATGTTGTCGGGCTGCCCGGCCGTGGTGCCGGGCCAGGTGTAGGTGATGCCGTCGGCGGTCACCGTGCTGCCGCCCTGGACGCCGGCCGCGGCCAGCGCCTCCTTCGAGTACGCCCAGCCGCCGCCGTCGAAACCGCCGTTGTACTGGCTGCCGTCGGGGTGGACACCCTCATTGGTGTAGTACGGCCACAGGGCGCCCGGTGCGGCGACGGCGACGTGCAGCACCGTGGTGCCGAGGTCACTGCCGGACGCGGTGCTCAGCGAGAAGACGATGTCGTACGTGCCCTCCCCGCTGCCGCCGGTCACCGTCACCGGGTGGGACTCCTTCGCCCCCGCCCCCAGGGTGAGCGAGCCCGAGTCGGCGTCCAGGGAGACCCCGGACGGCACCTGCGCGGTCCAGCGCACCACTTCTTCCTTGGAGCCGATGTTGGCCAGGTCGAGCGTGCCGGTGCCGCTGCCGCCGGGGGCGAGCACCAGGCCGGCGCCGGACGGGCCGGAGCCCGCCAGCACGGTCCGCTGGCCGGTGGCGTCCGACGGCGGGGCCGCGGAAGGCGCCGACGCCCACGAGGTGTTGGGGCTGGTACCGAGGGTGAAGTCGAGCGTGGCGCCCTCGCTCAGGTCGGCGAACGGCAGCCAGGCGGCGTTGTGCGCCGTGCCGTCGACCCGCAGCGACTGCACGTACGGTGCGTCCGTGGCGGCCTGCGGGGCGTTGATCTTCACCGTTCGGCCGCCGCCGAGGCGGATCTGCGCCTTGGGGAAGACCGGGCTGCCCAGCACCAGGGTGTCGGTGCCCGGCGTCTGCGGGTACATGCCCAGCTCGGACCAGACGTACCAGGAGCTCATCGCACCCAGGTCGTCGTTGCCGAACTGCCCCACGGGCGCGTTGAAGTACAGCTTCTGCTGGGCCTCGCGGACGGCGGCCTGCGTCTTCCAGGGACGGCCGAGGTAGGAGTACTCCCAGGGGATCTCCACGCTCGGCTCGTTGCTGAGGTCGGCGTTGGTGCCGCCGGGGTGGGCGATGTCCGACAGGAGGCTGTCGAGGTAGGCGTCGTAGGCGTCCGCGCCGCCGCGCGCCGCGATCAGCGCCTTCAGGTTGAACGGGATCATCGGGGTGTACTGCGCCGAGGTGCCCTCGACGAAGCCGTTGGAGGTGCCCGGCGCGAAGCCGGTGGCGAAGGCGCCGGAGGCGGTGCGGGCCTGGACGTAGCCGGTGCGCACGTTGAAGACGTTCTGCCAGTCCTGGGCGCGGGTGGCGAAGGTGCGGTGGACGCCGTTCTCGCCGAGGGACGTGGCGAGGGCGGCGATGGCGTAGTCGGCGCTGTCGTACTCGAGTTGCGTCGACACCGGGCCGTAGAAGTTGCAGCAGCCCCAGTCGCTGCCGTCGATGGGCAGGTAGCCCTTGGCGTCGCGGACCGTCTGGCCGGGGCGGTCGTTGTTGGGGTGGGTGGCCTGGTGGACGAGGGAGTCCAGTGCGCCGGGGGCGTCGAAGTCGCGGGCCCCGAAGGCGTACGCGCCGGCGATGATCCCGGCGGCCGGGTCACCGACCATGACGTAGCTCTCGCCGTTGTTCTGCGCCCACTTGGGGAACAGCCCGGTCTGGTCGAAGCCGTTGACCATGGAGGTGACGACGTCGCTGGTGACGTCCGGCGCGACGACGGCCATCAGCTGCGTCTGGGAGCGGTAGGTGTCCCAGCCGGAGTAGTTGGCGTACTGGGCGTGGCCCTTGCGGACGGTGTGCACCTCGCCGTCCATGCCGGCGTACTCGCCGTTGACGTCCGAGAAGACGTTGGGGTGCAGGAGCGAGTGGTACAGCGCGGTGTAGAACTGCACCTGCTGGTCGTGGCTCCCGCCGCCGATCCGCAGCCGGCCGAGGATCTTGTTCCACGCGTCGTGGTTGGCCTGCCGGACGCCGGCGAAGTTCCAGCCCGGGATCTCGGAGGTCAGGTTCTTCCCCGCGTTGGCGTCGCTGGTGTACGAGATCGCCACCTTGGCCTTCACGGCCTTCTGCGTGGTGGTGTCGAAGGTCAGGTACATGCCGTTGGCGCCGGTGACCGGGGGCTTCGCGCGGGTGCCCGCACTCGGGGTGGCACCACCGGTCTCCGAACCCTTCGCGGAGTCGCCGCCGGGGCCGTGGCCGGCGCGGGGTCCGGGGCGGCCCGGCACGGTGAAGTGCCGTTCCTTCTGCGGACCGCGGGTCGCCGGGGGCGCGAGCGGCTGCTCCGGGGCGCCGAGGCGCAGCGACTTCGCCTGGGGGTTGACCGAGGAGCCGACCCAGGTGCCGCTGCTGGTGAAGGGCCGGTCGAAGGTCATGCGGAAGTGCAGCGTGTAGGTGTTGTCGGCGCCGCAGAAGTGGCCGCTGCTCACCGCGCCCGACACCTCGTGGTCGTTGACCACCTGGGCGCGGGTGTTGTCGATCTGCGTGGCACCGCCGCTGAGCTTGAGCAGCAGGTGCGAGTCGGCACTGCCCGGGAAGGTGAAGGTGGCGAGCCCGGCGCGGGTGGTGCTGGTCAGCTCCGTGGTGATGCCCGCGTCGTCGGTCAGCCGGTAGTAGCCGGCCTCCGCCCGCTCGTTGGCGTGGCTGAAGCCGGTCGAGGTGGCGCTCAGGTCGCCGGTGAGGGACCCGGCGACGGGGAGTACGGGCACGTCACCGGCGGCGGGGCAGCCGGGGCCCGAGATGTGCGTGAGGCTGTAGCCCGAGATCTTCTTGTCGTCGTACTCGTAACCGCCGCCGGAGGGGCGGTCCGGGGTCGTGTCCGGCCCCCACTGGAGCATGCCGAAGGGCATGTCGGGACCGGGGAAGGTGTCCACGGCACCCGATGTTCCGATGATCGGATTGACCAACGACGCCGGGTCGTCGACCCAGGGGACGTCAGCGGCGGGTGCCGCGGCGGAGGCCGCCTGCAGCGGTCCGGCCGCGAGGCTCAGGACGGCGACCGCCGCCAGCGGAACGCGCAGGCGCCGTACGCGCGGGAGATGGGGCCTGAGGATCAGCAGGTCGCGCCAGGGTCTTGCCATCACGTGCCTCCACAACCGGGTCGTCTTCACGGATGACTGAGGGTGCGCCGCACTCGCTCGACGCACGACAACGTTGTCCGGCTCCTGACAACGTTGCCAGCGGGCTTGAGTGAAACGCCTCAGCTGAATACCTGTCAACACAGGGCCCTCGATGCACACGTGAACCACACGCCCGGGCGAACGGATCGCGCCAAACGGGGCCGCGCGCGCCCGGGGCGGCTCCACGCGCGGATCCGGGGCTGGTACCGGGGCTGGTACCGGGGCGGACCGTGCGGCCGGCGGGGCTCCGCCGGCCGTCGCAGGAGGGCGCCGGAAACGCGCCCGCGCACGGCCCGTTCCGGCGGCGGGACGTGGATCCTTGGCCCGACGCGGCCCGAAGTCGGGTGGAAACAGGCCCCGTTGGCGACCGCACTCGCCCCGCTCAGGCATGACGGGGAAGACGGCCGGAACTCAAGGGGCCGCTCCGGGCGCGACGCGACCCCCCGGCTTGTCGGACGATCGCAAGGATCAGCTGCCGGCGGGCCCCTGGCGCGGATCGCGGTCGGCGTCCGGCACGAAGAGGCTCAGCCGGTAGACGGTCGGATGGACCAGGCGGCCGCACAACGTGTCCATCCGCACCGCCGTCCAGTCGATCCGCGTGCCGGACGATCGCAGACGGCGCATGTGCGCACGCCACTCCGACGCGTCATGGGTCTCGAAGAGCACTTCCCAGTGGCCCGTCTCCGGCGCGAACCGTGCGGCGGCCCGCTCCCTCTCGTCGCGCCGCTGACGTCTCCTCCTGCGCTGCCCCGGCATCGGCCCAGCATTCCCGGCCTCCACCCACGGGGCAAGGCCATGGCCCGGCGCGAGGCCGGAGCGGGGTGGATCACCGGCTCACTCAGGAACGTCGGTGCCCCAGGCGGCCGCACAGAGCGCGCGGTCGACCTCGGCGGTGTAGGTGGCGGCGGCGAGCCAGGCGTGGGCGAAGTGGACGGGGTCGGTGGGGAGGAGGCGGCCGAAGGCGTCGCGGTCGCGGGTGGCCGCTCGGGCGTGGAGGTCGGCGAGAAGGTCGGCCGCGGTGGCGAGCCCGGCGCGGCGCAGGCGGTGGGTGTCGGCGGGGACGGTGGAGGGGAGGGCGACCACGCGGCGGCCGCCGGACACCGCCTGCTGGACGCGGCGGTGCAGCAGGTGCAGGGGCGCGTCGTCGGAGGCGGCGAGAGGGGCGGCGGCGCCCGCGGGCAGCCCGGACGGGGGCAGGTCGGCACGTTGAAGGCGGTCGAGGCCGGCGTCGAGTCGTGTCTCCGGGTCCGTGGGATGGCTCAGGGCGAGCAGCCGGGCGCGAGCATGCGGTGCCGGGTCGAGACGGACGACGACGCGCAGGCGGAGGCCGGGGGCGGCGGCAAGGAGCCGCAGATTGTCCCGGTACGGCAGGGCGGGGTGGTCGTGGGCGGCGGTGAGCCGGATCGTCAGGCCGTCGCAGTCGGCGAGCAGGCAGTCCCCGCCGGACTCGCGCACGGTACCGGTGAGGGTGACGTCGAGGAAGAGCAGGCCGTCGCCCGTGGCCAGGGCGCGGGCGGCCTGGTCGGCGACGGGTACGGACCACAGGCGGTCCAGCGGTTCGCCGGTCCAGGACGCGCCGGAGGCCCGTACCGCACGCACCCCGGCGCCCGCGCCGAGACGGCCGGTGGGCGAGACCGTGGCGCCGGACACGGCGAGTCCCGCGCGGGACAACTCGCGGTGCGTCAGGGCGGTGTCGCCGATGCGGACGCTGCGGTCGGCGGCGCCGGTGGCCCTTCCCGGTCCGCCGGGGAGGACGTCGGAGACGGTGTGGAGCCGGCCGTCTGCGTCGGCCGTCCATGTGACGGCGCCCGCGTGGCCGCTCGCGGTGAGCACGGGTTCGGAGAACAGGCCGTACACCCGCAAGGAGCCGTCCGGGCTGTAGGGCTGCCGTGCGGTGCCGCGCACGGCGGCCAGTTCGGGGCCCGCGGCGTGAGGCACGCGGTGCGCGGGGCCGAGCAGTTCGCGCAGTGCCTCGACCAGGTCGGCCAGGCGGTGGGCCGGGTCGCCGGAGCGGGCGGCACGCAGCCGCGTGACGACGGAGACGGCGGCCGAGGCGATCCGGGGCAGGCCGGCGATCCGGGCCGTGTGCGCCGCCCGCAGCAACTCCGCCTGGGGCACGGCGCCGGCGCCGTCGACGCCCGCCTCGAGGACGGCGGCGGCCGCGCCGCGCACGGCGCCGGCGGCGGCGCACTGCTGCGGGGTGGCGGTCTCCGCCGCCTCGGGCGGTGCGGCGACCCCGTCCGGCTCGGCGCCCACCGGCTCCGTGTCACCGGCGTCGGGTTCTGCGACCGGCGCGGCGGAGGCGGCGGAGGCCCGGTGCAGACAGTCCGGGGCGAGCAGGCACCCGCAGCGGATGGCCCCGGTGCTCGTCACCGTGCCGCCGGGGGCGTGCAGTTCGAGGTCGGTGTCGTCGTCGATCGCGACGCGCACGGTGTCGCCGTCTCGGACGACCGGGCGGCCGGCCAGCTTGGCGGCGGCCGCGTCGAGGCGTTTGCGCAGCCGGGGCGAGAGTGCCGTGACGAGTGCGGCGGTGACGGCGGGCGCGACCGGGGGCAGGTTCGGGTTCATGTGATCTTCTCCCCCACCCAGCGGGCGAGTTCGAGGGGGCTGAGGGCGGCCACGGGCATGCCCGCGGCGACGAGCTGTCCGGCGACACCGGTGGAGTAGCGGGGGCGTCCCGTGTCGTCGAGGCTCGCGCAGCCCAGCACGTGACAGCCGGCGCCGACGAGCGCCCGGACCTCGGCGAGCAGTCCGCCGACCGGGTAGCCCTCCTCGAAGTCGCTGACGACCACGACGAGCGTGCGCGACGGCACGGTCACCAACTCGCGCGCGTGGCGCAGTCCGGCCGCGATGTGGGTGCCGCCGCCGACGCTGACCTCCAGCAGCAGGGACAACGGGTCCGTGACGTGGTCGGTGAGGTCGATCACCTCGGTGGAGAAGGCCAGGAAGTGCGTCGACAGGGTCCGCACCCCGGCGAGCACGGACGCGGTCAGCGCCGCCCAGATCGTCGACGCCTCCATGGACCCGGAGACGTCCGTGACGAGGATCAGCCGCCAGTCCGCGGCGCGTCTGGCCCGGGTATGGAACACCGGGCGCTCGGGGACGACCTGGACCGTGCCGTCGGGGGCGCGGCGGGCGGTCGCGAGGTTCGCCCGCAGGGTGCGCGGCAGGTCGAGACCGCCGCACGGCCGCCGGCTGGGACGGGGGACGACGGCGCCGTGCAGCGCGGGGCGCAGGCGCGTGGCGAGCTGCCGCGTCAGGGCTTCGACGAGGCGGCGGACGAGGGGCCGGAGGGCCGCCAGCCGTGCCTCGGGCAGCCCTCCGGCGTGCGCGAGCACGGTGCGCAGCAGCTCCACCGAGGGGCGCACGCTGTCCGGGTCGAGTTCCGTGAGGGCGTCCTTGCGGCCCGACGCGGCCGCCGCGGCGAGTACTTCCTCACGGATGCCCGGCCCGAACAGCACGGCCAGTTCCTCCGACCATTCGCGCACCCCGGGGTAGGCCGCCTCCCGGCCGCCGCCGTTGCCGGGCGCCATGTCGCCGCGGCTCCCTTCGCCACGGCCCCGGCCGTACAGCTCGTCCAGGGCGGTGGCCAGGGCCGCCGCGCCGCGCGGTAGCCGCTCCGCCCGGCGGCCGAGCACGAGCCGCCAGCGGTCCGCGGCGCCGATGGTGCGTCCCGAGGGGTCGTCCGTCGTACGGGGTGCGCAATCACGCGCACCCGGCACCGCGTCGCGCGCCGCCCGCTCCGGCGCCGGCTCGTCACGCGGAGGGAGCAGGCCCAGGCGTTGCAAAGTGGCGCGGGCGGTGAGGTTGGCGCGGGTCCACGCGGCGAGGGCCAGGGGGTCCGCTCCCGCGGTGTCGGCGATGCCGCTGGTGTCGAGGCGTTCCTCGACCGCCGTCAGGAGCCGGTCGCGGGCGGCGGGGCTGAGGGTGTCGAAGCCGCCACGGAGGGCGGGGAGCCGGTCGAGGAAGGCGCGGTCGGGGAGGTCGGCGACCCGGTCAAGCAGCGGTTCGAGCGCCGGGGCGGCGGCTTCCAGGAGCGGGCCGGCCGCGGTGAGCAGGCCGGTGAGGCGGGCGCTGAGGGCGGCGCGCGAGGGCGGGTCGGTCGCCCCGTCGAGCCAGGAGGCGACCCGGGCGCCGAGGTCGTGCGCGGGCTCGTGGCCCAGGAGCACCCGGACGGCACCGGCGGCGCCGCGCATCAGGGGCGATCCTCCGGCCGCGAGGCGCGCCAGCGCGTCGGCGAGCCGGATACCGCCGAACCGGTCGGCGCGATGGGCGAGTTCGAGCAGTGCGTGGGCGTCGGCGGGATCCTCGGAACCGGTGAGACCGTCGGCCTGGCGCACCGCGGCCGCCGTCAGCAGGCCGGCGACGGCTTCCGCGCGGGCCGTGCGGTCCTCGTCGGGACCGAGGCCGGCGACGTGCCCGGCGCGCACGCGGTCCAGCAGCCCCAGGCCGCCGAGGAGTTCGGGCAGGGTGCCGGTGCCGGGGAGGACGTCCGCCGCCTCGGCCAGCCGTTCGTCGGCGAGTACGGGCAGCCCGCACTCGGCGGCCTCCGCGAGCCCGCGCAGCGTCTGGGCCGCGGTGGGGCCGCCCTCCTCCGTCTCCGAGCGGCGGCGCTCGCGGAGCACGCCCTCGGCGGCCTGCGCCGCGGTGACCCCGCGGGTGCCGGCGGCCGTGAGCATCGCGGCGGTCGCCGGTGTCCAGCGCACCTGCCAGCGGGTGGTGAGGGCGTCGGCTCCTCCGACGCCGCTGACGTCCCTCGGCTCGGCGTACGGCACACCGCACACCGCCAGTCGTCGCAGCAGCAGTTCGCGCCGGCGGTCGAGGTCGGAGCGGAGTGGGTCGAGCCGCAGGTCCCGGGCGTCGGTGGCCGCCGTCGCGGGCTCCGGTCCCGGCAGTCCGAGCGCGGCGGCCTCGGCCTCCACCGCGGGGGCGAGTCCGCTGCGCGGGGCGCCGGGGGCGGGCCGCCCGCTCCGGCTGCCCACGAGGACGCGCTCCATGGCCCGCGCGACCGCTCGTCCCCGCCCGTACGGTTCGCCCTGCGCGAGCACGGTCTGCACGGCCTCGACGAGTTCGCCCCGCCCGGCGGCCGGCAGTCCGCGCAGCCGTGCGAGGTCGCCGGCGAGCCGGCCGATCTCCCGGGCGTCGGCGGGACCCGACGGGTGGCCCAGTGCCCGCAGTTCGGCACAGACCCGGACCGCCGTGCGGATCAGCGCGTTCTCGAGGGCGTCGGGGTCGCCGGCCGTGTCGAGGACGAGGTGCTGCCATTCCGGGTCGCGGATGCCCGCGGGATAGCCGGAGCGCTCGTCCAGCAGCGCATAGGTGTACGGGATGAGGGAGGTCGTCCAGGGGCGGTCGTCCTCGCGCGCCGCGGTCCCGGAGTCCTCGCCGGTCGCGGACGCGCTCCCGGTGGTCGCAGCCGGCAGCAGCGCCGGGGCGTGGAAGGCGCCGACGACGACGGCCGCGCGGGCCCCGCCGGACGTGGCCTCCGCGAGGCGGGACCGCATCCACGCCTCGCGCCGCAGGTCGAGTGCGGGGACACCGCCGGAGGCCGCCGCGTCCTCGCGCAGGGCCCATCCGGTCAGCAGAGCGGCACGGCGCAGCGCCTCGGGCGGTGAACCGGGGGCGGTGGCCTCCACGAGGCGGTCCCACAGGTCGTCCCCGGGGCGGCCGGTGACGCGGTCGCGCAGGGCCGCGTGGAGTCCGGGCCCGGACTCCCCCGCCGTTCCCGGCGCTTCCCGGCCGGCGGCCCACGCGCGATCGGCGAGCGGCAGGTCGCAGGCCACGGCAGGGACGCCGTGCCGGGCCGCCCAGCGCACGGCGGCCAGCTCGGGCGAGAAGTCGGCGAAGGGGTAGAAGGCCGGCCCGCCGCCCGCTCCGTCGCCGGGGGCGGCGGCGAGGGCGACGGGTGCCCGGGTCTCCTCGTGGGCGAGCCAGGGCAGCCATTCCTGCATCTCGCCCGGGAGTTCGACGAGCAGGACGTCCGGCTTCGCGTCGTCCAGCAGGGCGGGCACGGCGGCCGCGAGCGACGGCGCGTGGTGGCGCACGCCGACGAGGTACGGCGCCGCCGTGTCCGTGAACGCCGCGAGGGCGGCGTCGGGGGTCCGGGACACGGCCGTCATCCCTCCAGCACGGTGCGCAGTTCCCACAGGGTGCGCCAGGTCGGGGAGCCCTGCTCGGCGCGGCGCCGGACGGGACCGTCCCAGTAACCGAGCAGCCGTGCCGCGTCGGCCGGGTCGTCCTTGCGCACCACGCCGAGCAGATGCCCGGGCAGCAGGCCGAGCACGTCGCGGTCGCCGGGGAAGTACGCGGCGGCCAGGGCGAGCGCGCCCGCCACCGACACGGCCTCGGCGGTGCTCATCACCGTGGAGGGGCGCTCCACCTCCCACCCCTCGGCGGAGCGGCCCTCGCGCAGGTCGCGGAAAGCGGTGACCAGGGCCTCCAGGACGGCGTCGTCGACCTGGTAGGGCGCCCCGGCGCGTTCGACGGCGGCGCGGGACTGGCTGCGCACGAGCGCGGTCTCGGCGTCCAGGTCGCCGATGGGGCCGACGGTCTCGAAGTTGAAGCGGCGCTTGAGGGCGGCGGACATCTCGGAGACGCCCTTGTCGCGCAGGTTGGCGGTGGCGATGAGGGTGAAACCGGGTGCCGCGTGCGCCAAGGCGTCTTCGCCGCCGGCGAGTTCGGGGATCGCGATGCGCCGCTCGGAGAGCAGGGAGACCAGGGAGTCCTGCACCTCGGGAAGACAGCGGGTGACCTCCTCGACGCGGGCGACGGCGCCGCGCGACATGGCCGTGAGGACCGGCGAGGGGACGAGCGCCTGCCGGCTGGGTCCCTGGGCGAGCAGCAGGGCGTAGTTCCAGCCGTACTTGAGCTGGTCCTCCGTCGTGCCGGCGGTGCCCTGGACGACCAGGCCGCTGGTGCCGCAGACGGCGGCGGACAGCAGCTCGGAGAGCATCGACTTCGCGGTACCGGGCTCGCCGACGAGCAGCAGCCCGCGCTCCCCCGCGAGCGTCACGACGCACCGCTCCACCAGGGCGCGGTCGCCGACGAACTTTCCCTCGACCACGAGCCGGCGCGGGACGTCGCCGGGCACCACGGCGTCCTCCGGCAGCTTCAGCGGCTGTCCACCGCTGCCCATGACGAAGGTGACGACGGCACGCGGGGTGAGCCGCCAGGAGGGCGGGCGGGGTCCGGTGTCGTGGGCGGCGAGGAAGGCCAGCTCGGTGGCGTACCGGTCCTCGGGCGGAGTGACCTGCCGCCGCGCGGGCGCGGTGGTGTCGGCGGGGGGTGCGGTGGTGGTCATCGGCGGCGGCCCTTCCGGGTGGCGCGGGTGGTGAGTTCTTCGAATGCGGGGGCGTCGCCGTCGCGGACACGGTCCCAGGCGGCGGTGAACAGTTCGGATACCGGGAGCAGGGGGACGGTCCTGACGTGGTCGCGGACGGGGTAGAGGCGTTCCTTCCAGGTCTCCACCGGCAGGGCGGGTGCCTTGAGGTCGCGCCAGCCGCAGGGCAGGAAGAGAGTGCGCCCGGCCCGCGGACGGCGGGCCTCGACGACGAGGCCGCTCGCGGCGAGTTCGGTGCGGGCCTTCTTGATGCGCGCGGGCTTCCAGCCTGTCCAGCGGGCGCAGTTGCGGTCCGTGGGGTCCGGCAGGGCGAGCAGTTGCAGGTAGAGCGCGGCCGCGTCCTCACCGAGGCCGTGGGCGGCGGCGACCTCGGCGACGAGATCGGGCACGCTGAAGGTGGGGTCCTGGGCATGGCCGGCCGGGGAATCGGGGCCGGTGCCCGCGGCGAGCGCGCGCTCCAGTCCGTCACCGAGAACGGCCCGCAGGCCGTGCAGGGCGCCGCCGCGGTGCGGACCCACCAGTCCCTCGACGAGGCCGAAGACGGCGTCGTCGGGCCCGGTCAGCCCGGCCGGGCGGACGAGCACGGTCTCGGTGTCGCCGTACCAGGGGCGCAGCACCAGGGCCTCGCCGACGTGCGTCAGGCCATGGGCGTCGGCGCCGCCGGTCGCGGGCAGTCCGTAGGCCTTGCGGAGCTGAACGGCGGTGGGGCCGCCCTTCGCCGTCCACTCGATGTCGGCGTCGACGAGCAGTCCGGGATCGGCGAGCCGGCGGCGCAGCGCGGCCAGGCCGCCGGGCAGCGCGGCGCGCAGCCGATGCCCGTAGGGCAGGCCGTAGGCGAGCTGTGCCAGCGCGGCGACGGAGCGTGGGATGTCCTGCCGTCCGGGCAGCGCGTGGGGGTCCTGGGGAACGAGGTCGCCGTCCTTGTCGGGCCGCTGCACGGTGGTGCGGCTGAGCCAGGGGGTCCGGGCGGGATTGAGGACCGCCTCGGCGGCCCCGGCCGGAACGCCGGCGAGTTCACCGGCGACCTCCTCCGGCAGGCGGACGAAGTCGCCGAGCCGTTCGGCCCAGACGCGGCCTGCCGCCGCGATGTCGGGCCCGGTGGTCCACAGTTCAGCCGGTTCCTCCGGCAGAAGGGCGCCGGCAAGGGCCGTCTGGCCGTCCTGGCCCAGCGAGGCCAGCAGTCCCTCGCCGAACTCCCTCTGACGCGGCTTCAGCCCGACGGCCGCCAGTGCCGAGGTGTCCGGGTCCTGGGGCATGCCGGCGAGCAGCAGCGCCGCCTGTACGGGGCCGAGGCCGCCGCCCGTCGCCGCGACGAGCTCCCCCGGGCCGCCCTCCCGCCAGGGCGTCGCACCCTTGTCCCGCAGAAGCCGGATCACTTCGTCCAGTCGCGCCGCCGGGAGGTCGGGGGTGCGGTCGCTCTCCCCCTCCGCGGTGAAGTGGGCGACGGCGCCGAAGGCTCCGGAGGGGTCGTGGTCGAGGGCGGCCCAATGGACCTGCTCACGCTGTCCGTCGACGTTCTTGCAGGCGAGGATCACCACGGTGCGGTCACCGCGGCGCAGGACCTGCCCCACTCGCTGCTGCGTCTCGTGCTTCTCCCCGAGGACGACCTCGCGGAGCCCGCCCCCGGGCGCCGCCAGTCGTCCCGCGGCGATCGCCTCGAAGAGCAGGCACAGCGCCTCGCGCTCCTTCGCCGGGACGGCGGGCGACGCCGCGCGGAAGGCCAGCGCGCGCAGCGCACCGAGGACGGACGGCCAGGTCAGTCCCATGCCGGTGACGGTGCACTCGTCGCTGTGCCATCCGCCGCCGAGGGCGCCGATCCTGTCCCGGCCGGGGAGCGGCTTGCCCTCGGCGGGGCGACCGGACAGCACGTGGTTGACGGAGCGGATCTGCCGGAGCGTGGCCCACTGTGTGTCGCGCGACCACCACGAGTACCCGTCGTCGACGATGCCGGCGACGGCGCCGCGCAGGGTGTGGTCGTCGCCGTGCTCGGGGCTGTGGTCGGCGAACATGCCCTCGGTACGGCTGCGTGACTGCGCCGTCCGCCCCGTCGGGGGTGCGACGAAGCCGTTCACGCCCTCCACGTGGCGGAGGACGCCCTGCACCAGCGCGCTCACTCCCTCGATCAGCCGCTTCTCGGCGAGCCCGGGAAGGGCCCGCGCCACGCAGGCGCGTGCCACGGCGGTGGCGGAGGGGCCGGTGTACTCCTTGGTGCGGGCCACCTCCGCGCTGCGTTCGGCGAGGGCGCTCGCCGTGGTCTTCAGCACGTCGGCGGCCTGCGCGTCGGTGAAGGCGCGCAGCACGGCCGAGCCCTTCTCGTCTCGCGGGCGCAGGGCGTGCCAGAAGGGGAGCGGCGGGACGAGCCGGGTGCCGGCGGCGAACTCCCCACCGTTCCCGCACACCGAGAAGGTGGCGAGTTCGTCGGCACCGGTCGTGTCGCCGGCCACGTGGAGCGACACCGCCTGGCCGGTGTGCGCCACGACCGGCTCGGCGCCACCGGGAAGGCGCAGCGCGCCGAGCGGGACGGCCCGGGAACGGCTCGCCGCCTTCAGGAGGGGGAAACCGACGATGCGGCCGTCGGGCGTGCCGGCGGTGCAGCGCGCCTCGCTTCCCTCGCCCTCGACGCGGACCCAGCGCCCCAGGACCGTGCCGTCGGTGCCGAAGGGTGACGTCTCCAGGCCGGGTTGAAGCGGCAGGACCTCGCAGTCGTCCTGCTGGAGCCGGGCGCCCTCGCGGATGCCGGAGCGCAGGAAGGCGGGCAGCGAGGCGCGGCCGTGGGTGCCCGTGACCGGGTCGTACTCCATCCAGACCTGCTCGCGGCCCTGCTTGCCCTGGCGCCAGAAGGAGGTGCCGTCGCCGAGGACCGGGTGGCTCGGCGGCACCACCGTGTCACCGGCGTGCAGGGTGCGGCCGCCGGTGGCGCGGCCGCCGCCGGGGAGGGGGATCGAGGGCGCGCCGACCTGCGCGTGCCACCACGTCGGAAGGGGCTCGCCGCCGAGGGTGAAGATGTCGGCGGGCCGGGCTGACCAGTAGCCGCGCTGTTTGTCGCCCTCCCGCCACATCACGAGGAGTTCGCCGTCGGTGTAGCGGAACTCGGGCCGGTGCCAGCGGTCGAGTTCGACGGGGATACGCAGGTCGTGTTCGAGGAGCACCTTGTCGGGGCCGACGACCACGACCTTGTGCTTGCGCGAGAGGACGAGGGCGGGCCAGGCCTCGGCGATCCCGAGCGCGTGCTCCCCGGGAGCCGCGGCGACAGCGGCGTCGAGGAGTTCGATGGCCTCCTCGAGCGCCGGCCAGCCCAGTTCGTCGAGGATGCCCTCACGCAGGGTGCGGCCGAGCAGCGGAGCGAGGTCGTGGCCGGCGACGCGGGCGACGGCGCCGGGGTTGACGCGTGCCGCGACGGACCGGAAGGACCGCATGCGGCTGAGGGCGGCGCGCGAGGCGGGCAGGCCGCGGGCGCCGGTGAACCGTTCGGCCGCCTCGTCCAGCCAGGCGTGCAGGACGGTGCTGAGCACCGGGTGCGCGGCCAGGGCCTCCAGCGCCGCCGTCTGCGTGCGCTGGTCGCCGAGTTGGCCGATCGCGTGGTGCAGCAGGCGCCGCAGGCGGGGGTCGGCGCCGCAGGCCACGAGGTCGCGCCGTCCGGTACCGCGGTCGAGCAGCCACGGCGCGAGCGGCAGGTGGACGTTCCCGGGGGCCTCGGGGACGGTGAGTGGAACGCCCTCCGCCGCGCACAGGTCGAGCAGGTCGAGTTCGGCGCCGACGCGCCAGCGGGCCGCGAAGAGGTCGACGGGACGTCCGTCGGCGCGCAGCCGGGGAGCCATCCGGGCGACCAGGGCGAGGGTGGACGCGGAGCGTTCGGAGCTGGGTGAGCCGTGCTTGCGGTGCGTGGCCCAGCGGGTCAGCCAGTCCGCCGCGTCGACGGCCGCAGCGGTCTCGCCGGCCTCCCCGGTCAGCAGCGTGTCGGCGCCGGTCTCGGCGAGCAGCGCGAGCCAGAACTCGTCGTGCTCCGGGTCGCGGCCCAGGCCGGTCGGCATGATCTCCAGCAGCCGTGCCCGTACCGCCGGTTGCCGCTCGGCGAGCACGACCAGGGTGGGCCGGTAGGCGGTCCAGAAGGAGCCGGGCGCGCGCACGACGGCGGGCGAGGCCAGCAGGTCGGCGACGAGGGCGCATTCCTCGGTGACCCGGTTCAGCCCGGCGGCCTTGATCAGCGCGCGGGCGTCCTGCGGCAGCGAGGCGTACGGCGGCATCCCGGCCGCGCAGCGCTCCACGGCGAGTTGGCGGAACTGCCGCCAGGCCTCGGACGGGTCGAGGCGCAGCGCGAGGTCCTTGACGTGCTCCTTGAGCGCCTTGACGGTGAGGGCGCCCGCGAACGCGAACTCCAGGAACACGGCGCGCTGGCGGTCCTCGTCGACGGTGAGGCCGTGGACGCGCTCGGCGGCACGGGCCTTGCCGAAGAAGGCGGCGGCGTAGGTGGTGTTCTCGTGCTGGAGGAAGACCCGGGCGGCCTGCTCGTGGAAGGTGGGCAGGAAGTGCGGCACCGCGCGGCCGAGACGTTCGGCCAGGGCCTCGAAGCCGTCCCTGGCGGCTCCGGCCCGGGACTTGGCGATTCGCGCGAGCCGTTCGATGTCCTTGACCAGGGCGAGCGCGTGGTGGCCGTTGGCCGGGTCGTTGACCAGGGCCCAGGCGGGGAAGCCGAGGGTCTCCCGGCGCACCTGTCCGACCTCGGGTGTCTCGGGCTCGCGGATCAGGCCGAGGAAGTCCAGCGCCAGGTCCTCCGCCTCCCCGAGGGTGCCCGGGACGAGCCGGACGACACGGCGGCCGTCGAGCACGGGGTGGGTGTAGCCGCGCACGGTGAGGGTGTCGGCCTCCTCGCCCGCGATGGTGCCCAGGGGCAGGACGGCTCCGGCGTCCAGCAGCGCGGTGACGCTGTTCCGGTCGTGGGTGCTCATGCCGCCTGCTCCTCGTCCTCGATGTCGCGGCCCGCGTAGAGGGTGGCCGCCATGCGCATGCCTTCCGACCAGGCGACGGGGCCGACCTGACCGAGCCCCAGGGCGCGTCCCGCGCTGTCGGTCCAGGACAGGGGGCCGGTCTCGGTCTCGCTCCAGCCGTCGTAGTCGCCGATCCAGATGCGGGCCTCGACGGACCGGCCGTCCTCGAGGACGGGACAGACGGCGTGCCCTCCGCGTACCCGGTAGCCGAGCGAGGTGGCGCGGCCGTGCAGGAAGCGCAGCTCCTTGAACGTGCCCCCCGCGTAGTCCTCGACCACGGTGCCCTCGGGGTCCAGGTCCGCCGGGCGGTGCCAGACCTCGCGGAAGAGCTGCTGCGCCCGCTGCTCCACGCCCAGTTCGACCGCGAACTCGCGCAGGTCCTCGAGGTCGTCCAAGAGCACCGGGTGCGGGATGCGCACGAGTTCGGGGGCGATGCGCACGGTGTCTCCGTCCAGGTCCACCAGCCCGAGCCCGCGCTCGGTCCCGGCGTCGCGCAGGAAGCCGGCGACCTGCCCGTCGGCACCGGTGACGACGACGTCCCGCAGGGCGGCCTGCCAGGCCGGGTCGGGCCACACCGCCGCGACGACGGCGATCGGCACCGGCAGTGAGCGCACCATCCACCGCTCCACGTCGGCCAGGCACTGCCGTTCGTGGCGGTCCAGCCATTCGGTGAGCTGGCGCAGCCCCACCACCGCGGGGTCGTCGGCCAGTTTGCCCGGAACGGACTTCAGCCGCCGGCCGGCCGCGTTGCGGCAGACGACCTTTCCGTCGTCGAGGGAGACCTCGTAGTCGCCCGCCGTCACCCACCCCATCGTGTGCCTCCCTGCACCGGGTTGATCAAGTGACCGGAACTGTAGGCGCGGGTACTGACAACGCCGCCGCGAGCCTGTGGAGACCTGAGGAAAGGGGCCGCGGGCGTACGCCTCACCCGCCTCGTTGTCGGCGGGGACTCCTAGACTCGGCCCCATGACCATCGCGACGACCGACGTCATCGAGGACTTGGCCCCCACCGGGGTTCTGCGGGCCTCGATCAACCTGGGCAATCCGGTACTGGCGCACGGCACCGAGCGGGAACCCGGCGGCGTGACGGTCGCCATCGCACGGGAGGTCGCGGCACGGCTCGGCATGCCGGTGGAGTTCCTGTGCTTCGACGCGGCCCGCACGTCCTACGAGGCGATGGCGACGGGCCTGGCGGACCTCTGCTTCCTGGCCGTGGAGCCCGCCCGCGAGGCGGACGTGGCCTTCACCGCTCCGTACGTGGTGATCGAGGGTGTCTACGCCGTGCCCCAGGACTCGTCAATCGGCACGGCGGCCGACGTGGACCGGCCGGGCGTGCGCATCGGCGTGAAACGGGGCTCGGCCTACGACCTCTTCCTCACCCGCACCCTGCGGCACGCCGCGGTGGTGCGCGGCGAGGAGGGAGTGGAGGTGTTCCTCGCCGAGGGCCTGGAGGTCGCTGCGGGCATCCGCCAGCCCATGACCGGCTTCGTCGCGGCCCACCCCGGACTGCGGCTGGTCGACGAGCGGTTCATGGAGATCCGGCAGGCGGTCGGCACGACCCGGAAGCGGCGGCCGGAGACGGTCGCGTTCCTGCGTGAGGTGGTCGAGGAGTTGAAGGCCGGCGGTTTTGTCGCCGCCGCGCTGCAGGACGCGGGGCAGTCCGCGACGCTGGTGGCGCCGCCCGCCCAGGGGCATTGACCCGCAGCGTCGTTCACGCGGGTGTTGGGTGGGTGGCCGCCGGGTGCGCGACAGGGCGCCCCGCACAGACACGCTCGACCAGCAGCCGCCTGCCGTGAACGGTCGGCCGGGCATCGCGGTGGGACACGAAGACCTCCGTGTGGTGCAGTCCTGGACAGCTCCACCGCACCGGAGGTCTTCGCCTTGATCAAGCCCGCCCCGGTGTCGGCAACGCTCGCGACCAATACACCTGGGCCCTGGCCGCACGCCGGCTCGCCCCCGGCCGCCGCTGGAGTCGCCCCCGCCTGCGGTGCGTCGGGAGGCGGAGAATCCGAAGCGTCCTCCTCGTCGTGGGTCGCCGGGACGATCCGGCAGCTTCCCCCGGGCCGCGTGCCGTGGGGGCATCCCGTGCCACGGCCCCGCGGCCCTCGCGGCCGGCGCCACCGCGTTGCCACGGGCGGGGACGGGCGGCGCGGCGGACCGCCGCCGACGGCGGCGGCACCCTCGACACGTCGACGAAGTCGGCTGGGATGAGACATTCCGGCCACGGCCGGTGGTTAAGGTCGCGTCATGTTAGCCGTGTTGGTCAACGGTCTGCCCGGTGCCGGGAAGACGACGCTCGCGCGGGCGCTCGCCCGCGAACTGGAACTCCCCCTGCTGAGCAAGGACTCCGTCAAGGAGACGCTGGCCGACACCCTGGCGGCGCTGCGCCCGGCGGACCGGCCCGCCCGGGAATGGAGCCGGTCACTGGGGGCCGCGGCCGCCGAGACACTGTGGACGCTGCTGGCGGACGCGCCGAGGGGGGCGGTGCTGGAGAGCCCCTGGCTCGCGCACACGCGACCGCTGGTGGCCGCGGGGCTCGCGCGCGCCGGGGCCGACGACGTGCACGAGGTGTGGTGCGCGGTACCCGCGGAGACGGCGCGCCGCAGGGTCCGTGATCGGGCCCCGCTGCGGCATCCGGTCCACACCGAGGTGACGCGTTTCCCGGAGGAGGACTGGCGGTTGTGGGTGCAGGGCGCGGTGCCGCTCGCCCTGGGCCGGGTGCACCGGGTGGACACGACCCGTCCGGCGGACGTCAAGGCGCTGGCCCGCGCGATCACCGGGGGGTGAGGCCCGCGGGCGGCCACCCGGGCTTCCCCCCGCGGGTTGCCGCAAGGGACTGCGCAAGGCCCGCGCGCCGCCGTAGCCTTCCGGTGCGAAGGCCGGTCGGCGAGGGGGCGCAGGGGGCCGCCATGAGGGGCACGTCCCTGGGCATCCGCACGGCGGGCCGCCACCGCCCGCGACCGTGCACCGCCGCCCTCGTCGCAGCGGGAGGCCGCCGGTGCCGACGCGGCCGGAACACCCGTACGGTTCCGGCCCGCGCCGCACGGTGCGCGCCCCGGGCGTACGGCGTCCGGCGTGGTCCCTCCCGGCGTACCGGGGCGCCTCCTGGCGCCGCGCCCCTGCCCATGATCACCTTCGTCAGCGGGTGGCCCGCACCCTCACCGTCCACGAGCCCGGTACGCCGGCCGGCGCGCCGGGCCGACCGAGGAGCCGTATGAGCATGCCCCAGCCCCGGCAGGCGTCCACGCGGACGCCCGGGGCACCGGAACTCCCTTACTACGAGGACTTCTCCCCCGGCAGAGGCGCCCTGCCGCCGCGCGCCTGGACCCCCGCCTCGGACGCTGCGCGGCTGAGCCTGAACGGCCTGTGGCGGTTCCGGCTGTCCCCGGCCGCGGAAGCCGAGGACACCGCCTTCGTCCGCCAGGACTTCGACGCCTCGCGCTGGGACATGCTGCCGGTGCCCTCCCACTGGCCGCTGCACGGCCATGGCGCGCCCTGGTACACCAACGCCCGCTACCCCTTCCCCGTCGACCCGCCGCACGTCCCCACCGAGAACCCGACGGGCGACCACCGCCTCGCCTTCGCGCTGCCGGAGACCTGGCCGGCCGGCGGCGAATGCGTCCTGCGCTTCGAGGGCATCGAGTCCTGCGCGCGGATCTGGCTCAACGGCGAGGAGCTGGGCGTCTTCAAGGGCAGCCGGCTGCCCGCCGAATACGCGGTGGGGCACCTGCTGCGCCCGGTCGGCAACGTGCTGGCCGTCCGCGTCCACCAGTGGTCCTCCGGCAGCTACCTGGAGGACCAGGACATGTGGTGGCTGCCGGGCGTCTTCCGCGACGTCACGCTGCTGCACCGGCCGGAGGGATGCGTGCCCGACTTCTTCGTGCACGCCGCGTACGACCACACCCGCGGCGCGGGCACGCTGCGCGTCGACGCCCCGTCCGGGTGCCGGGTCACCGTGCCCGAGCTCGGCGTCGACATCGCCGCAGGCGCGTCGGTCACGCTGCCCGTCGAACCGTGGAGCGCGGAGGTCCCGCGCCTGTACGCCGCAGAACTGGCCGGCGAGGGCGAGCGCGTCCCGTTCCGGATCGGCTTCCGCACCGTCGCCGTCGAGGACGGCGTCCTCACGGTGAACGGCCGGCGCGTCCTCTTCCGGGGCGTCAACCGGCACGAGTTCCACCCCTCGCACGGGCGGGCCCTGGACCTCGCGACGATGCGCGAGGACGTGCTCCTGATGAAGCGTCACAACATCAACGCCGTCCGCACCAGCCACTACCCGCCGCACCCCGCCTTCCTGGAGATGTGCGACGAACTGGGCCTGTGGGTCGTCGACGAGTGCGATCTGGAGACCCACGGCTTCGGCGAGGTCGGCTGGGCCGGCAACCCCGTGGACGACGACCGCTGGACCCCGGCGCTGCTGGACCGCGCCGACCGCATGGTCGAGCGCGACAAGAACCACCCCTCGGTGGTGGTCTGGTCGCTCGGCAACGAGTGCGGCACCGGCCGCGGCCTGTCCGCCATGGCCCGCCGCATCCGCGAGCGCGACCCCGACCGGCCGATCCACTACGAGGGCGACCTGTCCTGCGCCGACACCGACCTGTACTCGCGGATGTACGCCGACCACGCCGAGGTCGAGCTGATCGGCCGGCGCGAGGAGCTCCCCTGGGGCGACCCGGAACTGGACGCCAGGCGCCGCGCGATGCCCTTCGTCCTGTGCGAGTACGCGCACGCCATGGGCAACGGGCCGGGCGGCCTCGCCGAGTACCAGCGGCTGTTCGAGGCGCACGAGCGTCTGCAGGGCGGCTTCGTGTGGGAGTGGATCGACCACGGCATCGCCCGCCGCACCCCGGACGGCCGCCGGTGGTACGCGTACGGGGGCGACTTCGGCGAGGAGATGCACGACGGCAACTTCGTGTGCGACGGGCTGCTCTTCCCCGACCGCACGCCGTCACCCGGTCTCGTCGAGTACAAGAAGGTGATCGAACCGGTCCGCATCGAGGGCGATGCCGCCGCGGGCACCGTGCGCGTCACCAACACCCATGACACCGCGGACCTTTCGCATCTGCGCTTCACCTGGACGTACGAGGTCGACGGGGTCACCGCGGCGCAGGACTGCCTGGCCGTGCCGCCGCTGGCACCCGGCGAGTCGACCGAGCTGAAGCTGCCCGAGCCCGCCGCGTCCGACCTGGCCGGGGAGGCGTTCTGGCAGGTGAGGGCGGTCCTGCAGCGGGACATGCCGTGGGCGGCGGCCGGGCACGAGGTGGCCTGGGGCCAGTGGCCCGCGCTCGTCCCGTCCACCGCGCGCGCCGCCGCGGGAGGTTCCGCGCCGCACTCGCCGCGGGCCGCCGAGGGAGGTGTCGTGCTGCTCGGTCCCGGTACGTTCGACGCGGCGGGCGGGGAGCTGCGCCTGATCGACGGCTACGCGGTCCGCGGTCCCCGGCTGGACGTGTGGCGGGCCCCGACCGACAACGACGAGGGCGCTCCCTGGCAGCCCGACGAGCGCTACGGGCAGTTGTGGCGGGAGGCGGGGCTGCACCGCATGCGGCACCGCGTCGACGAGGTCGTGGTGGAGGACGGCGGCCTGACCGTGCGGACCCGGGTCGCCCCTGCCGCCAAGGGGTTCGCGCTGCGCACCGTCTACCGCTGGACCGCCGACGGCGACCGGCTGCGTCTGGAGGTCGACGTCACGCCCGAGGGCGTGTGGACGCTGCCGCTGCCCCGGCTCGGCGTCCGGCTCGGCCTGTGCTCCACCCTGACGTCGGCCGAGTGGTACGGCGGCGGACCGGGCGAGGCCTACCCCGACACGCGCACGGCGTCCCGCATCGGCCGCCACACGGCGCCGGTCGAGGCACTGCAGACGCCCTACGTCCGCCCGCAGGAGAACGGAGCCCGCGCCG
The DNA here is from genome assembly GCF_033793585.1 of Streptomyces sp. MI02-7b. Taxonomy (NCBI): domain Bacteria; kingdom Bacillati; phylum Actinomycetota; class Actinomycetes; order Kitasatosporales; family Streptomycetaceae; genus Streptomyces; species Streptomyces sp. MI02-7b. The sequence goes on along the minus strand of NZ_JARAWX010000002.1, from coordinate 128,814 downwards.
ACGTGCGGTGGGTGCGGCTGCGCCGCGAGGACGGCACGGGAGTGGCCGTCGAGGGCGAGCCGCCCTTCTGGTTCACCGCCCGTCCGTGGACGACCGAGCAGTTGGACGCCGCCGCGCACACGACCGCGCTCGTGCCGGGCGACACCCTGTGGGTCAACCTCGACCACGCGCAGCAGGGCATCGGCAGTCAGTCCTGCGGCCCCGGCGTGCTCCCCCGGTACCGGCTGGACGCCGCCCCCGCGTCCTTCTCGTTCACCTTCTCCTCGCTGACCGGCGACCACTGACCGGGGACCACCGACCGCGGCGCCGCCGGACGGATCCCACCGTCCGGCGGCGCGCCGGGGCGCAGGCCGGGTACGGCGGCCCCACCCCCGTCAGGAGCACCCACGTCAGGAGCAGCGATGAAGCGCGGATCGTTCTGGGGCCTGGACGGCTGACCCGGCCGGCCCGCGGGACGGCGCGGGACCGGGCCGGGTCGGCGGTCCATCCGGGGAGGCCGGTTATGCCGTGGCGGTGTCCGCCTGCGGAGCGGCCGTCCCGCTCCCGTCGGTGAGGGCGGGCCAGGCGCGGCCCTCGCCGCCCTTGGCGACAGCCCGCCACCAGGGGTCGAGGGCCAGACCGGCGGCGGGCTCGAAGGGCTCGCCGGGGCGGGGCACGGCGACCCGGGCGCCGGAGGCCAGGGCGGCGGCGACGGTGCCCTCCGCGGGCGCTTCCCAGGGGTGCGGCGCGAGGTTGAAGGTGCCCCAGTGGATCGGCAGCATCAGTTCGCCACGCAGGTCGCCGTGGGCGCGGACGCCCTCCTCCGGCGTCATGTGGATGTCCGGCCAGAACTCGCTGTAGGCGCCGATCTGCACCATCGTGGCGTCGAAGGGGCCGTAGGAGGCGCCGATCTCGGCGAATCCAGGGAAGTAGCCGGTGTCGCCGCTGTGGTAGACGCGGTGCTCGGGTCCGGCCACGACCCAGGAGGCCCACAGGGTGTGCTGGGTGTTGCGGATGGCCCGGCCGCAGAAGTGCCGGGCGGGTGTCGCGGTCAGGGTGAGCCCGCCGACCTGTGTGGACTCGTGCCAGTCCAGCTCGGTCATGCGGTCCGCGGGGACGCCCCACCGCTCCAGGTGCGCCCCGACGCCGAGCGGGACCACGAAGCGCGTGCCCGTACCGGCCAGCGCCTTGATCGTGGGCATGTCGAGGTGGTCGTAGTGGTCGTGCGAGATGACGATCGCGTCGGCCTCGCCCAGTTCCCGCAGCGCCACCGGCGGCCGGTGCAGCCGCTTCGGCCCGATGAAGGAGAAGGGGGAGCAGCGCTCGCCCCAGACGGGGTCGAAGAGCACGCGGTGCCCGTCGATCTCGGTCCAGACGGTGGAGTGGCCCATCCAGGTGAGCCGCAGTCCGGACGCGGGCGGCGCCGCCAGATCCGCAAGGGTGGACCCGTACAGCGGGATGTCGCCGCCCGGGGCGCGGCGCACCCGGTCCTCCTTGCGGAAGTAGGAACGCGCGAACCGCAGCATGGAACCCGAGGGCGCCGTCCTGGCGCTCACCGGGTTCGTGAAGACGCCGTCGGCGAAGTGGGGCGACCGCTGGATGCGCTCCATCCTTTCCCCGTAGGGATTGTCTCCGAAAGCGGGGATGAGACGGGCGAGCGGAGAACGCTTCGGACTGGAGCCGGTCACGGCACCTCCCGGTAGTCGGCGGTCACGATCGCGCCGTGACCGTGGGGGTCCCGGCAGCACCAGTATGTACAGCGACAACTCCTACATCGGTCATTCCAGTTCCGCGCCCCGTTGTCCATCCTGTGCGCGTCCTGTCACGGGGCGCGGACCCGGCGTGGCTATCCCCCGGCGCGGGGCTGCCCGTAGGCGCGCTCCACATGCAGCTTCAGGACCAGGCGCTTGTCCTCCACCATGGCGCGCCGGTAGTCGTCCCAGTCGGGATGCTCGCCCTGCACGGCCCGGAAGAGGTCGACGAGTTCCTCGACGGTCGCGTCGTTCCGGTCCGCGGCGACGGGGGTGAGTTCGGCCGTGCCCTCGGCGACCGTCCACGCCCAGCGGTCCGCGGTGGTCACGTGGTAGCTGGCGCGGGGGTCGCGCCGCAGATTGCGGGTCTTGGCGCGGTCGTCGGTGAGGGAGACCCGCAGCACCCGGGTCGCGGGGTCGTAGTGGTGGGTGACGTTGGAGATCTGGGGGCGGCCGTCCCGCTTGATCGTCACCAGCTCGCCCCCGTTGGTGTCGGCGAGCAGTCGCAGCAGTTCCGTATCGCTCATGCCCGCCTCAACGACCGTCCGGGGCAGAGGATTCCACCACCGCGCCGCCCGGGGTGAGGCGCACGTGGTGGGCCGTCCCGTCCGCCCAGTGGACGGTCACCTCGTGGCCGGCGGAGGTGGAGCGCACCTCGGCCTTCGCCGCCGCGGACAGCGGCTCCGGGTCCGGTGCGCCGGTCAGCCGCGCGGCGCACACGAAGAGGTCGCCGCTGCCGCCGTCGCTCCGGCCGGCGCCGGTGGTGACGCCGTCGGCGGCCGGGACGACGGCGTGCGGGGTGCACGCGGTCGGCGCGGGCGGCAGCGCGGGGGCGTCGGTGAGTCCGTGCAGCGGCAGCAGCTCGGAGCGCAGCCCCTCCCCCGCCGGCCAGCCCGTCTGCCGTACGGCCGTGCCGGGCTCGGCGCCGGTGACCAGGTGGACGCGGACCTCGGCGGCGCCGCGCGCCAGGACGACGGCGACCACGTGCACGCCCCGGCCCGCCGTGGAGCGCGAGGCGGCCCAGCCCTCGCCCGCGCCGAGCGGGACGATCCCGCTCCGCGCGGTGACCGAGCCGTCGGCAAGCACCGGGCCGAAGTGGTTGTCGGGCGGATCCGCGGCGGACACCGGCGCCGTGGCGCTGGAGTACGCGAGGCGGGTGTAGTGCGGGTCGTAGCGGGCGTCCTCGCTGCCGTGGTTGTGCAGACGGACGACGCCGTCCGCGACGGTCGACTGCAGCAGCCAGTTGGGCGCCGGGAGCGCGGTCAGCGCGTCGGCCCGCTCGGCGGGCGCGGCCTCCTCGGGGGCCGTCCACACCTCGTGGTCCGCAGGGAGCAGCAGTCCGAGGAAGCCCTTGCTCGCCCAGTACGGGGACGCGGGGCCGGAGTACGCCTGGAGCACGGGCTCGTACGGGCCGTGCCACCCCAGCGACAGCAGCCCGTCGGGTCCGGCCGCGCCGCGGTCGAGGAAGTGGCGCAGGGCGCCGGAGGCCAGCCGCCGGGTGGTGCCCGCGGTGAGCGGGGTGTGGCCGGTGAGCGCGCCGAGCCACAAGGGGCAGGCGGTGGCCATGCGGTAGGTGAGGGAGCGCCCCTGGTGCACGGGCGAGCCGTCGGCACCGAAGAGCCGGGCGTAGTCGGCGAGGTGGACGCGCAGCCGCGCGCCGTAGCGGTCGAGGCGGTCGGTGTCCCCGGAGAGCCACGCCTCCAGCACGGGGTACAGGTGCAGGGCCCAGCCGTTGTAGTAGTCGAAGGCACGCCGGTCGCCGTCGGTGTACCAGCCGTCTCCGACGTACCAGCGCTCGATGCCGTCCAGGCCGCGGGTGACGGCCTCCTGGTCGCCGAGGAAGCCGGCGACGGTGACGGGGAACAGCTCCCAGTTGCAGGCCCAGGGTTCGGCGGTGACCGCGCGGGCCAGCCACGCGCGGGCGCGCTCGCGCACCGCGTCGTCGAGCCGGTCCCACAGCCAGCGGCGGGTCAGGCGCAGCGCGAGGGCGATCGAGGCGGCCTCGACGAGGGGCTGGCTGCGGTCGGCGACGACCGGCCAGTCCTCGGGTCCATCCCCGCCGGGGCGGGCGGTGCCCGCGGCCAGGCCGTCGGCGTACCGTTCCAGGAGCCCTTCCGGGTCGTCACCGTCGGCGCCCGCGACGCGGATCGCGGCCAGCAGGAAGGTCCGCGCGTAGCCCTCCAGCCCGTCCGAGCGCACGCCCGAGCTGCTGGGGCGGCCGCCGGGCAGGTGGTACAGCGCGCGGCCCGGGGTGGCGTGCGGGGCGACGGCCGCGAGCAGTCCGTCGGCGACGGCCTCCCAATGGGCCCGGGTCCATCCGGTGCACGGGCTCAGCACCCGGTCCTCGGGCGGCAGGACGAAGGGGTGCGGGGGCGCGGAACGGGTCACGGGGTGGCTCCTCTCCGGCCGCTGGGTGGGCCGTCGTGGACCCTACCCGCGGGGGCAAGCGCTCTCTAGACCGCCTGCGGACGTACGCGGCACCTCAGCGCACCGGCACGTCCGTCTTCCGTCCCAGGTAGGTCAGCGGCCCGGGGTCCACGACCGGGATCACCTGGAAACCGAGGCGGTCGTAGAAGGCACGGGCCGGGGTGTTCGCCGTGACCATGCCCAGATGGACGGCGCCGGCACCGCGCGCCGCGAGCGCCGCGAGCAGACGCGCCATCAGTTCCCTGCCGTATCCGGCCCGCTGGTACTCGGGCAGCAGATCGATGTGCAGATGCGCCGGATGACCGGCGAGTTCCGGGAGGATCATGCGCTCGGGCCAGTGCAGCAGCCTCGCCATCTCCTCGTCCGGGGTCAGCGGCACGCCCTTCGGCGCCGGGTGGCGGTCCGCGACCGTCGGCAGCCACTCGTCGCGGAAGCGCCGCACGAAGGCCGCCGTGTCGGCGGCGCCGACGACGTAGCCGACGACGCGCGTCCCGTCGTCCACGACGAAGGCGAGGTCTGGTTCCAGGTGGGCGTACGGGCCGGCGAAGATGTCGGGCAGCAGATCCTGGTCCGCGTACAGGGCGCGGGCGTCGCCGCCCTCGTGGCCGGTGCGCACGCAGACGTCGTAGAGGTCCGCCCGGTCCTCCGGGCGATAGGGGCGGATGGCCGCACGTGAGGTCATGCGGACATCATGGCCACATGGGAGCGCTCCCACAACCCCTTCGGCAGGGAGCGATAGGCTGAACGAAGGGCCCACGGAACGCGGCCGAGGGGAGATCGCCATGGCCCCGGGCACCGAGACACCGGCCGTCACGCGCGGCCCCCACCGGCTGTACGCCGAGGTCTCCCCCGGCGCGGGCACTCCCGTCGTCCTGATGCACGGCTTCCCCGACAACTGCCGCCTCTACGACCGGCTGGTGCCGCACCTCCGGGGCCGCGTGCCCGTCGTGCGCTTCGACTTCCTCGGCTGGGGGCGCTCCGACAAGCCGCCCGGCCACCCCTACTGCGTCGCCGAGCAGGAGGCCGACCTCGCCGCCGTCGCCGACTCCCCGGCCACCGGGCTCCGCGACCGCCGGCTGATCCTCGTGGCACACGACGCCTCGGGGCCGCCCGCGATCGACTGGGCGCTCGCCCACCCCGGCCGCGTCGCCCGGCTCGTGCTGCTCAACACCTACTACCACTGGACGCCCGCCCTGCGCCGGCCGCCGGCGATCGCGCTCTACTCCACCCCCCTGCTGCGCGCCGCCGCCCACGCCGTCGCCCGGCGCCGCCCCGACCTCGACCGGCGCCTGTTCGCCTGGCAGATCGGCTCGTTCATCCGCGACCCCGTGGCGCGCGAGGCGTACGTGACACTGCTGTACGAGGAGTTCCCTGCCGCGCGTCCGGCCTTCTGGCGCCTGAACGAGGAGCTGCCGCGGGCGGTGCTGAGCCGCCGCCGGCGCATCCCGGAACTCCAGGACTTCCAGCCGCGGGTCCGCGTGGTCTTCGGCGCCCGGGACCGCTGGCTCAACACCCGCGTCGCCCGCCAGTTCGCGGTCCTCTTCCCGCACAGCGAACTGCGGCTCCTCCTGCGGGCCGGCCACTACGTACAGATCGACGAACCCGCCCTGGTGGCGGGCGCCATCACCGCCGTGTAGCCGGCACGGGACCCAGCGGGGGGTCGGCGAGCGCCGGGCGGCGACGCAGCAGCATCGTGCGCAGAGCCACGGCCGGAGCGAGCATGCGGGACGGCGGCGCGGTGAGGGCCACCACGTCCCGGAAGGCGGAGCCGACGACCGGATCGACGGCGGCGCGGGCCACGAGCCGTTCGACGTACCAGCTCGTGAACCGCTCGCCGAGGCCCGGGGCGGAGGACTGCCCGACGTCCACGTACGGGCGGTCGGCGCCCACGGCGGTGAGCCAGGCGGCGTCCGCCGCGCGGGCGACGGCCCGCTGCGCCCGCGCCGCCAGGCCCGCGCGCGGGCCGCCGTCCGCCAAGGCGTCGCGCAGGGCGAGCGCGCCGACCGCCGCCACCGTCATGCCCTGGCCGTAGACGGGGTTGAAGGAGCAGGCCGCGTCGCCGACGACGACCAGCCCCTCGGGCACACCGCCCGGGGCCTCGTAGCGGCGCCGCCGGTTGGAGGTGTCCCGGAAACCGATCACCGGGGACAGCGGTTCGGCGCCCCGCAGCAGTTCGTGGAGGTAGGGGTGGGCGAGCCCGGAGGTGAACTCGGCGAAGCCGTCCTCGTCCGTGGGCACGTCGAGACCGCCGATCCCGGACACCGTGAGGATCCACGTGCCGTCCTCCAGCGGCAGCAGCCCACCGGCGGCCGGGTTGTCCGGCCGGTACTGGACGTACACCCCGGTCCCCGGGGGCTCGGGCAGCCGCAGGACGCGCGACGCGTACTGGAGGCCCGGATCCACCGACTCCTGGGCGGGAGCCGCCCGTCCCAGCGCCTCCAGCCACTGCGGCGTGCGCGAGGCGCGTCCCGACGCGTCCACCACGAGGTCCGCGTCCATGTCCCGCTCCTGGCGCCCCGCGCCGCGCGGCCGCACGCGGACACCGGTGACGCGGTCGGGGCCGCCCAGCAGGCCCACCGCATCGGTCGCCTCGACGACCTCCACCGCCGTGCCGGAGGCGGCGGCTGCCGCAAGGACACGGGTGCGGACGACGTGGTCGAGCAGTGGGCGCGTGCAGGAGATCAGCGAGTGCCGGCCCTCGTGGAAGCGGATCTGCCATCCGGTCAGGCCGCAGGTCAGCAGGTCACGCGGCATGTCCAGGCGGCGGGCGCCGGCCGCGGCGAGCTCCGCGCCGGTGCCGGGAAGGAGCTCCTCCAGCGCTTCCTGGCCACCGGTCAGCAGGATGTGCAGGTGCCGGGCCTGCGGCACGCCCTTCCGGAAGGCCGGGCCGTCCGGGTAGCGATCGCGTTCGACGACCGTCACCTTGCGGACATGGCCGAGCAGCGCCCGTACGACCAGCATCCCGGCGAGGCCGCCGCCGATGACCACCGCGTCGCCCTCGCCGCCGTGCATGAGCGCTCCCCCGGTCGTCCACCGCCGACGCGCCCAGCCTCGCGGGCTCCGGCACGCCGGTCAACTCCGGTGCGGATTCGGGCTTGTACGGAATCCCCACGCACGTCCCACAGGGAGCGGCCGAGTCCATCTCCGCCCGGCCCGAACCCCTCACGTCCCACGGCGGGTTCGAAGGTCGGGACGTGGCGCCGCGGACACCCGGGAGCGTCAGTGGTGCCACGCGCCCGCGGCGGCGGCCTCGTGGGCGAAGTCGCGGAAGTCGCGGGGCGCGCGGCCGAGGACCCGTTCGACGTCGTCGGTGAGAAGGGCGTTGCGCCCGTCGAGCAGGTCGCCGAAGAGCTGGACGAGGAAGCCGACGGTCTCGTCCGGCAGCCCGAGGGCGGTGAGGTGCGGGGCGTACGCGCGCGGTGGAACGGCCGTGTAGCGGACGGGCGGCCGGGGCGGCCGGTGGCGGCGCCGATCTCGGCGGCGGCGTCGGCGAAGGTGAGCAGGCGCGGGCCGGTCGCTTCGTAGACGCGGCCGGCGTGCCCGTCACCGGTGAGCGCCGCGACGGCGAGATCGGCGATGTCCCGGGCGTCGACGAAGGGTTCGCCGACCGTTCCGGCCGGGAAGACGATTCCGCCGTCGAGGACGCCGTCGCGGAACAGGCCCTCGCTGAAGTTCTGGCAGAACCAACTGGCCCTGATCACCGTGCAGTCGGCGCCCGCGCCCCGCACCGCGTCCTCGGCGGGCCGGGCGAGGTCCTCGCCGCGGGCGGACAGCAGCGCGATGCGGCGCACGCCGCTCGCTGCGGCCGGCGAGGCGAGGGCGCCGAGCGTGGCGGCGGCTCCCGAGTCGCCGATGTCGGGGTGATAGGCCAGGTAGGCGACGGTCGCGCCGTCGAGCACGGGTGCCCAGGTGGCGCGGTCCGCCCAGCCGAAGGGCGGTTCGCCGGAGCGGGAGGCGGTGCGTACGGCGAGGCCGCGGGCGGCCGGCGCCCGGACGACGTGGCGGCCCGTCTTGCCCGTGCCGCCGAGGACGAGCGCGGTGCCTTGGGGCAGCGGTGTGCGTGTCTGCGTCAGGCTCCCTAGTGAACCGACCATGGAACGAGACGGACCATGGCTGATCGGCTCCACTCCATACGCGAGCGTCTACGCTGACCCGTATGGACGCACTGACGGGCCTGCTCGACGGACCCCGCGCGCGGGGCGCGTTCCTGCTGCGCATGGTCATGGAACCGCCGTGGTCGGTACGGATCGAGGACCGGGTGCCGCTGTGCGTCATGACGGTCGCGCGCGGCGGGGCGTGGATCGTGCCCGAGGACGGCGAGGCGGTACGGCTCGGCCCCGGTGACCTCGCCGTCGCGCGCGGCCCGGCCCCGTACACCGTCGCCGACCGGCCCTCGACCCCACCGCACGCATGGATCCTGCCCGGCGGGGTGTGCCGGTCCGCGGACGGTCACGACCTGGCCGACGCGATGGCGCTGGGGGTCAGGACCTGGGGCAACCGGGCCGACGGGGCGGACGCCATGCTGGTCGGCACCTACCAGCTGGGCGGCGAGGTCGGCCGGCGCCTGCTGGACGCGCTGCCGCCGCTGCTGGTGCTCCCCGCCGGGGACTGGGAGAGCCCGCTGCCGGCGCTGCTGTCCGAGGAGATCGTCAAGGACGAACCGGGGCAGGAGGCGATCCTGGACCGGCTGCTGGACCTGCTGCTGATCTCGGCGTTGCGTACGTGGTTCGCCCGGCGCGGTGAGTCGGCCCCCGCCTGGTACCGCGCCTTCGCCGACCCCGTGGTGGGCCGGGCGCTGCGCCTGCTGCAGAACAACCCGGCCCACCCCTGGACGGTGGCCGGGCTCGCCGCCGAGGCCGGTGTGTCCCGGGCGGCACTGGCCCGCCGCTTCGGCGAACTCGTCGGAGAACCCCCGATGGCCTATCTGACCGGCTGGCGTCTCACGCTCGCCGCGGACCTGCTGCGCGAGCCCGACGCGACCCTCGGCGCGGTCGCCCGCCGGGTCGGCTACGGCAGTCCCTTCGCGCTCAGCGCGGCCTTCAAGCGGGTACGCGGGATCAGCCCGCAGGAACACCGCGCCGCCCCGGCCCGGACGGAGTGACACTGGACAGTGGGATGAACGGCTCGATTCAGATGGGACGGGTGTACGGGGTACCGCTGCGGATGCACTGGAGCGTCCCCGTACTCGTCGTGCTGCTCGCGTACGGGCTCGGCCGCGACACCCTGCCCGCCTGGATCCCCGGGCTGTCCCCCACCGTCTACACCCTGGCCGCCGCCGTGGGCGCGGTTCTGCTGATGGCGAGCCTGCTCGTCCACGAGATCGCCCACGCGGCCACGGCGCTGCGCAAGCAGATCTCCGTGCAGGACGTCACCTTGTGGGCGATGGGCGGCATGACGCGCATGGACCGTGCCACGTCGGCGCGCGCGGCCTTCCTGGTCGCGGTCAGCGGGCCGCTGGCCAGCCTCGTCATCGGGGGCATCGCGCTCGGCGCCGGCATCGGTGTGGCGGCGGCCGCCCACCGCTCCGTCCCGGGGGCACTGCTGATCTGGCTGGGCTGGGCCAACCTGCTCCTCGGCGCCTTCAACCTGCTGCCCGCGTCGCCGCTGGACGGCGGGCGGGTGCTGCAGGCCCTGCTGTGGTGGCGGACCGGGGACCGCGACCGCGCCGACCGCGCGGCCGGCCGGGGCGGGCAGGTCGTCGGCGTGCTCCTGGTCCTCGGTGGCTGGCTGGCCTTCGCCCGCGGCGTGCCCGGCGGCCTGTGGCTGGCGCTCGTCGGCCTGTTCATGGCCCTCACCGCGGGGGCCGAGCGGCAGCGCGCCGTCATCGGCTCGGCACTGCGCGGGGTGCGCCTCGGGGACGCGATGTCCTCGCCGGTCGCGACGGGCTCCGACTGGCTCGCCGTGGACCGCTTCATCGACGAGGTCGCGCTGCAGTCACGCCACTCCGTCCTGCCGCTGCTCGACTTCGACGGGCGGCTGTCCGGTCTGGTGTCCCTGCGCCGCCTGACCTCCGTGCCGGCCGAGCGCCGCGCCGAGGTCCGGGTGCGCGACGTCGCGGTCCCGCTGTCCCAGGTGACCACCGGCTCGCCGGACGAGCTCGTCAACGACGCCCTGGACCACCTGCGCTCCGGCGCCGCAGGCGTGCGCGTGGTGGTCGTGGACGGCGGCCGCCCGGTCGGCATCGTCACCGGCGGCGACATCACGCGGCTGGTGCAGCGCCGGCAGATGGCGGGCGGCAGCCGCGCCGCGTGACCGCGCACGACTGGTGCGCAGGGGCCGCCGCTGGGCGACGATGGAGCCATGCTGCTCGCGGAGATCGCGCGTACGTCCCAGGAGATCGCGGCCACGTCCGCCCGTTCGGAGAAGGTCGCGGCGCTCGCCCGGCTCCTGAGGGCCGCGGAGCCCGACGAGGCGCCCGTGGTGATCACCTACATCGCGGGGCGGCTTCCGCAGCGCCGCACGGGCGTCGGCTGGAGCACCCTGCGCGAGCGCCACGAGCCGGCGCCCGAGCCAGGGCTGACCGTGGCCGGAGTCCACGCCATGCTCGACCGGATCGCGGCGGTGACGGGCAAGGGCGCCGCCGCGGAGCGCAAACGGCTGGTCGCGGAGCTCATGGGCGCGGCCACGCGCGACGAGCAGACCTTCCTGCTCGGGCTGATCGGCGGCGAGCTGCGGCAGGGGGCCCTGGACGCGCTCGCCGTGGAAGGGCTCGCGGTCGCGGCGGGGGCGCCACCGGAGGACGTACGGCGGGCGGTGATGCTCGGCGGCTCGCTCGGCACGGTCGCGCGCGCCCTGCTGGCGGACGGCCCCGAGGCACTCGCCGCGTTCCGGCTGGAGGTCGGCCGCCCGGTGCAGCCGATGCTCGCGCAGACCGCCAAGGACGTGGACGAGGCGCTGGACCGCCTCGGCCCCTGCGCGCTGGAGGAGAAGCTCGACGGCATCCGCGTCCAGGTGCATCGCGCCGGGCCCGACGTCCGCGTGTACACCCGCACCCTCGACGAGATCACCGACCGGCTGCCCGAAGTCGTGGCCGCGGCCATGGAGCTGGCGGTGGAGGAGGCCGTGCTCGACGGCGAGGTCATCTCCTTCGGTGACGACGGCCGCCCGCGCCCCTTCCAGGAGACCTCCTCCCGCGTCGGCTCACGCCTCGACGTCGCGACCGCCCAGGTGGCCCTGCCGGTGGCACCGGTCTTCTTCGACCTGCTGTCGGTCGACGGCCGCGACCTGCTCGACCTGACCACCGCGGAACGCCATGCCGAACTGGCCCGCATCGCCCCCGAGCCGCGCCGCGTCGAACGCATGGTCGCCACCGACCCGGCCGACCCCGCCACACGCGAGGCGGCACGGGAGTTCGCCGCGCAGGTCCTGGAACGCGGTCACGAGGGGCTGGTCGTCAAAGCCCTCGACGCCCCCTACAGCGCGGGACGGCGCGGCGCCGCCTGGCTCAAGGTGAAACCGGTGCACACGCTGGACCTGGTGGTCCTCGCCGCCGAATGGGGCCACGGCCGCCGCACCGGCAAGCTCTCCAACCTCCACCTCGGGGCCCGCCGTCCCGACGGGACGTTCGCGATGCTCGGCAAGACGTTCAAGGGCCTCACCGACGCGATGCTCGCCTGGCAGACCGAACACCTCCGGGCACTCGCCGTCAGCGACGACGGCTGGGTCGTCCGGGTCCGCCCCGAACTCGTCGTCGAGATCGCCTTCGACGGGCTCCAGCGGTCCTCCCGCTACCCGGCCGGGGTCACCCTCCGGTTCGCCCGTGTCCTGCGCTACAGGGCGGACAAGTCCGCGGCGGAGGCGGACACGGTGGACGCGGTCCTCGCCCTCCGCGCGTAACGCTGCGCTCGCTGTCCGGGGAGGGAGGGCGGGCGGGCGGGGGAACCGCGCCCAGGATCAGCCCGCGGCCAACGCCGCCTCGAACACCCCGTACGCCCGCTCATCAAAAAGCACGAACCGCACCTCCTCAACCCGCCCCGCCCCCGCGCCCCGCACGGCCCCCAGCGCAATCCGCGCCCCATCCTCCAGCGGCCACCCGTACACGCCGGTGGAGACCGCGGGGAACGCCACCGTGCGGGCGCCCAGTTCCTCCGCGACGCGCAGGGACTCCCGGTAGCACGAGGCCAGCTCCGCCGAGCGGTCCCGCTCGGCGGACCACACCGGGCCGACGGTGTGGATCACCCAGCGGGCGGGCAGCCGTCCCGCGGTCGTGGCGACGGCCTGCCCCGTCGGCAGGCCGCGCCCGTAGTGGGACGCGCGCAGCGCGCGGCACTCCTCCAGGATCTCCGGGCCGCCGCGGCGGTGGATGGCGCCGTCGACGCCGCCGCCTCCCAGGAGCGAGGAGTTCGCGGCGTTGACGACGGCGTCCACGGCCTGCTCGGTGATGTCTCCCTGGACCAGGATGATGTGTGCCATGCGGGTGATCCTCCCACCGCGCGCGGATCACCAGTCGCAGGGCACCCGCAGGTCCAGCAGCGAGTCGCAGAACTCGGCGGGCCGCTGCGGCCAGCCCACGCTGTGCCAGTGGGCGATGCGCCAGCCCAGCCGCTTGGGCCACAGGGGCAGGTGCCGCAGGTCCGCCACGGGCACCCAGACCGGGGCGGCGCCCTTCTCCAGGTCGAGGGAGGAGCGCGGGCCGATGGTCCCACTGGCCTCGACGAGGAAGTAGTGGCCGGGGTGCGAGCCGCGGTGGACCCGGTTGACCCGGGCGATCTCGCGGCCGACGGTGGCGGTGAGGCCGGTCTCCTCGGCGAGCTCGCGCACCACCGCGGTCTCGGGGGTCTCCCCCGGCTCGACCCCGCCGCCGGGGATCTCGTAGAAGTCGCCGCCGCGGCGGTGCCGGTAGCGGATCAGCAGCATGTGGCCGTCGCGGATGATCACCGCCCCGGCGCGGGTCCGTTTGGGCGGGCGGCCGAGGGGCTCCTCCAGGACGAGGCGGCCCCGCCACCAGGGCGGCCCGTCCCAGGAGCGCAGGATGGCCTCCCAGGCGGTCCACGGCGCGAGCGGCAGGTGCAGGGCCTCTTCCCGGGCGAGCAGCCGGGGCGGGGCGGCTGCCGGGGCGAGCGGGGCCGCGGCCCGGAAGTACAGCTCGGTGCCCGCGGCCGCGCGCACCTCCAGGCACGGTGAGGCGTCGATCCGGACGTCGACGCCGAGGGCGGTTCGGGCCGCCTCGCGGGCCGCCGCCGCGGGGTCGCCGCGCGGCGGGACGGGGGCCCGGGGCAGGGTCAAGTCGTCGTGTACGGCGAGGTGTTGGTCGTGGAAGAGGATCACTCCTGCGTGCAGTGAGGACATCTGGCCGACGCTAGCAGCGCCCGCCGTGGTGGGCGTCGTGAATATTCCGGATCGGGAGCGGCCCGCCCGCCCGCCCCTGCCGTCTGGTGGTCGGCCCCCCGGCGTCGCACCCTGGAGGGGAGGAGGCGACTGACATGACACGTCCGGTCGGTATTGACCTCGGCACCACCAATTCGGTGGTCTGCGCACTGGAGGGCGGTGAGCCCACCGTCATCACCAACACCGAGGGAGCGCGGACCACGCCCTCGGTGGTGGCCTTCGGCAAGGGCGGCGAGGTTCTCGTGGGCGAGATCGCCAAGCGCCAGGCCGTGACCAACGTGGAGCGCACGGCGCGCTCGGTCAAGCGGCACATGGGGGACTCCGGCTGGCGGTTCCCCGACTCCGGCGCGATCGAGGGCAAGCGGTTCACCGCACAGGAGATCTCGGCCCGGGTGCTGCAGAAGCTGAAGCGGGACGCGGAGTCCTACCTCGGCGAGGACGTGACGGACGCGGTGATCACGGTCCCCGCGTATTTCGACGACGTGCAGCGCACCGCGACCAAGGAGGCCGGCGAGATCGCCGGGCTCAACGTCCTGCGCATCATCAACGAGCCCACCGCGGCGGCCCTGGCCTACGGCCTGGACAAGGAGAACGACCAGACGATCCTCGTCTTCGACCTGGGCGGCGGCACCTTCGACGTGTCCCTGCTCGACATCGGCGAGGGCGTGGTGGAGGTCAAGGCCACCAACGGCGACACGCAACTGGGCGGCGACGACTGGGACCAGCGCATCGTGGACCATCTCGTCGAGCGCTTCAAGAACGGGTACGGCCTGGACCTGTCGCAGGACAAGATGGCGCTGCAGCGGCTGCGGGAGGCCGCCGAGCGGGCCAAGATCGAGCTGTCGTCGTCGACCGAGACGACGGTCAACCTGCCCTACATCACCGCGTCCGCCGAGGGCCCGCTGCACCTGGACGAGAAGCTCACCCGCGCCCAGTTCCAGCAACTGACCGCGGACCTGCTGGAGCGCTGCAAGTCACCCTTCCACCAGGCGGTCGAGGACGCCCGGATCGACGTCTCCGACGTGGACCACGTGATCCTCGTCGGCGGCTCGACCCGGATGCCGGCGGTGACGGACCTGGTCAAGTCCCTGACGGGCAAGGACCCGCACAAGGGCGTCAACCCGGACGAGGTCGTGGCCATCGGCGCCAGCCTCCAGGCCGGTGTGCTCAAGGGCGAGGTCAAGGACGTGCTGCTGCTCGACGTCACCCCGCTGTCCCTGGGCATCGAGACCAAGGGCGGCATCATGACCAAGCTGATCGAGCGCAACACGACCATCCCGACCAAGCGCTCGGAGATCTTCACCACGGCCGAGGACAACCAGCCGTCGGTGCAGATCCAGGTGTTCCAGGGCGAGCGCGAGATCGCGGCGTACAACAAGAAGCTCGGCGTGTTCGAGCTGACCGGCCTGCCCCCGGCGCCGCGCGGGGTGCCCCAGGTCGAGGTCTCCTTCGACATCGACGCCAACGGCATCATGCACGTGGCGGCGAAGGACCTGGGTACCGGTACGACGCAGAAGATGACCGTCACCGGCGGCTCCGGGCTGCCGAAGACCGACATCGACCGCATGATGCGCGAGGCCGAGCAGTACGCGGAGGAGGACCACCGGCGGCGTGAGGCCGCCGAGACCCGCAACACCGCCGAAGGCCTGGTCTACTCGACCGAGAAACTGCTGCGCGACAACCCCGACAAGGTCCCGGCCGATCTGCGGACCGAGACGGAGGCCGCGGTCGCGGACCTGAAGGAGAAGCTGGCGGCCGAGGGCGACGACACCGCGGCCATCCGCACGTCCACGGAGCGGCTGAGCGCCACGGCGCAGAAGATCGGTACGGCGATGTACGCCCGTGCCCAGGCGGAGTCGTCCGCCGCGGGGGCCGGCCAGGGGGCCGGACCGCCGCCGTCCGACGCGGGCGACGGCACGGACGACGTGGTGGACGCCGAGATCGTCGACGACGACAAGCGGGAGGGGGGCACGGCATGAACGGCGCCGCCCCGCCCGAGGGGGCGGGTGAGCTGCGGGCCCGCCTCGCCGAGCGCACGGCGGACCTCAAGCGGCTGAAGGCGGAGTACGACAACTACCGCAAGCGCGTGCACCGGGACCGGCTGGCGGTGCGCGAGATCGCCGTCGCCAACGTGCTGCGGGGCCTGCTCCCGGTGCTGGACGCGGTGGACCGTGCCAGGGAACTGGGCGAGGTGACGCAGGGTTTCGGCGCCGTCGCGGAGGTGCTGGAGACCCGGCTCGGCGAGCTGGGCCTGCAGTCCTTCGGCACGCCCGGCGACCCCTTCGACCCGGTCCGGCACGAGGCCGTGGGCACCGCCGGAGGAGCGGAGTCCGAGGGCCCGGTGTGCGCCGAGGTCGTACGGCCCGGCTACCGGGTCGGCGGGCACCTGCTGCGCCCCGCCGAGGTGGTGGTGGCCAGACCTGCGCCGCGGCGGGCGCGGGTGCACCCTGGAGGCATGGAGACGACCCACAAGGTGGACGTTGCCCCGCTCGCGGAGGACCACCGCTACCGGCGGGTGCACCTGCGCGGTGTCGGCTGGCAGCAGTTCGAGCGCGAGGAGTTCGAGCTGCGGGTGCGCGACGTGTTCCCCGACATCGACGTGTCCGATCCCCAGCAGGTGCACTGGGCCGACCATCCCGGCGAGTGGCCCGACTGGCGGCCGGGCGAGGCCTGACACGGCGCGGGGGCCGGGTCCGCGGCTCAGGCCGCCGCGAGCAGCGCCGCGACGCGTTCCACGGCGAAGGAGTAGCCCTGGACGCCGCAGCCCACGATGACCCCGTCGGCGCGCAGCGAGACGTAGCTGTGGTGCCGGAAGGCCTCGCGCCGGTGGATGTTGGAGATGTGGACCTCCACGACCGGCATCCCGTCGCAGGTGTTCAGCGCGTCGAGGAGCGCCACCGAGGTGTGCGAGTAGGCGCCCGGGTTGATGACGATCCCGCAGTGGCCCTCGCGTGCCTCGTGGATCCAGTCGACGAGTTGTCCCTCGTGGTTGCTCTGGCGGCAGTCGACGGTGCCTCCGTGCCGCTGCGCGGTCGTCGCGCAGAGCGCCTCGACGTCGGCGAGGCTCTCCGGGCCGTAGATCTCCGGCTGCCGCTGCCCGAGCAGGTTGAGGTTGGGACCGTTGAGGACCATGATCGGCGCGTTGGCGAGAGTGCGGGTCATGGCCCTCAGGTCTACCACGTGATCACCCGAAGGTGACGGCGGCGTCCATCTCCCACACCAGGACCTCCGCGCCCTGCGCCCCGGCGGTCAGCCGCTGGCCCTCGGACCCGGTGACACGCACGGCGTCGCCCTTCGACAGCAGCCCCGCGCCTTCCAGCGCGACCTCGCCCTTGGCGACGTACACGTGGGCGAAGGGTGCGGTCGGCAGCGCGAGCGTCTGGTCCGCGGCCATGCGCGAGGCCCGCAGGGCGGCGTGCTTCTGGGCGATGGAGATGGCGCGCTCGTCGCGGTCGCGTTCCATGCCGGAGGCAACGGTGACCCAGCCGCCGCGGGCGAGTTCGTCGTTGATGTCCAGCTGCTCGTAGCCGGGCTTGATGCCCTGCTCGTCGGGGAAGACCCACATCTGCACGAAGTGGACGGGGTCCTTGTGCTCGGGGCCGCCGGTGAGCTTCCACGAGTCGTTCTTCTCGCTGTGCAGGATGCCGGTGCCGGCGCTCATGCGCTGGGCGAGGCCCGGGTAGATCACACCGTTGTGGCCCTCGGAGTCCTGGTGGACGAGGCCGCCGTCGAGCACCCAGGTGACGATCTCCATGTCGCGGTGCGGGTGGGTGTCGAAGCCGGTGCCGGGCGCGACGACGTCGTCGTTGGAGACCAGCAGCAGGCCGAAGTGGGTGTTCTTGGGGTCGTAGTGGCGGCTGAAGGAGAAGCAGTGGTGCGAGTCGAGCCAGCCCGCGCGGGTGTGGAACCGCTGTCCTGCGCGGCGGACGTCCAGCTGGGTCGTCATGGGTGGGTCTCCTCCTGCGGGGGTCGTGCCTACGGCCAACCTAACATGTTGAAATCTAAACTATATTCCCTGGATGCCGTAGCTCCGCAGCTTGCGGTAGACGGTCGCCCGGGCGATGCCCAGCGCCTGCGCCGCCCGCGCCTTGTTCCCCCCGTGGGTGCGCAGCGCCTCCAGGATCGCGTCCCGCTCGGCCCGCTCCAGACTGCCCAGCCGCCGCCCGCCGGCCGCGCCGCGCACCGCGTCCGGGAGCTCGTCGGGACGGACCGGGGCGACCGCCCGGCGCCGGTCGGCCAGCTCGCGCACGATCAGCCCCAGCTCCGCGACGTTGCCCGGCCAGGTGTGCCGCTCCAGGACCCGCCTGGCCTCGACCGTCCAGGTCAGCGGCGGGTACCCGGGCGCGGGGCGCGGGCTGAGCGCGGCCAGCAGGCCCGGCACGTCCTCGGGGCGCTCACGCAGCGGCGGCAGCGTCACGGAGCGCGCCGCCAGCCGTCCGAGCAGACGGTCCACGCACGGCCCCCCCACCGGCTCCCCGGGGGTGGACGTGGCGGTCAGGGGCATACGGGGAAAGCGGTCCAGCAGCGACACCAGCAGCGCGGCGGCGCCCGCGTCCAGCGCCTCCAGGTGCCGGACGAGCACCGGCACCGGCGCGCGCAGGGCGGACAGCTGCTCCACCCATGCGTGCGCCGCCGCCGCGGTGGCCTGCGCCGCGTCGAGCTCCACCGCGTCCGGGCGCACCGCGCGGGCAACGGCGGTCTTGCCGGTGCCCGGCTCGCCCGCGATCAGCAAGGTGCCCGGCGAACGCCCCAGGTCCACCGCGCGCGCCAGCGCTGAGCGCCAGGACCGCGACGCGCCGGTGAGCCCTGGCAGCCGCGGGTCCGGCACGGCGGCGTGCGGGGCACCCGCGTCACCGGTGGGCGTGAGGATCGCCACGGCGCCGATGACCTCGCCCGCGTCCTGCACGGCACGCAGCCGGGCGGTCCAGCCGCCGCCCGGCAGAGGCAGTTCGCAGCCTTCCGCCCGGCCGTCCCGCACCATGCCACCGGCCCGTCGTTCCAGCAGGTCGAGGGCTTCTTCGGAGAGCCGCCGGGCGGCTTCGGCGCTCACGAGCCGCGACCTGCCGTCGGCGGCCACGACCGCGCGGGCCTCCGGCCGCTCGCGCAGGTAGGCACCGAGCAGCAGTGCCTCGTGCGGTGTATCGGATTGAGACACGCCGGAAACCTCCCGCTGGTTAACCATTCGGTTCGTTGCCATTTCAATTATCCGTCAGGGAGCCGCTTTGATGGACACCGTCGAAACCGATGTGCTGATCGTGGGGAGCGGGCCGGCCGGGGCGACCGCCGCGCTCGCCCTGAGCAGCTACGGAGTCCCGAACGTCGTCGTGACCCGGTACGACCGCTTGTCGGCCACACCCCGGGCGCACATCACCAACCAGCGCACCATGGAGGTCCTGCGCGATCTGGGCGTCGAGCAGGAAGTGATCGCCAAGGCCACACCCCAGCCCCTGATGGACAACACGGTCTTCTGCACCAGCCTCGCGGGCGAGGAGCTGGGCCGCCTGCGTTCCTGGGGCAACGACCCGCTGGTCCAGGCCGCGCACGAGCTCGCCAGCCCGACCCGCATGTGCGACATGCCGCAGCACCTCATGGAGCCGGTGCTCGTCGACGCCGCCGTCGCCCGCGGGACAAAGCTGCGGTACGGCACCGTCTACAAGTCCTTCGTGCAGGACGCGGACGGCGTGACCGTGACCGTCGAGGACACCCTGCGCGGCGGCGAGTACACCATCCGCGCCAAGTACCTCATCGGCGCCGACGGCGGCCGCAGCCAGGTCGCCGAGGACGCGGGCCTGCCGATGGGCGGCAAGATGGGGGTGGCGGGCAGCATCAACATCCTCTTCGACGCCGACCTGTCCCGCTGGACCGCCCACCGTCCCGGCACCCTCTACTGGGTGCTGACCCCCGGGGCCACGGTCGGCGGCATCGGCGCGGGCCTGGTGCGCAACGTCAAGCCGTGGAACGAGTGGCTGATCGTGTGGGGCTACGACGTCGAGGCCGCGCCGCCGGACCTCACCGAGGAGTACGCCCTGTCGGTGGTCCGCCAGCTGATCGGCGACGACGACGTGCCGGTGACCATCCGCTCCAGCTCGTCCTGGACCGTCAACGAGATGTACGCCGAGACGTACGCGAACGGCCGGGTCTTCTGCGCGGGCGACGCCACGCACCGGCACCCGCCGTCCAACGGACTGGGCTCCAACACCTCCATCCAGGACTCCTACAACCTGGCGTGGAAGCTGAAGCTGGTGCTCGACGGCACCGCGGCGCCCTCGCTGCTCGACAGCTACACCGCCGAGCGCGCCCCCGTCGGCAGGCAGATCGTCACCCGCGCCAACAAGTCCATCGGGGAGACCGCCCCGGTCTTCGAGGCGCTGGACCTGCTCACCCCGCAGAGCCCGGAGCAGCTCGTCGCCAACATGGCCTCCCGCAAGGACGCCACGCCCGCCGGCGAGAAGCGCAGGCAGCGGCTCCGCGAAGCGATCGACTTCAAGCGGTACGAGTTCAACGCCCACGGCGTCGAGCTCAACCAGCGCTACTCCTCGGCGGCGGTCGTCCCCGACGGCAGCCCCGACCCCGGTTTCGACCGGGACCCCGAGCTCCACCACCAGCCCAGCAGCCGGCCCGGCGCGAAGCTGCCGCACGCCTGGCTGACGGCGGGCAGCCGCACCCTGTCCACCCTGGACCTGGGCGGCGGCGGGCGCTTCACCCTGCTCACGGGCATCGGCGGCGCCACCTGGGTGGCGGCCGCGCGCAGCGTCGGCGCGGACCTGGGCCTGGACATCGCGACCGCGGTGATCGGCCCCGGGCAGGACTACGAGGACCCCTACGGCGACTGGGCGCGGCTGCGCGAGACCGGCGACACCGGGGTGCTGCTGGTCCGCCCCGACCTGTACGTCGCCTTCCGGCAGGCGGCCGGGGCGGCCGACGAGGCCGAGGCGCGCAGCGTGCTCGGCGGGGCGCTGCGGCGCATTCTGGGACGGGACTGACAAGGAGCCATTGATGGACTTCACCGAAGAGAGCGCCACCGCCGCGGTCGTGGAGAGCTTCGCCGGCACGCCCGATCCGCGGCTGCGCGAGATCCTGGGCAGCCTGACGCGCCATCTGCACGACTTCATCCGCGAGGTCGAGCCCACCATGGAGGAATGGGAGTGGGGCGTCGACTTCCTGACCCGCACCGGCCAGAAGTGCGACGACAAGCGGCAGGAGTTCATCCTGCTCTCCGACGTCCTCGGCGTGTCGATGCTCGTGGAGACGATCAACCAGCGCAAGGCGGCGCGGGCGGCCGGTGAAACGGTCACCGAGTCCACCGTGCTCGGCCCGTTCCACATGGTCGACTCCCCCGAGCGTGCCTTCGGCGACTCGATCGACATGGTGGGAACAGGGGAAGCGTGCGTCGTCACCGGGCGGGTGCTCTCCACGGACGGCACCCCGCTGGCGGGCGCGATGGTGGATGTGTGGCAGGCCGACGACCAGGGCTTCTACGACGTCCAGCAGCCGGGGGCGCAGCCGCAGGGCAACGGACGCGGTCTGTTCAGCACCGACGAGGAGGGCCGCTTCCGTTTCCGCACGGTCGTCCCGGCGCACTACCCGATCCCCACGGACGGCCCGGTCGGCGAACTGCTGGGCGCGACCGAGCGGCATCCGTACCGGCCGGCGCACATCCACTTCATCGCCGGACACGCCGGATTCCAGCCGGTGACCACGCACATCTTCGTCGAGGACAGCCCGTACCTGGACTCGGACGCGGTGTTCGCGGTCAAGAAGAGCCTGGTGCAGACGTTCACCGAGGTCGACGACGCCGGGCTCGCGGCGGAGTACGGGGTGCCGGCCCCGTTCCGGCTGGCCGACTTCGACATCGTGCTGCGGGCGTCATGAGCCCCGGCAGCCTGGACTTCGTCCACGAGTCGCTGCCCATGCGGGTGGTCTTCCGCGCCGGCTCCGCCGGCACCGCCGTCGCCGGCGAGGCGGACCGGCTCGGGCTGGGCCGCGTGCTGGTGGTGTCCGGGCGGCACGGCCTGGACACCGCGCGGGCCGTCGCCGATTCGCTCGGCGCGGCCTGCGCGGGCGTCCACCCGGGCGCGGTGATGCACGTGCCGGTGGAGGTCGCCGACGAGGCCGTCGAAGTCGCCTTGGGCGTCGACGCGGACGGCCTGGTCGCGGTCGGCGGCGGCTCTGCGGTCGGCCTCGGCAAGGCGGTCGCGCTGCGCACCGGCCTGCCGCTGATCGCCGTGCCGACGACCTACTCCGGCTCGGAGATGACCCCGGTGTGGGGGCTGACCGAGGACGGCGTCAAGCGAACCGGCCGCGACCCGCGCGTCCTGCCGCGCAGCGTCGTCTACGACCCGGAACTGACCGTGTCGATGCCGCCCGCGCTGTCCGCCACCAGCGGCGTCAACGCGATGGCCCACGCCGTCGAGGCGCTGTACGCGCCCGACGCCACGCCCATCGTCTCGCTGATGGCCGAGGAGGGCGTACGGGCCCTGGCCGGCGCGCTCCCCCGCGTCGTGGAGGACCCGGCCGCGCCCGGGGCCCGCGCCGACGCCCTGTACGGGGCGTGGCTGTGCGGGGCGTGCCTGGGCGCCACCACGATGGGCCTGCACCACAAGCTGGCCCACGTGCTCGGCGGCACCTTCGGGCTCCCGCACTCCGAGACCCACACGGTGCTGCTGCCGTACGTCCTGGCCTTCAACGCCCTCGCCACCCCCGCCACTTCGGCGGCACTCCGGCGCGCCCTGGCCACCGACGACCCGGCCGCCGCCCTGCACGACCTCGGCGGCCGGCTCGGCGCCCCCCGCTCCCTGGCCGATCTCGGGCTCACCCGGGCGGACCTCAACCGCGCCGCGGAGATCGCCACAGCCGCGCCGTACGCCAACCCCCGCCCCGCCCTCGCGGACGACGTACGCGCGATCCTGACCGCCGCCTACGAGGGGGATCCCCCGCCCCCTGCTCTCTGACCGCCTCCCTCCCCGGCGGCCCCCGCGGCATCCCCGCGGGGGCCGCCGCGGCGACCGGTCCGCCCCCGCTTGCCGAACTCGGCAGCCGCGCACGCCGTCCCGCCCACGCAACCCCGGCGGACGGCAGGCACGACCGGTTCCGGGCGCGTGGGCCGCGCGCCACAGCCTCGCCCACCACGACGCGTCGCTGCCACGACCGCTCCAACCAGCCGACGCCGCGCATCAGCCCACCCCCGGCCCGACCGACGCACGAGAACTGCCGCGCGGGCACACGCGGAACGCCGACACGCGAGACGCACGACCGAGTCCGGGCGCGGCGCCGGCGCCCCAACCCCTCGCCCGTCGCGACGCATCGACGCCACGACCACCCGAGCGGGCCGACGCGACGCGCCAGCACATGACCGGGGGTCCGACAACCAGCGTCCGACCGACGACGTGCGAGCAGCCGCGCACACCGCCCCCGCCCACGCTCCTCCCGGCAGGCGGCCCGCACGGCCCGGCAGCCGAGCCGACAGGCCAGCCCACGCCCGCGACCGGGTCCGGACTCGGCGCCGGACGCCACACCCCCGCCCGCCGCGACGCGTCGCCGCCACGACCGCTCCAACCGGCCGACGCCGCGCATCAGCCCACCCCCGGCCCGACCCACGATGCGTGAAAGCAGCCCCGCGGGCGCACACCCCCTCCCGCCCACGCACCCCCGGGCAGGCCGCACACACCGCCGGTAGCCGTCGTCTCCCCCTCCGGCGCTACGGGAAAGTTCCGCACTCGCGTGCTCACGTTCCGAAGGACCGGAAAAGGCCCGCCCTCCCGGTCCGGGGGGAATTAGGAATTGCTGGCGAGAATTCACCCGTCCGCATGGGCAATTGCCGATGCGCCGCAGCTCACAGGGGCGTACGCACGTACGGGAAACGCGTGTTTTCGACCCCCAAACGCCAGGCCCCGCCACCCCTTCCGCCAGGTAGAAATATCTACCAAGGTAAGGCACATGAGGAATACGGCACCGAAGCAGGCAACTGAGTGGCTGGCCGCCGCCGCGGCGGACCCGCGGGCGTGCAAGCGGGAGTGGGAGCACGGGGAGAGCGGCACCGCGCTGCTGCCCGCGGGACGGTTCTGGGACGTGCTGAGCGTGCCCGAGGATCTCGGACTGCTCGCCCTGGACGCCCTCTTGCGCATGCCGGGAGCGGAACCCGGCCCGACGCTCGCGGACGCGGCGTCCCACCGGGTGGGCTTCTTCCTGCCACCGGATCCGGCGAGCAGATGGGTGGGCTCGGGCATCCGGTACGCCGGCGCGGGCGCCTGGATCGCGGTCCCGCCGCCGTACCGGGCGGCGGGGGGCGGGGCGCTGCGGTGGCTCGTGCCACCGGACGGCAACGGGACGCTGTACACCCCTACCGTGGTGGAACTGGCGCTGTTCCAGGCCGCGGTCGCCGCCGAGTGCCTCCGCTGACCTCGTCCGGCTCCGGCTCGTCCACCGCCGTGCGGCGCGGGACCGTCCGCCCCCCGGCACGCCAATCGGCGACGAGTTCCGAGTAGATCGGCGGGTCGAGCCAGTACGCGCCGGTGAGTTCGGCGTAGGTGCGGTGGTGGTCGGTGTGGCCGAGGAGAAGGCACCCTTGGGCGACGGATGTGCTGTCCATGCCCCCATGCAACGCAGCGAGTACGCCGGTGGTACGTCCCAGCCCCGCCGCGCCACTGGATCGGGTGAGCACGCCCCCCTCGTTCGAGGGCGTGTCATTGTCGTTTCAGCGGTTCGTCGGACCACCTCCTCCGCCCGCCCTCCCACGCCCTGGGCGGCACTCCCGGTGACCGACGGGTAACATCGGCCTCCGGACCGCCGCTTCGAGGGGAGCCGCACGCGTGACGTGGATGCTGTACGGGGCCACCGGGTACACCGGACGCCTGATCGCGCGGGAGGCAGTGGCCCGAGGGGAACGCCCGGTACTGGCCGGGCGCACCGCCGCCGTGCTGGAACCGCTCGCGGCGGAACTCGGGCTGCCGTACCGGGTGCTGGACCTCGACGACGCGACCGGTCTCCGGGAGGCACTGGCCGCGGTGCCGTCGGTCGCGCACTGCGCCGGCCCCTTCTCGACGACGGCGCTGCCGATGGTGGAGGCGTGCCTGGACACCGGGACGCACTATCTCGACATCACCGGTGAGATCGACGTGCTGGAGCGGTTGCACGCGCTGGGCGACCGCGCCCGCGCCGCCGGGGTGACGCTGCTGCCCGGCGCGGGCTTCGACGTCGTGCCCACCGACTGCCTTGCGGCGACCGTCGCGGCCGCGCTGCCCGGCGCGTCGCACCTGGACCTGGCGTTCGTCGCCGGGGGCGGGGCCAGCCCCGGCACCGCGCGCTCCGCGCTGGAGGCGCTGGACAAGGGGGCCGGCGGCCGGGCGAGGATCAACGGCGTGATCCGCGACGTGCCGCTCGGGTGGCACCGGGTCACGGCGTCCTTCCGTACCGGCGACCGTTCGGTGGCGAGCGTCGCGTGGGGCGACGTGAGCACGGCCTACCACTCGACGGGCATCCCGAACATCTCGACCTACACCTGGCTGCCCGCCGCCCCGCTCGTGGAACGCCTGCTGGCGGTCGCGCCCGTACGGCGCGCGGCCCGCGCCGGGGTCGACCGCTTTGTGCGCGGCCCGGGCGAGCGGGCACTGGCCCGCACCCGCTCGCAGGTGTGGGCGCGTGCCCGCGACCCCCGGGGCAGCGAGGCCCAGGCGGCGCTGTCCGCACCCAACGGCTATGCCCTGACGGTGGATTCGGTGCTGCGGATCATGCCGCGGCTGCCGGACCTGCCGCGCGGCACGCACACCCCCTCCTCCGCGCTGGGCGCCGACTTCGTCCTGGAACTGGACGGCGTGCGCCGCAACGGGCCGCACTTCGGCTGACGGTTCGCCCGTCACGCCGGCGGCGCGGGGGCCGAGCGTTGCCCGGCGACAGAGTTGCCATGTACCGTTCAACCGCTCGCCATCCCTGACGCACGTCCCCCCTTGATCTACGCGCGCAGAATTGGCGCCCGCACCGCCTCTCTGAACGCCCCCACACAGGAGGTCATGCAGGATGCTCGGATCTGCCCCGACCCGCCGCGGACTCACCGCGTCCGCCGCTGCCCTGGGTGCGCTGCTCGCGGTCACCGCTGTGCAGGCGGCCACCCCGACCACCGCCCACGCGGCCACCCCGCACCGTGTGCTGTTCGACAACGCCCACGCCGAGACGGCGGGCAACGCCGACTGGGTCATCGGCACCAGCCAGCCCGACCCGCTCGGCCAGGACGCCACCCCGTCCGCCGAGACCGACTGGACCGGCGCCCTGTCCTCCTGGGGCGTGGCCCTGCAGCGGACCGGCGCGTACGCGCTCAAGACGCTGCCCTCGGGCGGCTCCATCACCTACGGCACGTCCAGCGCCACCGACCTGAAGAACTTCGACACCTTCGTGCTGCCCGAGCCGAACGTGCTGCTGACGACGGCCGAGAAGACCGCCGTGATGAAGTTCGTGCAGGCCGGCGGCGGCCTCTTCCTCGTCTCCGACCACACCGGCGCCGACCGTAACAACGACGGTGAGGACGCGGTCGAGGTCATCAACGACCTGATGAGCAACAACTCCGTCGACAGCACCGACCCGTTCGGCTTCTCCGTCGACACGCTGAGCATCGCCTCGGACTACCCGAAGGCCATCACCGACAGCACCAACGCCGTGCTGCACGGCTCCTTCGGCACCGTCTCCAAGAGCCTGATCGCCAGCGGCACCACCGCGACCCTCAAGCCCGCCGACAACTCCTCCGTCAAGGGCCTGCTCTACCGGACCGGTTACTCAGGCACCACCGGCGCCTTCTTCGCCACCAGCACCTTCGGCAGCGGCCGGGTCGCCTTCTGGGGCGACAGCTCGCCCATCGACGACGGCACCGGCGCCTCCGGCAACACCCTCTACGACGGCTGGAACGACTCCGGCGCCACCAACGCCGCGCTCGCCCTGAACGCCACCGAGTGGCTGTCGGGCGCGACCGGCAGCGGAGGCGGAGGCGGCACCTGTGCCGCCGCCCAGCTGCTCGGCAACCCGGGCTTCGAGTCGGGCGGCACCACCTGGACGGCGTCCAGCGGCGTCATCACCGAGTCCGCGGACCAGGCCGCCCGCACCGGCTCGTACAAGGCGTGGCTCGACGGCTACGGCTCCGCGCACACCGACACCCTCGCGCAGACGGTGACGATCCCCGCGGGGTGCACCACCGCCACGTTCAGCTTCTACCTGCACGTGGACACCGACGAGACCACCACGACCACGGCCTACGACAAGCTCACCGTGGCCGCCGGCTCCACCACCCTGGCCACCTACTCCAACCTCAACGCCAACTCCGGCTACACGTTGAAGAGTTTCAGCCTCGCCGGCTTCGCGGGCCAGACGGTGACGGTCAAGTTCACCGGCACCGAGGGCTCGCAGATCCAGACGTCCTTCGTCATCGACGACACGGCGCTCACCGTGAGCTGACCGCCGCGGCACCGGGCCGGGTGGCGGCGGCAGCGGCCGCCGCCGCCCAGTCCTCCAGCCCGGCGACGAACTCGGCGGCCCGGTCGGGCCAGTTGAGCCCAGAAAGCGCCGCCGCGTGCCCCCGCGCGCCCATCAGGCCGCGCAGCTCGGGCTCCGCGCGCAGCCTGCGCACCGCCTCGGCGGCGGCGGACGGGTCCTCGTACGGCACGAGCAGCCCGCAGTCGTGCGCCTCGACCAGCTCGACGGCGAGCGGGTTGGGGGTGCAGACGACGGGGATGCCGTAGGCCATGTACTCCACGACCTTGGTCGGACGGGAGTGGCGGTAGTTGGCCTCGTCGCGCAGCAGGGAGATCCCCGCCAGCGCGCCGCGCAGCCGCCCGAGCGCCTCGTCGTTGGGCAGGAAACCGTGCCAGCGCAGCACGCCGTCGCGGTCGGCGGAGGAGAGCAGCGCGCGCACGTCGCCGTCGGCGGACCCGATCACCTCCACCCGGACCTCCGGGGCCAGCAGCCGCGCCATGGCGATGAGTTCCTCCGCGCCCCGGGCCCGGGACAGCTGCCCGAGGTAGACCACCCGGTCGTCGCCCGGCGGAACCGGGTTGCCCGGCGGCACCGTCACCAGGTTCGGCACGACGGGGTGGATGCGCCGGAACCGCGCCTGGTAGGCGTCCTCGGCCAGCAGCAGGTGGAGATGCCGTTCGGCGATCCGCTCCGCGGCGCGCACCGCGAGCCGCGTCGGCGGCCGCAGCACGCGCGGCACCCAGCCCTTCATGGCGATCGCGGCCGCCGTGTCCTCGTGCACGTCCCACACCACGGCGGGCCGCCGGGCGCCGATGCGCCGCCAGTGGCGCAGCGCGCCGGGCAGCGCGAGCAGCAGCTCCGGGTCGTGCAGCAGCACGACGTCCGCCGCGGGGCCGCGCGCGTCGAGCATCCGCCGCGCCGCCCGCACCGCAGCGCGCCGGTCGCGTCCCATGGCACGCGGCAGGTCGACCGCCTCCACCTCGGGGCGCGGTGTCACGCCCCGCGCGCCGAAGGGCGCGGCGTAGGTGACGGTGTGCCCGCGGTCCAGGAGCGCCCCGATCTGCCGGTGCAGTATCCGGGCGTCCTCGGGGTGGTGCACGACGGTCACGACGAGCACGTGCATCACAGCACCTCGACATCGGGCCGGTTCAGGCGTCCGCGCGTGTCGAACAGCAGGCGCGCGTGGCGCGCGACGTCCTGCAGGTCGTACGCGCTGTGATCCTGGAGGAGGATGGTCAGGTCGTGCTCCCGCAGCGCCGTGGGCAGGTCGCCGGCGGGCGCCACCGGTTCGCCGTCGACCGCCCAGGCGGGGACGAACGGGTCGTCATAGCTCACGTCGGCGCCGAGCTTGCGCAGCAGCCGTGCGACGGGGACCGCCGGGGTCTCCCGCTGGTCGGCCACGTCGGGTTTGTAGGTGACGCCGAGCAGCAGCACCCGCGAGCCGTGCACCGGCTTGCCCACGTCGTTGAGCAGGTCCTGCGAACGGCGCACCACGTACTCGGGCATCCGGTGGTTGATCTCCCGGGCGAGCTCCACGAAGCGGAACTCGTAGCCGAGGGTGCGGATCTTGTACGACAGGTAGTTCGGGTCGATGGGGATGCAGTGGCCGCCGACCCCGGCGCCGGGCCGGAAGGCCTGGAAGCCGAAGGGCTTGGTCGCCGCGCAGTCGATGGCGTTCCAGATGTCGACGTCGAGTTCTCGGCAGAGCACGGCCAGCTCGTTGACGAGCGCGATGTTGACGTGGCGGTAGGTGTTCTCCAGCAGCTTGGCCATCTCGGCCTCGCGGGTGCCCTTGGCCTGGACGACGGTGTCGACCACCTTGCTGTAGAACGCCACCGCGCGCGCCGCGCACTCCGGAGTGTGACCGCCCACGATCTTGGGCGTGTCGCGCAGGCCGTACGTCTTGTTGCCCGGGTCGATCCGTTCGGGGGAGAAGGCGAGCGCGAAGTCCCGTCCGGCACGTAGTCCCGAGCCTTCCAGGATGGGCCGCAGGACCTCGTCCGTGGTCCCCGGGTACGTCGTCGACTCCAGGACCACCAGCACCCCGGGCCGCAGGCGCGCCGCGATGGCTTCGCCGGCGCCGGTGACCGCGGTCAGGTCGGGTCCGCCGTCGGCGGACAGCGGGGTCGGCACGCAGATGATGATCGTCTGAGCGTCCGCCAGGCACTCCTGCCCGGTGCTGGCGATGAAGCCGGCGCCCAGCATGCGCGCGAGGTCGTCGTCGGAGACGTCGTCCACATGGGAATGGCCGGCGTTCAGACCGGCCACCACACGCGGATCGAGGTCATGACCCACCACACTCAGTCCCACCGCCGCGGCTTCGCGGGCGAGCGGCAGCCCCACGTATCCGAGGCCTACGACTGCGAGATCCACCGTCATGCGCACCATCCCGAGTGCTATCCGGCCCCAAGACTGCAGTAGGCGTCGCGCGTCCGCACGGCGATGTGTGCCCACGTACGGTCGCGAGCCACCCGGTTATGGGCGTTTTCACCCATCGTCCGTCGCCGTTTTGCACTATAGAGCAATACTTCGAGCGTTTCTGCCCAGGCGTGAGGATCTTCTGATGGAATTAGTTTTCCGTTCACCTCGTCTTCCACCAGCTCCCCCATGGCCTTGAGATCACTGGCAGCGACGGGAAGTCCACTCGCCATCGCCTCCACCGGCTTGAGAGGCGTTACCAATTGACATACCCGATCGGGCGTCCGCGGTACCGCGAAAACGTCCAATACCGCGTGATACGACCGAACTTCCGTGTAGGGAACGCGACCGGTGAACAGCGCGGCGTCACCGAGACCGAGTTCCGCCGCCTGCCGCTCCAGGGCCGGCCGCAGCGGGCCGTCGCCGACGATGAGCAGCCGCAGCGGCACCCCCCGGCGGCGCATTTCGGCGCCCGCGCGCAGCAGGGTGCCGATGCCCTCGTGCGGGGTGAGCGTGGAGACCGTGCCGACGACGAGTTCGTCCGGGCCGATGCCGAGCCGGGCGCGCAAGGGGCCCGCGTCGGGCAGCGGTTCCAGGAAGACGTCGTCCACCGCGTTCGGCACGACCCGCACGCGCTCCGCGGGCACACCGCGCGCGACGATCTCCTCCTTCATCGCCTCGCCGAGGGTGAACACCAGGTCCGCCGAGCGCATGCAGTGCGTCTCCAGCGCACGGCGCTCGCGGAAGGACGCGTCGTCCGGGCTGCGGCCGGGCCCCTGGGTCAGCCAGGTCTCCTCCAGGAAGCCGCGCACCTCGTACACCACCGGGATACCGAAGGATTCACGCAGGGCCAGGGCGACTCGGCCGTTCGGGTGATCGGTGGCCGCGTGCAGCACCTCCGGACGCAGCCGTTCGACCAACCGGGCGGCCAGCTCCGCGTTGCGGGCCAGGACCGCGCCGGGCGTCGCGGGCATCCGCAGGGGCAGCAGCCGGTGGTAGGGCACCCCGTCGACCACCTGCGTGGACCGGCCGTCCCACACGCCCTGCGCCACCGGGAAGCCCAGCCGGGTGACCACCTGCGGATCGAGCCCGGCCTGTCGCTGGGCCCGCGCGATGGCATGTGTGCGTACGGTGTAACCGGCATTCCGGTACGGCAGCGAGTTGGTGACCAGGTGCAGCACACGCCCCGGTACGGGTGTTCCCGGCGCGCCGCCCGGCGCGGCCACCGCGCTCGGCCCGTAGGCACGACCCGCGCCGCCGCGGACCCGGTGCGGGTCGCGGGCGGGCAACCGGGCAAGGGCCCACCCGGCGGGCCGGCGGGCCGGCCCCGGCGCGAGCCGCAGGGCGAGGCCGGCCGCCCGCACCGGGTCGGCCCGCAGATGACGGACCGCCACAGAGGCGGCGAGAATCAAGGCACGAAGATTACGACGTCGCACATCCCCACCTAAGCACCTCCAGCCACGGGAGGCACCGTGCTCGGTTCGGTAGTCCATGTTGTCGGCGCCAGGCCCAACTTCGTCAAGGCCGCACCGGTGGTCGCCGCACTACGGGCGGCGGGTCAGCCGCAGGCCGTGGTGCACACCGGGCAGCATTACGACGAGCGCATGTCGGACATCTTCTTCAGGGAACTCGGCCTGCCCGAGCCGGATGTGGACCTCGGCGTCGGCTCCGGCACCCACGCGCGGCAGACCGCCGCGCTGCTGGTCGCCCTGGAGGACGAGCTGTCCGCCCGCTCCCCCGCGCTCGTCACCGTCTACGGCGACGTCAACTCCACGCTCGCGGCCGCGCTGGTGGCGGCCAAGCTGGGACTGCCGGTCGCGCACGTCGAGTCGGGGCTCCGCAGCTTCGACATGACCATGCCGGAGGAGGTCAACCGCCGGCTGACCGACCAACTCGCCGACCTGCTCTTCGTCACCAGTCCCGAGGCGGTCGGCCACCTCGCCAACGAGGGTGTGGACCCGGCACGGGTGCACTTCGTGGGCAACCCGATGATCGACACCCTCATGGCCCACCTGCCGCGCTTCGACCCCGCGGCCGCCCGCGCCACGCACGGACTACCTGAACGCTACGGCGTGGTGACCCTGCACCGCCCGGCCAACGTCGACGACCCGGCCGCCGCCGGTGCCGCCGTACGGGCGCTGCGCGCCGCGGCCGAGCACGTGGAGCTGGTGATCCCGCTGCACCCGCGCGGGCGCGCCGCCCTGGAGGCGGCGGGCCTCGCGGGGGCACCCGGCGTGCGGATCGTGGAGCCGCTGGGGTACCTGGAGTTCATGGGGCTGCTGCGCGGCGCCGCCGCCGTGATCACCGACTCCGGCGGCGTGCAGGAGGAGTCGACCGTGCTCGGTGTGCCGTGCCTGACGCTGCGTCCCAACACCGAGCGCCCGGTGACGGTCACTCATGGCACCAACCGGCTGGTGGACCCCGGCAGCCTGGTACCCGCACTGCTCAAGGCGCTCGACGGCGGCTCGGCCGCCGCCGAGGGCCCGCCCCTGTGGGACGGCCGGTCCGGCGAGCGCATCGCCGGCATCATGACGGAATGGCTGGAGCACCATGTCTGATCCGTCGGCGCACAGGACCCGGGAGTACTGGGAGAAACGCCACCGGCGCCACGACGATCTCGCCTCCAGCGGGCACATCGGCCTGGAACGCGCGGGCAACGAGATCTTCTACGCCGTCCGCCTGGCCGAGCTGCTGCGCCACACCGGTGACGCGGGCAGCGGCACCGACCCCCTGTTCGTGCTCGACGCCGGGTGCGGCAAGGGATGGTTCTCCCGCGCCCTGGCCCGCTGCGGTCACCGCGTCGACGCCTTCGACGCCAGCACCGAGGCCGTCGGGCAGGCCCGCGAACTCGGCGGCGGCCCGCGCTACGCGGTCTCGGAGCTCGACGCGTGGCGCAGCCCGTGGCTGTACGACGTGGTGCTCGGCGTCGACGTGCTCTTCCACGTCATGGACGACGCGCTCTGGGAGTCGTCCCTGGTCAATCTCGCCTCCCTGGTCCGGCTGACCGGCCGTCTGATCGTCTCCGACGAGGACGCGCCGCGCCGGACGCCCCGGGGCGACTACATCATGCACCGGCCCACGGCCGAGTACCGTGCCGTCGTGGAACCGCTCGGCCTGCGCCACACCGGTTTCACCCCGTACGGTTTCCGGGAGAACAGGGTCGGCTTCCACGTCTTCACGAGGACCTCTTGATGCGCCTGCTCGATCTGCTTCACCCGCACCTGGACGGCGTGACCGAGGTCGTCGACGCGACCGGCGGCGGCATTCCACTCGAGCCGTACCTGCACCTGCCCGAGGGCGTCCGGCTCAGCCGCTCCGATCCGGCGGACCCCGAACCGGTCGGCGAGGGGCGGCTGCTCCTGCTGTCGTACGGCCCCGATCCGGCACGGCACGGGGACGAGGCGGCGTTCGCGGCCGCACTGGGGCGGATGCGGCCCGGCGGGCGCGGTCTCGTCGTCCTCGGCCACCCCACGACCGAGTTGCCCTACCACCGGCTGCTGGACGGGCTGGTCGCCCACCGCTGCCAGGTGCTGCGCGCCGCCGGGCTGGGCTACGTCCACCTGCACGGCGGGGCCGTCTTCGCCTGCACCGAGCACCTGCTGCCGCTCCACGACAGCGCGGGCCGCCCGGCGCCCGGCGACGGCAGTGACGGCGGTGACCCCCTCGGCACCGCGCTGCGGATCGCCGACGAGTACGTCCTCACCGACTTCGTCTCCCGCGCGCAGCGCGACCGGCTGCTGGACCTGGAACGGCGCCACGAGCAGGACAGCCGGGCCCTGGAGACGCTGCGCGACGAGACCGGCGCGGACCGGGCGGCCGCCGCGGTCCGCGAACGCGACCAGATCGCCGCGGCGCTGCGCCAGGCCCGGGAGCGGGTCGGCGTGCTGGAGGCCCGGGTCGCCATGCTGCAGGGCTCCACCTCGCTGCGGGTCGGCCAGGTGCTCGTCTCGGCCGCCCGCTCCCCGCTGCGCGGCTCGGCGCGGCTGCCGCGCGAGCTGTACGGGATGTGGCGCGGGCGCAGCAAGGGCGGCCGGCCGGTCGCGGCCCGTCCGGCCGGCCCGGCCCTCCCCGCGCTGCCGGAGGCCGCCTCGGCCGACGGCGACCGGCTGCACCTCGCGCACCGCGCCTTCTCCGCGGGGCCCCGGGACCGCCTCGTCGTCGCCGGCGTGCTCGACGCGGCCACGGCCGCCGACTTCGCCCACGACGCGGTCGTCAACCGCGCGCTGCCGCACGACGCCGCGCTGGTCGCCGAACGCACCGACCCGGACGTCCTGGTCGTCCAGCTCAGCGCCTGTACGGGGCCCGGGCCCTGGGCCCACACCGGCACCGGGCTCGCCCCCGACCTGGACCGGCGGCTCGCCGAACTGCTGGCCACCGCGCACGCCGCGGGCCGCCCGACGGTCCTGTGGCGGGACGGCCCCGCGTCGGCCGCCCCGGGGCTGTCCCGCTTCCCCTGGGACGCCGTCCTCGACGGCGACACCGGAGTGCAGCCGGCCCGGCTGGACCCGGCGACGACGGCGCGGGCCGACCTGCGGGAGATCTTCGCCTCGCGGGCCACCCGGGTCCGGCTGTCGCAACTCGCCCGGATCGCCGGCGCCACCGACCCGCTGGACGCCCGGCGGGTCTCGGTACTCGCCGACCCGCGTGACAGCGCGGAGATCTCCCGGCTCATCGGGCAGGTGCTCGCGCAGCTGCACCGGCCCGCCGAGGTGCTGGTCCCCAGTCCCGGCACCGCGCTGGCGGAGCTCACCGCGGGCGGCGTCACCGTACGGGCCTCCGGCGACGGGCCGAGCACGCCCTGGGTGGCGGACTGGACCGACCTCGGCGAGGAGCGCGAGGCCGCCCACCTGCTGGACCTGATGTGTGCTCAGGAGTGCTCCGGGGCCGACGCGGTGGGCTACAGCGCCGACGGCACGGGCTTCGTGCCGCACGTCAACGGGTTCAGGCCCGCTCTCGTCCGCAAGTCGCTGTGGCGTGCCCCCGAGGGCGCGGGACGGCTGTTCACGATCCGCCGGGAGGACGCACGATGACGGGGACGCGCACGATCCGCGCGATGGTCTACGGGGACGTGGACCTCAATCTCATCGACGGCTCCGCGGTCTGGGCGCAGTCGATGGTGCAGGCGCTGTCGCTGGCCGGGTGCGAGACCCGGCTGGTACTCAAGGCGCCCGTGCGCACCGGGCGGCTGGTCGACCCGCTTGCCGAACTGCCGGGCGTCACGGTCCTGAGGACGGACCGCGTGCTCTCCCCCGTCCAGGCCTCGCGGAAGCTGCGCGCCCTGGACGAGGAGGAGCCGTGCGACCTGCTGGTGCTGCGCGGCCGGCGCGCGGTCACGCAGATCGTGGCGGACGGCGACTTCGACGGGAGGATCTGGGCGTACCTGACGGACATCCCGCAGTCGGCGGCGGAGATGACCGGCGAGGCCGCCCAGGACCTGGCCCGGATCGCCGAGGCCTCCCGGCAGTTGCTGTGCCAGACCGAGGAACTGCGCTGCTTCATCGAGGCGTGGGTGCCGGAGGCCTGCGGCAAGTGCGTGCTCTACCCGCCGAGCGTGCCGGTGCCCGACTTCGACGTGCCGGAGCACGAGTCGGCGGGTGACCCCGTGCGCCTGGTCTACACGGGAAAGTTCGCGCCGCGCTGGAACACCCTGGAGATGACGGAGCTGCCGCGCGCGCTCGCCGGGCGCGGCGTACGGGCCGAACTGCACACCGTCGGCGACAAGATCCACGACGATCCGCTGCACCCCGAGTTCCACGACCGCATGGAGCGCGCGCTCACCACCACCACGGGTGTGGTGCACCACGGCGGCACGCCCCGCCAGGAGGCGATGCGGATCGCTGCGGGTTGCGACGTGGGGCTGGGCTGGCGCCATCCTGATCTGGACGCGAGCCTCGAACTGTCCACGAAGGTTCTGGAGTTCGGCACCCTGGGGCTGCCGGTCGTGCTGAACCGCACCCCCGCGCACGAGGCCCTGCTCGGCGCCGACTACCCGCTCTTCGTCCCCGGCCGCGGGACCCTGGACGACGCGGCCGAGGCCGTGGCCGTCGCCGCCGGCTCCCAGGAGGCGTACCGGACGGCGGCGCGGCGCTGCCGCGAGGCCGCGGCGCACTTCTCGCTGGAACGGGCCGCCGAGCGGCTGCGGGGGCACCTCGACCGGGCCTTCCCCGCGACACCGGACGGACTGGAGAAGCGCACCCGGCCGCTGCGCGTGGTGGTCGCCAGCCACGACCTGAAGTTCTTCACCCGGCTGCTCGACCACTTCCAGGCGCTGCCCGGCGTCGAGGTGCGCATCGACGCCTGGTCGGCGCTGGCCAAGCACGATGTGGCGGCCAGCCGTGAACTCGCCGCCTGGGCGGACGTGGTGGTCGTGGAGTGGTGCGGCCCCGCGGCCATCTGGTACAGCCGCCACAAGCGGCGCGGCTCGCGGCTGCTGGTGCGGCTGCACCGCTTCGAGCTGTACGCGGGCTACCCCGACCAGGTGGACATCGACGCCGTCGACCGGGTCGTCTGCGTCAGCCCGCACTACACCGAGCTCACCCGCGAGCGCACCGGTTGGCCGGACGCCAAGATCGTGACGATCCCCAACTGGGTCGACGACCGCCAGCTGGACCGCCCCAAGGCCGCCGACGCCCGCTACCGCCTCGGCATGATCGGCATCGCGCCCGCCCGCAAGCGGCTCGACCTCGGGCTGGACGTGCTGGAGGCACTGCGCGCCCGGGATCCGCGCTGGCAGCTGTCGGTGAAGTCCAAGATGCCGTGGGACTACTGGTGGATCTGGAACAAGCCGGAGGAGCGCACGCACTACGACGCGATCCTGCGCCGGGTGCAGTCGGGCCCGCTGCTGGAGGACGCCGTGGTCTTCGACAGTTTCGGCCCGGACGTGGCGAGTTGGCTGCGGCGGATCGGCTTCGTGCTGTCCACCAGCGACGACGAGAGCTTCCACCTCGCTCCGGCCGAGGGCATGGCCTCCGGGGCCGTCCCCGCGCTGCTGCCCTGGCCGGGAGCGGACGCGATCTACGACCGCCGGTGGATCCACGACTCCCCCGAGGCGATGGCGGACGCAATCCACACCCTGGCCGAGGACGGCTGGGAGGCCGAGGCCGGGCACGCGCGCGGCTGGCTGCAGAAGTCCTTCGGCCTGGACAAGGTGCGTGCCGCGTGGACCGAACTGCTCACCGGCGCCACGGCACACTGAGCGTCCGGCCGCCAGGTGACGGTCCGCCCGGCGACCGGTCCGTGCACGGCCGGATCACGAACAGGCGGATCGAACAGGCGGATCGCGAACGGCCGGGTCCTGCCCGGCCGGACCGCGACGAACCGGCCGGGCACCGGACGCTCCGCAGGGGAACGGTCCACCGACGGGGACGAGGGCGGCGACCTCTCCCTCCACGGCCGGCTCGCCCTGGAGTGGGTCTCCGCTGCACCCGTGTGCGGAAGGAGCGGGCCCAAGGGGCCGCCGAACGGATCGCCGAACACACGACCGAACGGCCGTCCCAGCCGTAACATGGCGCCCGGGGTGGCCTATTGGAGGTGGACATGACCACGGATGAGTCGCCGTACGACATGCTCGTCGTGGGCGGTTCGGGAGTGGACACGGTGGTGCGGGTCGACAGCCTGCCCGTGCCGCCCGCGGACTCCCTCGGCGTGCCGCCCATCCTGGAGTGGCCGGGACAGACGGGCGGGAACGTGGCACTCGGCTGCCGCGCGCTCGGAATGACGGTGAAGTTCCTCGACTTCGTCGGCGACGACTGGCTCGGCGGCCTGGTCCGCGAGCGCCTCGCCAAGGGCGACGTCGACTTCGAGCCGTTGATCTCCCCGGCGGGCACCCGCCGGGCGGTGAACCTGGTGGACAGCACCGGCCGCCGGATGTCCTTCTACGACGGCCGCGATCCGGCGGACCTGCGGATGCCCCGCGACCTCTACCTCCCGCACCTGCGGCGCGCCCGGCACGTGCATCTGTCGATCTCCCACTTCACCCGCTTCCTGTACGACGACATCGAGCAGCTGGGCCTGCCCGTCTCCACCGACCTGCACGACTGGGACGGACTCGCCGAGCACCAGCGGGAGTTCGCCCGCCGCTCCGACCTGGTGTTCCTCAGTGCCGCGGGCTCGGGTGAGCGCATCGCGGACGTCATGCGCGGCATCCTGCGCGACGGCCGTGCCACGGCGGTCGTCGCCACCGCGGGCGCCGGCGGTGCCTACCTCCTCGAGCGGGACGGCAGCCGCACCCCCCGGCACATCCCCACCGTGCCCCCGCCCGGCCCCGTGAAGGACTCCAACGGGGCGGGCGACGCCTTCGTCTGCGGCTTCCTGTACGGGCGGGCGCGCGGCCTGGACTTCGCCGAGTGCGCCCGGCTCGGCGCGGTCGCCGGCGCGCACGCCTGCGTGGCGGAGGGCAATCTCTCCCTCGTCGACGCGGAGACCCTGGACGCTCAGGTCTCCCGTTCCGGCACGTAGTCCGCTTCCTCCAGGCCGAAGGTCCAGGCCACGCCCTCCCGGGCGGTCCGGGTCCGCGGCGGCACCCGCAGCCAGTACGTGCGGTGGGTGCCGTCCGGTTCCGGCGTGGAGTTGACGACCTCGACCATCACGAGCGGTTCGTCCCCCTCCAGCTCGATCCGCCACAGCACTCCGGCCGCGTCGCGTTGCACCGGCTGCGCGCCGGACTCCTCCAAGTAGCGGTCGTATCCGTAGTACTCCAGCATCACCCGGCGCAGTTCGGCGTTCTCCTCCTCGCGTATCCGCCGGGGCGTCAGCTCCGACAGCCCGTCGAGGAACGCGGCCGGCACCGGCATGCCCCGCCACGCGTGCAGGGCGAAGCCGTCGGGGAAGGCGAGCGCGGGACCGTCGCCGCGGTCGAGGCGGCCGGCCTCGTCCCGGTGCAGCTGAAGGGGGCGTTCGGCGACGACGGCGACCCGCTCGTACGGCCACCACCAGCCCGCGGAACGGGCCACGGCACCGAGCCCCGCCAGGTCCCCGGTGCCCTCCTGGCCGTCGAACGCCGCCAGCCAGGCCGCGTCGTGCTGGCCGAGGACCGCGTCGAGCAGGGCCGCGCGGATCGCCGGCTCCCCGCCGGGCAGGTCGGCGGCGGACTCCACCACCCCGGTCCGTATCCGTTCGGTCAGCAGCACCGTGCCGTCCCACAACGGGGCCCCCGTCACAGCCCAGTGCGCCGCCCATCCGGCCGGACCCATCCGCTCGGAGACCCGCTCCCGTGCGGCGGCCCACGGCAGGGTGCGCACCCGCTCACGGACGCCGGCACCCGCCGAGCCCTCCTCCTTCAGGCGTGCCGCCAGGGCCGCGCCCTCGCGGGGCGAACCCGCCCACACGATGCGCTCCGGCCCGCTCAGACCCGCGAGCCGGTAGGCCAGCCGCACCCCGTCCTCGGCCGCCGCGCGGTCGGCCGGGCCCGTCGCCGCGGCGACCTCGCGCCACACCGCCGTCGTCTCCACCGCGGTGGCCGCTTCCGTCTCCACCGCCACCGTCTCCGTCACCGTCATCGCTCCCGCTCCCCGGTCCTTGTCAGTCCGCCACGACGCGCACCGCGCCGGGCACGTACTCGCGCTGCCGCACCACCCGGTACCAGCCCTTCGGCAGGGGTATGGCGGCGTGCTCCTCGTGCACCACACGTCCCCCGTCGGGGAGATGGAGGTACGCCGCGCCGAAGGGCCCCGGCTCGCGGACCAGGGTGCCCGGCCCGACGACCGCGTGGGCGTGGCCGGTGACCTCGCCGAGCGCGAGCACGAGCCTGCCCCGCCCGTCCCGCGGCTGCCGCGGCAGCCGGTCCGTGCCCGGTGGCACGGCGGCCTGCGCGACGGGCACGATCAGGACGTCCCCCTGCCGGTACATGGCTGTCTCCCTTCGCCGTCGGCGCGCCTCGCCGCCCGATGTCCACGACGCTACGCGGGGGGTCCGACAACGCCCTCGCGGCGCTTCGCCGTCCACAGCCCGGGCGCACCGCTGTCGGCGGGGCTTGGTACAACTCTTCGCGAGCGCACCGCACCGGCCCGTCCACGTCAGGAGACCAGCGACATGTCCCACGTCGAGCACCTGCAGGAACTGCACGGCCTGCCGGCCTTCGAATTCCCCGGTCCCGACGCGCGGCGGGAGCTGCCGGAGGCCGGGGCCGTGGCCTGGCGGCTGGCCGTCGACCCCTACAACGACAGCGCCCCGGAGGCCTTCGAGGCCTTGTGGGACCGCTTCCTGGACACGGTGGACACCGCGTCGGTGCGGGCCCTGGTGATCGGGTCGTGGGGCGAGCCCTACGACAACGACTCCGCCGTCGTCGTGCGGCGGCTCGTCGACGCCCGGGACCGGCTGACCGGCCTGCAGGCCGTGTTCATCGGTGACCTGGAGATGGAGGAGGCCGAGATCTCCTGGATCGAGCAGTCCGACGTCACCCCGGTCCTCGACGCGTACCCGCTGCTGGAGGAGTTCGGCGTCCGCGGCGGCACGGGGCTGCGCTTCCCCGCGGTCCGCCACAAGCACCTGCGCACGCTCTGCTTCGAGGCCGGGGGTCTGCCCGGCGAGGTGGTCCGCGGTGTCGCGGCGAGCGAACTGCCCGCGCTGGAGTACCTGGAGCTGTGGCTCGGCGTCGACGAGTACGGCGGAGACGCCACGGTCGCCGACCTCGCCCCGATCCTCGCCGGGGGCCGTCTGCCCGCGCTGCGCCATCTCGGCCTGCGCAACAGCGAGATACAGGACGAGATCGCCGCCGCGGTCGCCGCCGCCCCGGTCGTCGCCCAGCTCAAGTCGCTGGACCTGTCGCTGGGGGTGCTCACCGACGAGGGCGTCGGCGCTCTGCTGGCCGGTCAGCCGCTCACCCACCTGAGCTGGCTGGACCTGCACCACAACTTCGTGAGCGACCCGTTCGCCGAGCGGGTGCGCGCGGCGCTGGAGCCCTCCGGCGTCGAGGTCGACCTGTCCGAGCCCGGTGACGAGGACGAGGACGAGGACGGCACCGTCTTCCGCTACACCGCCGTCGCGGAGTGAGGCACCGATGACCTTCGCCGAACACCTGGAGACCCTGCACGGGCTGCCCGTGCACACCCTGCCCGGGACCGACGCGGCCGATCTGCCCGCGGCCGGCGACGTGGCCTGGCGGCTGGACTGCTACGCGACCGACGAGGAGCCCTTCGCCGACCTGTGGCGCGCCTTCACGGGCGCCGTCGACACCGAGCGGGTGCGGGCCCTCGTCATCGGCCCGTGGTGGCACGACGAGTACACCGAGCTGCGCCCGGCACTGGACCTGCTCCTGGCGGACGCGGCACGCTTCCCGGCCCTGCGCGCCCTCTTCCTCGCC
The DNA here is from genome assembly GCF_033793585.1 of Streptomyces sp. MI02-7b. NCBI lineage: Bacteria > Bacillati > Actinomycetota > Actinomycetes > Kitasatosporales > Streptomycetaceae > Streptomyces > Streptomyces sp. MI02-7b. The sequence continues at coordinate 88,161 of NZ_JARAWX010000002.1, read as the reverse complement.
GACGTCATCGGGGAGGAGTGCGAGATCTCCTGGCTCCAGCTGACCGACGTCACCCCCGTCCTGGAACGCTTCCCGCTGCTGGAGGAGCTGGGCGTGCGGGGCGGCGACTCCCAGGGTCTGGGCGACGAGCCGTTGACGCTCCGCCCGGTGCGGCACGAGGGGCTGCGCGTGCTGCGCTTCGAGTCCGGCGGGCTGCCCGGGCAGGTCGTCCGGGCCGTCGGTGCCTGTGAACTTCCGGCCCTGGAACGCCTGGAGCTGTGGCTAGGGGTGTCCGAGTACGGCGGCGACGCGACCGTCGCCGACCTGGCGCCGCTGCTCGCCGGCGGGCGGTATCCGGCGCTGCGCCATCTCGGTCTGCAGGACAGCGAGTTGCAGGACGAGATCGCCGCCGCCGTCGCCTCAGCCCCGGTGGTGGCGCAGCTGGAGTCGCTGAGCCTGTCCATGGGCACCCTCACCGACACCGGGGCCGAGGCACTGCTGAGCGGCCAGCCCCTCACCCGCCTCAAGCGGCTCGACCTGCACCACCACTATCTGAGCGAGGCCGTGGTCGAGCGCCTGCGCGGCGTCTTCGGCGCCACCGGGACCGAGGTCGACCTCTCCGAGCCCCGGACGCCGCACCGCCGGCGGGACGAGGAGTGGCGCTATGTCGCCGTCTCCGAGTAGCCCTCCGCGGAACGCCGGGCCGGCCGGGGGCACGGTCCGCTTCGCCGTCGTCGGCAATCCCGAGAACCGCCGCACGACGCTCTTCGCCGACGCCGTACGCGCCGCCGGGCATCCCGCGCCGCGAGTGCTGCCCTGGCGCCAGGTGCTGGACGGGGGGTACGGATTCGAGGCGGGCGAGTTCGTGCGGATCGACTCCCCCGGCGAGAACGCCGACGTGGACCGGCTGCTGCGGGGCGCCGGCGATCCGGCCCGGGTCGAGGGCTCGGCGCTGTGGTACCGCCGCTTCACCGCGGCGGTGCGGGAGGTCGCGGACGCGGCGCGCCGGGCCGGCGCGGTGCCGTCCGCGGACCCGGAGGACGTCGCCGTGATGTTCGACAAGCGGCGCTGCCACGCCCGGCTCGCCGCCGCCGGGGTTCCGGTGCCGCCCGCCCTGAGCGGCGCGGTCGACGGCTGGGCGGACCTGCGGGACGGACTGCGGGACGCCGGTGTCCCGCGGGCATTCGTCAAGGCCGCGCACGGGTCGTCGGCCTCCGGCGTCGTGGCGCTCGCCGTGGCCGGACCCGGCCGGGTCCGGGCCACCACCTCGGTGGAGACCACGCAGGACGGGCGGTTGTTCAACTCCCTGCGGGTACGGCACTACACGACCGAACCGCAGGTCGCCGCCCTGGTCGACGCCCTGGCCCCGGACGGCCTCCACATCGAGCGGTGGCTGCCCAAGGCCTCCCTCGGCGGCCGGGCGGCCGATCTGCGGGTGGTGGTCGTCGCGGGCCGCGCCACACACGCGGTCGTCCGCACGAGCCGGCACCCGATGACCAACCTCCACCTCGGCGGCGCCCGCGGCGACCTCGGCGCGGCCCGCGCGGCCATCCGGGCCGCAGGCGGCGCCCTGGACGACGCGCTGCACCTCGCCGAGCGTGCGGCCGCCTGTTTCCCCGGCACCCTCTGTGTGGGCGTCGACGTCCTGCCCGCGACAGGCTGGCGGCGCTTCGCCGTCGGCGAGGTCAACGCCTTCGGGGACCTGCTGCCGCGGCTGACCGGGCTGCCCGGCAGCGGAGCCGAGGGCCTGGACACCTACGCCGCGCAGGTCGCCGCCGTACCGGCCGTGATGGAGCGCGAGCACGCACGACGCAAGGAGCAAGACCGTGAGAACCCGGTCGGCACGGCCGACGCCTGACATGAACGAGGTCGTGGGCAGCCACGACCTCCTGATGGTCGTCCTCGACACCCTCCGTTACGACGTGGCGCAGGAGTTGGCGGCGGCAGGCCGCATACCGCACCTGGCGCGCCGGCTGCCCGGTGGCCGGTGGGAGCGCCGGCACGCGCCCGGCAGCTTCACCTACGCCTCGCACCAGGCGATGTTCGCGGGCTTCCTGCCCACGCCCGCCGTACCGGGCCCGCACCCGCGGCTCTTCGCCGCCCGGTTCGCGGGCAGCGAGAGCACCGCGGACGGCACCTTCGTGTACGACACGCCCGACCTGGTGTCCGGACTGGCCGCGGCCGGGTACCGCACGGTGTGCGTCGGCGGGGTCGGCTTCTTCAACAAGCAGGGGCCGCTGGGCTCGGTGCTGCCCGGGATGTTCCAGGAGAGCCACTGGGAACCGGAGTTCGGGGTGCCCTCCCCCACCTCCTTCGAGGCGCAGGTGGCCTGTGCGGAGAAGGTGGTGGCCGGGCTGCCGCGCGAGCAGCGGCTCTTCCTCTACGTGAACGTCTCGGCGCTGCACCAGCCCAACTGGTTCCACCTGCCCGGCGCCACCCGGGAGTCGGGCGACACCCGCGCCTCGCACGCGGCCGCTCTGGAGTACGTGGACCGGCACATCGGGCGGCTGTTCACCGCGGCCGCGAGCCGCCGCCGCTGCTTCGCGGTCGTCTGCTCCGACCACGGCACCGCGTACGGGGAGGACGGGCACACCGGCCACCGCATCGGCCACGAAGTCGTCTGGACCGTCCCCTACGCCCACTTCTTCCTCGACGAGGCCCGATGACCCACACCGACGTGACCCTCTCCCCGGCATCCGCGGCGCAGCCGGCGCCCGACCCGGACCGCCCGTACCAGCACTACGTCTACGCCTACCCGCACAAGACGGCCTACCGCCCGCTGCCCCGCGGCGGCGCCCGGCTGCGCGACCTGTGGGCGGACGAGCCCAAGGACGCCCTGTCCCTCTACTTCCACATCCCCTTCTGCGAAGTGCGCTGCGGATTCTGCAACCTCTTCACCCGGATCGGTGCCCCGGACGGCCTGACCACGGCCTATCTGGACGCCATGGAGCGCCAGGCGCGTGCCGTGCGCGAGGCGCTCGGCGGAGAGGCTCGGTTCGCCAACGCGGCGTTCGGCGGGGGCACTCCCACCTTTCTGGAGGCCGCCGAGCTGGAGCGACTGTGCGATCTGGCGGAGTACGGCCTCGGTGCCGACCTGACGGCGGTGCCGCTGTCCGTCGAGGCGTCCCCCGCCACGGCGACCGCGGACCGGCTCTCCGTACTGGCGGCCCGCGGCACGACGCGGCTGAGCCTGGGCGTGCAGAGCTTCGACGACGCCGAGGCGCGCGCCGCCGTGCGTCCACAGCGCCGCGCCGACGTCGAGGCGGCCCTCGGCCGCGTCCGGGACGCCGGCATCCCGGTGCTCAACATCGACCTGATCTACGGCATCGACGGCCAGACCGAGGCGTCCTGGCAGCGCTCCCTCGACGCGGCCCTCGCGTGGCGCCCCGAGGAGCTGTACCTCTACCCGCTGTACGTACGCCCGTTGACCGGTCTCGGCCGGCAGGCGGGCACGGGGTCCGGCGACCCCGCGTGGGACGAGCAGCGGCTGCGTTTGTACCGCCGCGGCCGCGACCACCTCCTCGCGCACGGCTACGAGCAGGTGTCGATGCGCATGTTCCGCAGGTCCGGCGCGCCGGCCGACGGGGGTGGCGACTACGCCTGCCAGACCGACGGCATGGTCGGCCTCGGCTGCGGCGCCCGTTCGTACACCTCGGCGCTGCACTACTCGTTCGACTACGCCGTCGGCATGCAGGAGATACGCAGGATCGTCGACGACTACACCGCCCGCCCCCAGGAGGACTTCGAGGACGCCGACTTCGGCTGGGCGATGGACGCCGAGGAGAGCCGGCGCCGCCACCTCCTGCAGTCGCTGCTCCAGGCCGAGGGCCTGCGCGTGGCGGACTACCGCGCCCGCTTCGGCACCGCGCCCGGCGAGGACTTCCCCGCCGAACTGGAGCGCTTCGCCGGTCGCGGCTGGCTGGACCCGGCCGCCGGTCCCGGGCTGCTGCGCCTGTCCCCCGAGGGCCTGGCGCACTCCGACGCACTCGGACCGGCGCTGTTCTCCGCGGCCGTGCGCGCCCGCATGGCCGGTTACGAGCCGAAGTGAGGTCGTCCACCATGGATCTGACGGTGCTGTACCGGGGCCCGCTCGCCTCGTGCGACTACGACTGCCCGTACTGCCCCTTCGCCAAGCGCCGGGACAGCCGGGCCGAACTCACCGCCGACCGGGCCGCGCTCGAACGCTTCGCGGGCTGGGCGGCCGCCCAGCGCGGCGACCGGCTGTCGCTGCTGTTCACGCCGTGGGGCGAGGGCCTGGTGCGCTCCTGGTACCGGCGCACTCTCGCGGAACTGAGCAGGCTGCCGCACATCGACCGGGTGGCGATCCAGACCAACCTGAGCTGCCGCACCGACTGGCTGGACACCGCCGACCTGTCCACGCTCGCCCTGTGGTGCACCTTCCACCCCGGGCAGACGCCCTACGACCGCTTCCTCGGCAAGACCCGCGAACTGGCGAACCGGGGCGCCCGCTTCAGCGTGGGCGTGGTCGGCCTGCCGGAGCACCTGGAGGCCGCCCGCCGGCTGCGCGGGGACCTTCCGGCCCATGTCTACCTGTGGGTCAACGCGGCCGAGGGCCACACCTACACCGACGCCGAGGCGGACGAGTGGACCGCCCTCGACCCGCTCTTCCCCTACAGCCGCCACCCGCACCGCAGCGCGGGCCTGCCCTGCCGCACGGGCGAGTCGGTGATCTCCGTGGACGGCGGGGGCACGGTCCGCCGCTGCCACTTCGTCAGGGCCGAGCTGGGCAACCTCTACGACGGCTCCTACCGGGCCGCGCTGGGGCCGCGCGCCTGCCCGCTGGCGGCGTGCGACTGCCACATCGGCTACGTCCACCTGGAGACGCTGCCGCTGTACGACGTGTTCGCCGGCGGGGTCCTGGAGCGGATACCCGCCGCGCCGCCGTACGCGGGCCCGACGCCCGTCCCGGGCCTGCTCGGCGCCTGACGGCGGGCCCGCGGGGCGCGCCGGTCAGGGCTTGTGACCGACGCCGCCCCAGAAGGCGATCCGGGTGTGCTCACCGGTCTCGGGGAGCGGGCTGTCCGGCCGCCAGCTGGGAACCTGCACGAGGCCCGGCTCGACCAGCGGGAACCCCTCGAAGAAGGGCTCGATCTGCGCCTTGCCGCGCAGCGTGAGCGTGGAGGTGGCGTTCTTGTACGCCTCGCGGGCGTCGGCGTCCACGTCCTGGTGGAAGTCGGTGGTCCCGTGGGACAGGATCAGCCGGCTGCCGCTCGGGAGGTTCTTGCCGAGGGTCCGCACGATGCCCGCGGGGTCCTCCTCGTCGCGCACGAAGTGCAGGAGGGCGACGAGCATCAGCGCCACCGGCTCGTCGAAGTCGATGAGTTTACGCAGCGTCGTGTGCTCGAGGATCGAGTCGGGGTCGCGCACGTCGCCGAGGAAGAAGCCCGCGTTGCCGGTGTTGGTGAGCCGGGCGCCGGCGTGGGCGGCCACGATCGGGTCGTTGTCGACGTACGCGACGCGTGCGTCGGGGACGACCTCGCGGGCGACCTCGTGGGTGTTGGGCGAGGTGGGGATACCGGTGCCGATGTCGATGAACTGCCGGATGCCCTGCCCGGCGGCGTGGCGCACGGCGCGCCGCATGAAGTCCCGGTTGGCGCGGGCGCTGGGGCGCGCGTCCGGGGTCATGCGGATGACCATCTCGGCGGCTTCGCGGTCGGCCTCGTAGTTGTCCTTGCCCCCGAGGTAGTAGTCGTACATCCGGGCAGGGTGCGGCCTGCTGGTGTCGATCTCGTCCGCGGAGAAGCCCTTGTCGGTCAACGCCGTGCTCCGTTCGGAATCCTCTGGTCCGGGTGGATCCAGGTCGGTGCGGTGGGGTGCGGTGGGGTGCGTCGCGACGCGTGCGGCCGAGCCGGGTGGTGCGGGACCGCCCGGCCGGCTCCGGTGCTCCGTGTGCATGACATCATCCCCCGGCCGGTGCCCCTGGGGCAGGTGGTTTCCGGACGCCGGCTCCCGGGCCTGCGGTCGTGGTCCGGCCGCACGTCAGGTCTCCCGGAGGATGTCACGGAGGATCTCCTCGGTCCGCTGGGCCGGGGCGGCCTGGGCGCACATCCGGTCCAGCGCCTCGAGGAAGGCCGAGACGTCGTCGCGGTCGTCGAAGTAGACGGAGCCGACCAGGTTCTCGGAGTAGACGACGTCCGGCAGTTCGTCGGTCTGGAACCGGAAGATGTGGAACGGCCCGTACATGGCGGGGTGGGGGCCGTCGGAGAACCGCATGATCTGCAGCCGCACCTGGGGCAGCGAGCAGCTCTCGATGAGCCGGGTGATCTGGGCGCGCATCAGTTCCGGGCCGCCGATCGGTCTTCGCAGCACCGTCTCGTCGATGATGATCCACACCAGCGGCGCGTTCGGGCGGGTCAGCAGTGCCTGCCGCTCCAGGCGCACCGCGACCACCCGTTCGACCTCCTCCGCGGAGGCGCGCGGCCGGCCCGCGCGCAGCACCTCGCGCGCGTAGTCCTCGGTCTGCAGCAGTCCGGGGATGTAGTGCGGCTCATAGGCGCGGATGACGCTGGCCTCGCCCTCGATGCTGACGAAGGCACTGAACCAGTCGGGCAGCACATCACGGTAGCGGTGCCACCAGCCGGGGCGGTTGGCCTCGCGGGCGAGGGAGACGAAGGCCTCCACCTCGGCCGGGTCGAGGACCCCGTAGGTGTGCAGCAGCTTCTCGACGTAGGGGATCTTCAGGCCGACCTCGGCCTTCTCCATGCGCCGGATGGTGGCATGGGTGACGTCCAGCGCCCGGCCGGCGTCCTCGAAGGTGAGGCCCGCCTTCTCGCGGAGGTCCTGCAACCGCTTCCCGAGCACCACCCGCAGGACGGTGGGAGCACCGGCCGTCCTCGCGTCCGTCACGACCACTTCCCCAACTCCCCTCAACCGAAAGCAGTGTGTCATGCCGTCATCGGAAACGAACAGTGCGCGAGGGCCGTTCTGCAAATTACAGATCGCACCTTGCCAACCGTTCGAACGAAACCGCATAGTAGCGACGTGGCCTCCTCACCAGACGCTCTGCGGTTAGAGCGCCGTGGCGACCTCGACGCCCGTCGCTGTCACGACCTGTTCCGTTTGCCCGCCCACGGGTCCTCGGTCGCCGCGGCACGCCATCGCGTGCGGGCGCGGCTGCGGGAGTGGGAGGCGGACGAGGGTCTGCGCGACGACGCCGAGATGATCGTCTCCGAGCTCTTCACCAACGCCGTTCGGCACACGGGCAGCGAGCACATCGCCTGCGCGCTGTGGTTCGACGGCGAACGGCTGCGTCTCGAAGTCACCGACCAGGGGCGCGCTCCGACCGCGCCCCGGCCGCGTGCGGCGGGCGTGGACGAGGAGGGCGGCCGCGGACTGCTGCTGGTGGGCGCGCTGTCGCAGGTGTGGGGAGTCCGGCCCTCGGACGACGGCCTGGGCCGTGTCGTCTGGGCCGAACTCGTCGCCGGCGGGACCGCCGCGTGAACGCACCGGCCGGGCGGTCCCGGCTGGGGGCCTAGAGCGGCAGCAGGTCCGGGCGCTTGGGCTCCACGTGGTCGCCCGAGGACTCGCCGCGCAGCCGCCGCCCGATCCACGGCACGAGGTACTCGCGTGCCCACTGGATGTTGTCCCTGCGGATCTCCGCGGGCGCGCGGAAGGGCTCCGGCGGCCAGGGCTGGTCCGGGTCGGCCGGTACGTCCAGTCCGAGCAGCTGCCCGGCGCGCAGCGCCACGCGGGTGTGGCCCTCCGGCGACAGGTGCAGCCGGTCGGCGTCCCAGGCCCGGCGGTCCTGCACCGAGCGGAGCGACCACAGGTCCAGCACGGGGCAGTCGTGGCGGTCGGCGATGGCCCGCACGTGGGCGGTGTACGTGGCGATCTTGCCGCGCAGGTGGCGCAGGACGGGGATGCCGCGGGTGTCGAAGCCCGTGCAGAGCACGACGGTGCCGACGGAGGCCCTGAGGCGGGCGACCGCGGCCTCGTAGCGCTCGGCGACGTCGTCGGGGTCGCTGCCCGGGCGGAGGATGTCGTTGCCGCCCGCGCAGAAGGTCACCAGGTCCGGATGGAGTTCGATGGCCCGGGGCACCTGCTCGTCGACGATCTGGTCGAGGAGCCGGCCGCGCACCGCCAGGTTCGCGTACCGGAAGTCGTGCTCGGGGCGGCGATCGGAGAGGAGGACGGCGAGCCGGTCGGCCCAGCCGATGAGGTTTCCGTCCGGTCCGGGGTCGCCCACACCTTCCGTGAAGCTGTCCCCGACGGCTGTGTACGACCCGATCGCGCCACTGTTGTTTCTTGTCGAATCGTCTGCCACGCCAGCAGATGATTCACCTCTTCAAATGGCCTACGCCACCGTAACCAGGGCCTGACGCGGGGTGATTCATCCCACCCGGCCAATTCCGCCGCCGGCGGAATACGGCGGGGCCCCGGGGCGTCGTGCCGGACGGCCCGCGAGCGCCTCCCCCGCGGCCGGCGGCCGCGGGCCGGACGCCACATACCGCGCGGTACGGCAAGGGATCCGGTGTGTCGTAGGGTCAGCAATGGTCCGGTCGCCGGTGACCAGCACCGCCCGGCCTGTGAGCAAAGGAGCGCCGGTGACCCAGCAGACGCCGCAGACCGCCTCGTCGGAGCCCGAGCTGACCGGTGTGCGCAACTTCCGTGACCTCGGCGGACTCCCGACGACCGGCGGCCGCCGGGTGCGGCACGGACGGCTCTTCCGCAGCGGGCACCTGGCGCACACCACCGAGCGGGACGCCGCCTTCCTGGCCTCCCTCGGGCTGCACACGATCTTCGACTTCCGGAACTCCTCCGACATCAAGCTCGAGGGCCCCGACGTGGACCTGCCCGGCGTGCGCAACGTGAACATGCCGCTGAGCGACCCCGCCCACGGCGCCGAGTTCTGGACCACCGTCCGCGAGGGCGACATCGAGGCGCTGCGCGGCACCCTCGGCGACGGCCGGGCCGCCGAGCGCATGGTGCAGGCCTACCACCGCATCGTGCTGGACCGCACCGCCGAGCACAGCCGCATGCTGGAGCTGCTGGCCGAGGAGGAGTCCGTGCCCGCGCTGCTGCACTGCGCCGCGGGCAAGGACCGCGCGGGCACCTCGGTGGCCGTGATCCTGCTGGCCCTGGGCGTCGAGCGGGAGGCGATCGTGGCGGACTACCTCAAGAGCAACGAGGCGCACCGCCGCTACCGCGTCCAGCGCGGCGAGCACGCCGAGCCGGCCGGGACCCCCGAGGTCATGGAGCTGCTGAGCCCGCTCTTCGACGCCCGCCAGGAGTACCTCGAGGCCGCGTTCGACACCATCGAGGAGCACTGGGGATCGGCCGACCGCTACCTGGAGGACGGGCTCGGCCTCACCCCGGAGCGCCGCGAGCGGCTGCGAGCGCTGCTGCTGGAGGACGCCGGACCCGCCTGAGCCGCCCGCCCGGGGCCTACTTGGCCCCGGCCAGGTGGAAGATCAGGAAGAAGAACGCGGCGATGATGTGCACCCCCACCAGGTAGATGAAGGCACGGATCTTGAAGCCCATCGGGGCCTTCTCGGAGCCGGAGATCTTGGCGGACACAGGGAGTCCTCTCATAGGGTCGTCAGGCGCCATGGGGTCGCGGTGCCCGGCCGTCACCCAGGCAGAGGTCCGCGACGGGGCTGCGCAGCAGCGTGTGGACGAACAGCAGGTCGACGCCACCGGGCGAGGCGGCCGCGATGCGGTGCGGGGTCGTCGAGTCGAAGTGGGCGCTGTCACCGGGCGCGAGCCGCTCCACGGCCTCGCCGAGGGTGAGCCGCAGCTCCCCCTTCAGCACGTAGAGCCACTCCTCGCCCGGGTGCACCCGCACCAGGCCGTCCTGCGGTCCCGGCGGGACGTGCAGGCGCAGGGCCTGCATCGCCCGTCCCGGGTTGCCGGTCTGCCAGTACGTCCAGCCGCCGGCGTCCGCGGGCTCCACGGACCCGGCGCGCACGACGGGGTCGCGTTCCGGGGCGGTCTCGCCGAGCAGCTCGGAGACGGTGGTGCCGTAGGTGCGGGCGAGAGCGAGGAGCATGGGCAGCGACGGCTGCCGCTGCCCGGTCTCCAGCCGTGACAGGTGGGCGGGCGACAGCCCCGCACGGGCGGCGGCCGCTTCGAGGGTCAGGCCGCCGCGGCGGCGCAGATCCCGCAGCTGGGGGGCGACATCCGGCAGGGGCTCGTCCTGCCCCGGTGTCGAGGTCATGCTCCAGGTATAGACACAGTTCGCCCCGGAGGCAAAAAACTTGCCTCCGGGGCAAAAGCAGCAGGGCGGGCGGTCAGCGGTGGGCGACCGCCTGCTTCACCAGTGTCCTGCCGAACTCCCACATCAGGCCACCGCCGCCGTGTGCGTCGTCCATCACGGCGGTGAAGGCGGTCACGAAGCGGTCCACCTCCGGCTCCCCGATGATCAGCGGCGGGATCAGCTTGATCACCTCCAGGTGGTCCCCGGAGACCTGGGTGAGGATGCGGTGCCGCTGCAGCAGCGGCACCACGACCATCTGCGCGAACAGCCCCTTGCGTGCCGCCTGCAGCATGGTCCAGCGGCTGCGCAGGCCGAGCGACTTCGGGCGGCCGAACTCGATGCCGATCATCAGGCCGCGGCCGCGGACCTCGTGCAGCAGCTCGTAGCGGTCCACCAGGGCGGCCAGCCGCGTGCGCAGCAGGTCACCGGCCGCCCGGGCGTTGGCGACGATCTGCTCGTCCTCCATCACGGACAGTGTCGCCAGGCCCGCCACCATCGCCTGCGCGTTGGCGCCGAAGCTGGCGGAGTGCACCAGTACCCGGTCCATCGAGGAGTAGACCTTCTTGAAGATCCAGTCCTTGCCGAGGGTGGCGCCCACCGGCACGTAGCCGCCGGAGAGCGCCTTGCTGACGCACACCAGGTCCGGCTCGACGCCCTCCTCGTGCTGGTAGGCGAAGAAGTCGCCGGTGCGGCCGAGGCCGGTCTGCACCTCGTCCGCGATCAGCAGGGCCTTGTGACGGTGCAGCAGGTCCTGCGCGGCCCGCAGGTAGCCCGGGGGCGCCGCGTGGACGCCCTTGCCCTGGATGGGCTCGACGATCAGCGCAGCGACGTCTCCGCGGGCCAGCTCGCGCTCCAGAGCCGCCAGGTCGCCCAGCGGGACCGCCGTGTCCGGCAGCAGCGGGGCGAAGCCGTCGCGGAAGCCGCCCTCGCCGTTGACGGACAGGGAGCCGGTCGTCAGCCCGTGGAAGGCGTGGTCGCAGTAGAGCACCCGCGGCCTGCCGGTGGCGAAGCGGGCGAACTTCAGGGCGGTCTCCACCGCCTCCGTGCCGCTGTTGCCGAAGAACACCCGGTCCAGGTGCGGGGTGTACGACAGCAGCTTCTCGGCGAGCAGGCCGGGCAGCGGCTGGCAGTCGAAGCGGGTGAGGTCGGCCAGCCCGGCGTCCAGCACGTCGTGCAGGGCCTTGCGGACGACGGGGTGGTGGCGGCCGAGGCCCATCACCCCGAACCCGGCGAGCATGTCCAGGTAGTCCTGGCCCTCGTCGTCCCAGAAGTACGCGCCCTCCGCCCGCTCGTAGACCTTGTCGAAGCCGATGGTGTGCAGCATCCGCGGCAGTTGATGGTTGAGGTAGCGGCCGTGCAGGTCGTAGCGCTCCGCGCCCCGCTCGGCCAGCAGCGTCGCCAGGTCGAAGCCCTTCGGCTCAGGATCGGGCGGTGTCATCGCTCGTGTACTCCTCGGTCCGTTGCTCCGTGTGCGCCCCGATACGGGCAAGGGTCGCGCCGATGCGGCCCGCGATCTCCGCCGGCGTCAGCCCGATGTCGGCCAGCAGTTCGCCGCGCTTGGCGTGGGCGAGGAACTGCTGCGGGATGCCGAAATCACGCACCGGCACATCCGTGTCGGCGTCCCGCAGGGCCTGGGCCACCGCGGAACCGACGCCCCCCGCACGGCCGTTGTCCTCGACGACGGCCACCATGCGGTGCTCGGCCGCCAGCCCCGGCAGGGCCGCGTCCAGCGGCTTGACCCAGCGGGGGTCGACGACGGTGACGCCGATGCCGCGCTCGCGCAGCAGGGCGGCCGCGGCCAGGCAGACGGGCCCCAGCGCGCCGACGGACACCATGAGGACGTCGGGCCGATCACCGCGGTGCAGGACGTCCATGCCGCCGACCCGGTCGATGGCCGGCAGCGCCTCGCCGACCGTCGCCTTCGGGAAGCGGACGACGGTCGGCGCGTCGTCCACGTCGACCGCCTCGCGCAACTGGGCGCGCAACTGGTCGGCGTCGCGCGGGGCGGCGATCCGCAGGCCGGGCACGACCTGGAGGATCGACATGTCCCACATGCCGTTGTGCGAGGCGCCGTCGTCGCCCGTCACACCGGCCCGGTCCAGGACGAAGGTGACCCCGCACTTGTGCAGCGCCACGTCCATCAGCACCTGGTCGAAGGCCCGGTTGAGGAACGTCGCGTAGACCGCGACCACCGGGTGCAGGCCACCGGTGGCCAGGCCCGCGGCCGACACCGCGGCATGCTGCTCCGCGATGCCCACGTCGTACACGCGCTCGGGGAAGGCCTTGGCGAACTTCTCCAGGCCCACCGGCTGCAGCATCGCCGCGGTGATCGCCACGACGTCCTGCCGCTCGGCGCCGATCCTCAGCATCTCGTCACCGAAGACCGAGGTCCACTTCTGCCCGCTCGACGGGGTCAGCGGCTCGCAGGTCAACGGGTCCATGGCGCCCACCGCGTGGAAGCGGTCGGCCTCGTCGCGCTCGGCGAAGGCGTACCCGCGGCCCTTCTCGGTGAGGCAGTGCACCAGGACCGGTCCGCTGAAGCGCCGGGCCCGGCGCAGCGCGGACTCCACCGCGGCGACGTCGTGGCCGTCGATGGGGCCGACATACTTCAGCCCCAGGTCCTCGAACATGCCCTGGGGCGCGAAGGCGTCCTTGAAGCCCTTCTTCGCGCCGTGCAGGGACTCGTAGAGCGGCCTGCCGACGACGGGGGTCTGGTTGAGCACCTGCTTGCCCCAGGCGAGGAAGCGCTCGTAGCCGTCGGTGGTGCGCAGCGTGGCCAGGTGGTTGGCGAGGCCTCCGATGGTCGGCGCGTAGGAGCGCTCGTTGTCGTTGACGACGACGATGAGCGGGCGGTCCCTCGCGGCGGCGATGTTGTTCAGCGCCTCCCAGGCCATGCCGCCGGTCAGCGCGCCGTCACCGATCACGGCCACGACGTGGTCCTGGCGGCCCAGCACCTGGTTGGCCTTGGCGAGCCCGTCCGCCCAGCCCAGCACGGTGGAGGCGTGGCTGTTCTCGATGACGTCGTGCTCGGACTCGGCGCGCGACGGATAGCCGGAGAGCCCCCCCTTGCCGCGCAGCTTGGAGAAGTCCTGACGTCCCGTCAGGATCTTGTGCACATAGGACTGGTGACCCGTGTCCCACAGGATCCGGTCGGCCGGCGAGTCGAAGACCCGGTGCAGCGCGATCGTCAGCTCGACCACGCCGAGATTGGGCCCCAGGTGACCACCGGTTCTGGCGACCGCCTGCACCAGGAAGTCGCGGATCTCCACAGCGAGTTCGTCCAGCCGCTCCTGCGGGAGGACCTTCAGATCGCGCGGACCGCGGATGTTTTCGAGCAGCGACACTTTCCCACCTCGCTCCCCTCCGGGGTTGGTTCGCTCAACTCACACTGATCTGCGGCTCCCCTGACGGGACCCCGTCGGCCTCCATCCGCTCGGCGAGCTTCATGGCCTCCTCGATGAGGGTCTCCACGATCTTCGACTCCGGCACGGTCTTGATGACCTCGCCCTTCACGAAGATCTGCCCCTTGCCGTTGCCCGAGGCCACCCCCAGATCCGCCTCGCGCGCCTCACCGGGACCGTTGACGACACAACCCATCACCGCGACCCGCAGCGGGACCTCCATGCCCTCCAGACCCGCCGTCACCTGATCGGCCAGCTTGTACACATCCACCTGCGCCCGCCCGCACGACGGGCACGACACGATCTCCAGCCGCCGCTGCCGCAGGTTCAGCGACTCCAGGATCTGGATACCGACCTTGACCTCCTCCGCCGGAGGAGCCGACAACGACACCCGGATCGTGTCCCCGATCCCCTCGCTCAGCAGCGCACCGAACGCCACCGCCGACTTGATCGTGCCCTGGAACGCCGGACCCGCCTCGGTCACCCCCAGGTGCAGCGGATAGTCGCACTGCGCCGCCAGCAGACGGTACGCGTTGACCATCACCACCGGGTCGTTGTGCTTCACCGAGATCTTGATGTCACGGAAACCGTGCTCCTCGAACAGCGAGCACTCCCACAGCGCCGACTCCACCAGCGCCTCCGGCGTGGCCTTGCCGTACTTCTCCAGCAGGCGCTTGTCCAGCGACCCGGCGTTCACCCCGATCCGGATCGGGGTACCGGCGTCGGAGGCCGCCCTGGCGATCTCCTTCACCTTGTCGTCGAACTGCCGGATGTTGCCCGGGTTCACCCGCACCGCCGCACACCCCGCGTCGATCGCCGCGAACACGTACTTCGGCTGGAAGTGGATGTCCGCGATCACCGGGATCTGCGACTTCCTCGCGATCTGCGGCAGTGCGTCCGCGTCGTCCTGCGAGGGGCAGGCGACCCGCACGATCTGGCAACCGGCCGCCGTCAGTTCGGCGATCTGCTGCAGGGTGGCGTTGACGTCGGCGGTCGGTGTCGTCGTCATCGACTGGACGGAGACCGGGGCGTCGCCGCCCACCGCCACCGGCCCGACCTGGATGCGCCGCGAACGGCGGCGCTCCGCGAGCGGTCGGGCCGGTACGGAGGGCAGGCCGAGCGACACACGCTCGACTGCTGTCATCGCGACGTCACTTCCCGCGGTTTCCGGCGACGGTCTCGCGGCCCGCCCTGATGGACTCCTTGAGGGAGGTCATCGTGGCGAGCACGGCCGTCGGCTCGTAGCCGCAGTGCGCCATGCAGTTGGCGCAGCGCGGGTCCTTGCCGCGGCCGTACTTGCTCCAGTCGGTGTCCTCGATGAGCTCCTTGTACGTGGTCACGTACCCGTCGCTCATCAGGTAGCAGGGGCGCTGCCAGCCGAAGAGCGAGTAGTTGGGAATGGCCCACGCGGTGCAGGGGAAGTCGACCTTCCCCTCCAGGAAGTCCAGGAAGAGCGGACTGTGGTTGAGCCGCCACCGCGCCCGGTTGCCGCCGGAGAAGGCCTTCCGGAACAGCTCGCGGGTCTGCTCGACGCCGAGGAAGTGCTCCTGGTCGGGAGCCTTCTCGTAGGCGTACGCCGGCGAGATCATCATCTCGTCGACCTCGAGCTCGTCATTGAGGAAGTTGAGCACCTCGATGATGGTCTGCGGGGTGTCGGTGTTGAAGAAGGTCGAGTTCGTGGTGACCCGGAAGCCGCGCCGCTTGGCCTCCTTGATCGCCTCGACGGCCTCGTCGAAGACGCCCTCCTTGGCCACCGATTCGTCGTGCCGCTCGCGCAGGCCGTCGATGTGCACGGCGAACGCGAAATACCGCGACGGTGTGAACTTCTCCATCTTCTTGCGCAGCAGCATGGCGTTGGTGCAGAGGAAGACGTACTTCTTCTTCGCCACCAACTGCCGCACGATCTCGTCGATCTGCGGGTGCATCAACGGTTCTCCACCGGCGATGGAGACCATCGGCGCACCGGATTCCAGTACGGCGCCGACCGCCTGGGCGACGGGCATGCGCTGCTTGAGCACGCCGGCGGGGTGCTGGATCTTCCCGCAGCCCTCGCATTTCAGGTTGCAGGCGAAGAGCGGCTCCAGTTCGACGATGAGAGGGAACTTCTCGCGCCTGCGGAGCATTTTCTGTTCGAAGAGATAGGTGCCGACCCGGATGGACTGACGAAGAGGCATGGCCATCTAGCTCACCTCCAGGGGAGCGCGGTAGAGCGGTGCCAATCAAGGAACGCGGGAAGAAGATCCCTCAGTACACGGAACGCGGTGATCCCGGTGCGGAGGGTGCCGAGGCGCACGAGCTCGAACTCGGGCGTGTCGACGACCACACGGGCCGCCGCGACCGGGCGTGGACCCCGGGCGAGCGCGGCCCGCATCATCGCCGCCGACTCCATGTCGACGGCGATGGCGCCGGTGGACCGGAGCGCCAACCGCTCCGGTCCCCGTACCACATGGTCGGACTCCGCGAGCCGGCCGATGTGCACGGTGTGCCCGGCCGCCTTGAGCGCGGCGGCCAGTGTTGCACCGTCCTGCGGGCCGTCGGCGACGACCACGTCGCCGGGCCGCATTCCGGTGGCCAGTCCGGCACAGAAGCCGGTGGTGAGGACGGGGGCCCCGTCCAGCGCGGGGTCGCGCAGCGCCTCGGTGACGGCGCGCTCGGCCGCCTGCGGTCCCATGCCCGTGCGCACGAAGACGACCGGAGGTCCCTCCCCCTTGGCACGGCGCGGGGAGACCCCCGCCGCGGCGCGCGCACGGCCTCCGCCGCGCAGCGCGAACCGTTCCATCCGCAGCGCGCAGACGATGAGCAGAGGTGGGCCGGACGGCCCCATCAGTCCCCCTTCCGAACTCCGCCGAAGGGCTCCCCGTGCACATAGCGCCCGAGGGCGGTGAGCGGGAACACCATGCGGTAGAGGTGGTAGTTGATGGAGAAGTCCCGCGGGAAGCCGGTGCCCGTGAAGTACGGCTCGTCCCAGGAGCCGTCCTCCTTCTGCGTGTCGACGAGCCGGCGCACGCCGCGCGTGACCGCCTCGCTCTCCCGCTCCCCGGCCGCCAGCAGGGCCATCAGCGCCCAGGCGGTCTGGGAGGGGGTGGACTCGCCGCGGCCGACCCAGTCGGCGGAGGAGTAGGACCGCAGGTCCTCACCCCATCCGCCGTCCTCGTTCTGCACGGACTCCAGCCAGGACACGGCCCGCCGGACGGCGGGGTGACTGCCCGGCAGCCCGGCCGCGACGAGGGCGGGGACCACCGACCCCGTGCCGTAGATGTAGTTGACGCCCCAGCGGCCGAACCAGGCCCCGTTGGGCTCCTGTTCGGCCAGCAGCCAGTCGATGCCGCGCCGGGTGTGGGGGTCGTGCTCCAGACCGAGGGCGGCCAGCATCTCGACCACGTGCGCGGTCACGTCGGCCGAGGGCGGGTCGATGACCTCGCCGAAGTCGCAGAAGGGCAGCCGGTTGGGGAAGCGGCTGGTGTTGTCGGCGTCGAACGCGCCCCAGGCACCGTTCTTGGACTGCATCCCCAGGTTCCAGCGCACGCCGCGCTCGACGGCGGACCGCACCCTGCCCGGCTCGGGGTGGTCGACGCGCAGCAGGGCGAGGACGACCTCGGCCGTGTCGTCGATGTCGGGGTAGGTGTCGTTCTCGAACTCGAACGCCCAGCCCCCGGACGGCAGGTCGGGCCGCTGCACGGCCCAGTCGCCGCGCTTGCTGATCTGCTCGCCGAGCATCCATTCGGCCGCCTTGACCAGTGCCGGGTGGTCGGCCGGGACCCCCGCGTCGGCCAGGGCGATGGCGGCCAGACAGGTGTCCCAGACCGGCGACTGGCACGCCTCGATCATGCGCGTGTCGTCGTCCGGCCAGACCGCGAAGTCGTCCAGCGCCCGCAGGCCGGCGCGGAGCACGGGGTGGTCGAGGTCGTAGCCGAGCAGATGGAGCGCGATCACCGAGTAGACGGCGGGAGGCTGGATGCCGCCGAAACAGCCGTCGTTCTCCTGCCGCTCGATGATCCAGCGGGCCGCGGAGCGCAGTGCGGCCTGGCGCAGCGGGCGGACGCTGACCTTGCGGTAGGCGTGCAGGGCCCGGTCGATCCGCTGGAACACCCCGTCCCAGCTGCCGAGGAAGGCGCGCTTGACCGGCGGGTTCGGCCGCGCCGGGTCGACGTGCAGTTCGTCGAGTCCGAAGGAGACCGGCCGCACCGGCCGGTGGGCGGCGACGACGGTGAGCGGCACGATGGTCTGCCGGGCCCAGCTGGCGAACGAGTAGATGTTGAGCGGGGCCCACTTGGGCAGGAAGATCAGTTCCGGCGGCAGCTCGGGCAGGTCCTCCCAGCGCCACCAGCCGAACAGGGCGAGCCAGATCCTGGTGAACACCCGGGCCCGGGCGACACCGCCCTGCTCGCGCACGAAGGCGGAGGCCGAAGCCATCCACGGAGCGTCAGGCGCGTCTCCCGCGAGCCGGAGCGCGACGTACGCCTCGACGGTGGCCGAGACGTCGCCGGGGCCGCCGTGGAACGTCGGCCAGGCGCCGTCGCCGCGCTGCTGGGACCTGATCCAGCGGGCGGCGGCCGCGACGACCCGTTCGTCCTGGATACCGAGGAATTGACGGAGCAACAGGTCCTCGGCGTCCATCGTCACATTGGTCTCGAGGTCGCCCTTCCACCATCCGTCAGGGTGCTGACGGGCCAGCAGGTGGTCGGTGGCGCGGCGCGCCGCGTGTGCCGCCGCCTCCTCGACCGGACGTGTCGTACCGTCCCGTGACGAACCGGACGTCTGACGCGTCGGTCTGCCCGCTGCCTTCGTGCTGGCCGAGGGTGTCCCGGAGGCCGCGATGCCCCCGGAACCGCCGTCGGTCGTCGCTGTCATGGCTTCCCCTTTGCACAGTCGTTCTGTCTGCGGTGTTGGGGCTGCCGTCGGCCGCTATTGGCTACCGGCCGGCGACGTACTGCGCTCCACCTACGTCCTTACTTCTCGCGAACCACCACAAAATCCGCCAGGCCCACGAGCTTACGGCGAACTTCACCCGACATGTCCATTTTGTCGAGTGCGGAAATTGCGGTGGCGTACTGACGTCGGGCCTCCTGGGATGTCCACTCCCGACCCCCAGCCTCCTCGATCAACGCCGCCCTCGTCGCGAACTCTTCCTCGTCGAAGGACTCAATATCATTACGGTCCAACGAATCCGCGGCCTTCGCATCCGCTGCCAGCAGCTCGGCCAGGCGCTCCGAGGCCGGACCCCCCGCGGCCAGCGCGGCCACCACGGGCAACGACTTCTTGCGCTGGCGCAGGTCGCTCCAGGTCTGCTTGCCGGTCGCCGCCGGGTCGCCCCAGATGCCCAGCAGGTCGTCGATGGCCTGGAAGGCCAGGCCCAGGTGGTACCCGTACTCCTCCAGGGCGTCGGCATCCGCCTCGGAGGCGCCGCCGAGCACCGCGCCGATGGACGAGGCGCAGGCCAGCAGGGCGCCGGTCTTGTTGCCCTCCATCTCCAGGCACTCCTGGACGGTGACCCGCTCACGGTGCTCGAAGGAGATGTCCTGTGCCTGACCGTCGATCAGCTTCCGGGTGGCGGTGGTGATCCGCCGGGTGGCCCGGCCGGCCTCCGCGGTGCCCTGCTCCAGCAGGATCTCGTTCGCGAGCGCGAACAGCGCGTCACCGACCAGGATGGCCTGGGCGGGGCCGTGCACCTTCCAGACCGTGTCGCGGTGCCTGCGCTGCTCGTCGCCGTCCATCAGGTCGTCGTGCAGCAGCGAGAAGTTGTGCACCAGCTCGACCGCGACCGCGCCGGGGATGCCGGTCTCCGGGCCCGCGCCCGCGGCCTCGGCGGAGAGCAGGGCGAGTGCGGGACGGACGGCCTTGCCGCTGTCACCGTGGGTGGGGTTGCCCGCGGCGTCGATCCACCCGAAGTGGTAGGCGGCGACGGTGTCCATGGGGGGTGCGAGACGGTCCACGGCGGCGCGCAGCACCGGCGTGGACAGCTCGCGGCCGCGCTCCAGCAGCGCGGTCACGGTCGCTCTGTCGACGCCCGCGTTCATCTGCTCGTGGCCAGCGGTCACATTGTCTCCTCGGGTTGCACTGGTGAGGCTCATGCCGGCTCCAGGCCCTCGATTTCGAAGGGGCGTGGGTCGAAGGGATGGCGGAGTGCGGTCAAAGCTGCTCGGGAGGCTTGCAAACCGCTGCGGACTGCGCTTTCCATGGTCGCGGGCCAGCCGGTGGCAGTCCACGCACCGGCGAGCCACACACCCGGTGCCCGGGTACGGGTCCCGGGGCGCAGGGCGCCGACACCGGGGGCGGGCGCGAAGGTCGCCGTCCGCTCCCTGGTGACGAAGAAGTCGCGGACGACCGCGTCACGCGCGGCCGGGAGCAGGCGCTCCAGCTCGGGCAGGTACCGCTTGCGCAGCTCCGCCACCGGGAGGTCGATCTCCTCCTCGGCCGCGGACTGGGACAGGGCGAGGTACTGGCCGCCGCCGGTGAGCCCGGAGGGCTCCGTACGGTCGAAGACCCACTGCACGGGGCTGCCCAGGGCCGCGAAGAACGGCTGCCGCTGCACCTCGCGGTCGTAGACGACGTGGACGTTGAGGATCGGCGCGGTGCCGATGCGCAGCAGGGCGCCCGGGTCCTCCAGGGCGCCCGCGGGCAGCAGTCCGTGCGCCTCCTGCTGCGGGACGGCCAGCACCACGACGTCGGCGGTGACGCGCTCGCCGCGGCCGGGGCCGGTCTCGGCCTCGACCTCCCAGACCACGCCGCCCTCGCCGCTCCCGCGGGTGTCGGCGGCCGCGCCGGACCGTACCGGCTCGGCCGCGTCCGTGCGGGTGACCGAGGTGACGCGGGCGCGCAGCAGGGTGCGCACGCCCGCCTTGTCCAGGGCCGTGCGGGCCCGGTCGTCGTGCAGCTCGCCGAGCGGACGGGCGGCCCAGCCGATGTCGGCGGCGCCGGGGTCGGAGAGCAGGCCGGTCTTGAAGACCTTCGCGGCCAGCGCGAGCGAGGACCGGTCGGCGGTGGCGTTGAGCGTCGCGACGCCGACCAGGTCCCACAGGGCCTCGATCGTGCGGGGCGACTGCCCGCGCCGGCTCAGCCAGCTGCCGAAGTCCACGGCGTCCAGCGCGGGATCGTCCAGGTCCAGTCCGCGCAGCGCCAGCGCGGCCCGGCCGACGGAGGCGCGCTCGGCGAGCGACAGGTGCGGGTAGGTGGCCAGGCTCGCGGCCAGGTGCAGTGGAACCGGGAGCGCGGCGCGGCGCAACCGGCCGAGCCGCGGTCGCGCGCCGCCGACGTCGAGCACGGGCACGTCGAGCCGGTCCTGCACGGTGACGAGGTCGCTCGCGTCGATCCTGTCGAGGAAGCCGCGGTAGGCGTCGCAGCAGCGCAGGAAGACATGCTGGCCGTTGTCGACGGTCAGGTCGCCGCGCCGGAACGAGAAGGCGAGGCCGCCCAGCCGGGGCCGCGTCTCCAGCAGGGTGACGCGCAGCCCGGCGTCGGCCAGGGCCAGGGCCGCGGTCGTGCCCGCGAGCCCGCCCCCGACCACGACCGCCGTGTGCTCAGCCATGCGCCCTCCCCCTCGGCACGCCCCGCGGGGCGCACCGTACCGTTGCCGACAGTGACGCGCCGGACACGGTGCCGGTTGCCACGCCGGGGCGGAAAAACAGGTTCGTCCGCGGCGGAGCGGATTCCGTGCCCGGTCCGGACGGGCCGCCGGGAGCGGCGGCCGCGCCCGTGGCCGCTGGGGCGGGCGTCACACGCGCCTCCTGGCCGCCCGGCGGGCGTCGAGTCCGGCCAGGCCGCGGGCCGCGACGTACGCCTTCTCGTGGGCGGGCAGCGAGACCCGGCCGCGCAGCACGGCCTCGGGGTCGGCGGCGATGCGCTCCAGCAGCCGGCGGTAGATGCCCGCCATCGCGGAGACGCAGGCGCCGCTGCGGCGGTCCAGCATGGGCAGCAGCCGGTAGCCGTCGGCGAACAGGGCGCGGGCCCGGCGCACCTCGAACTCGATCAGGCCGGCGAAGTCCGCGCCCTGCGGCGGGGTGTCGGAGTGGAATCCCTCCGAACAGCCGAACTTCGCCAGGTCGTTGGCGGGCAGGTAGGTACGCCCGTTGCCCGCGTCCTCGCGCAGGTCCCGCAGGATGTTGGTGAGTTGCAGGGCGAGCCCCAGGGTGTCGGCGTACTCGGCCGCGCGCTCGCGCTCCTCCGCGGAGGTCGCCGTCCCGAAGACGCCGAGCGAGAGCCGGCCGATGGCGCCGGCGACACAGCGGCAGTAGGCCGCCAGGTCCTCCCAGGTCTCGTAGGTGTCGCCGCGCAGGTCCATCTGGACGCCGTCGATGAGCTCGTCCAGCCCGCCGAGCGGGATCGGGAAGCGCCGCGCGGAGTCGGCGAGGGCCACCGCCACGGGGTCGGTGTCCTCCTCGGTGACCTCGCCGGCGCGGACCCGGGCCAGCGCCGCGCGCGTCTGGTCCAGCCTGGCCTGCTTGTCGGCGGGCGCGAGATCACCGTCGCCGATGTCGTCGACCCGGCGGGAGAAGGCGTACAGAGCCGACATCGCCTGCCGTTTGGGGGTGGGCAGCAGCCGGATGCCGTAGGCGAAGTTGCGGGCTTCGTGGCCGGTGACGCTCTCGCAGTAGGCGTACGCCGCGAGCACCGGTCCGGACATGCGATCGGAGCCGTTCACTGTCCGGCTCACCCCTCTCTTCGCAATGTCGACCCCACCTCGCGCAGGAGGCTGTACTTGCCCGCCTTCGGCGGCCCAGGCAGCACGTCGTACCCGGCGTCCGCGATCGCCCGGAGGGCGGCGCGGCCTCCCCCGACGAATCCGGCGAGCAGCAGCTTGAGCCTGCCGTGGACGCTACCCACCAAGGGGGTGCCTTCATTCAGAAGATCGCGGGCGCGTTCCGCCTCATGGGCCACCAGCGCGCGCACCGATGCGCCCGCGGTCGCGGCGGTGAGATCGGTTTCGGTCACGCCGAAGTGCTTCATGTCCTCGGCGGGCAGGTAGATGCGGTCGCGGCCGAGGTCCTCGGTCACGTCCTGGAGGTGCTCGACGATCTGCAGTGCGGTGCAGACCGCGTCCGAGCGGCGGATCCGCTCGGGGGTGGAGGTGCCGGTGATGCCCAGCACGAGGCGGCCGACCGGGTTGGCCGACAGCTCGCAGTAGGCGAGCAGGTCCTCGTACGTGGCGTAGCGGCGGACGAGCTGGTCCTGCCGGTTGGCCTCCACGAGGCCGAGAAAGGGCTCCGGGGTGAGGCCGTGCCGCTGCACGGTCGGCCGCAGGGCGCGGAGCAGGGGGTGCCGGACGGTGTCCGGCGGGCCGTCGAAGACCCGGCGCAGATCGGCCTCGAAGGCGTCGAGCATGGCCACGCGGTCGTCGGCGGCGTCGGCGGGCAGCCCCAGGCGCAGGGCGTCCTCGCGGCCGCCGCCGGCCAGGTCGCCGTCGCCGATGTCGTCCACGAGCCGGGCGTAGCCGTAGACCGCCATGAGGTCACCCCGCCAGGAGCGGGGCAGGAAGAAGGGGGCGACGGGGAAGTTCTCCCTGGTCGCCTTGGCGAGGACGGCCTGTGAATGGGTGTCCGGGGCCGTGTCGCCCGAGGCCGCGGGGCGCAGGCCGGTCACCGTGGACATCCCGGTGTTCGGGCGGTGGGCGCTTTCTCCCCAGGGGTCCACAGAGCCATAGCCGTCACATCCCCCGTTCTACACTGATAGCCCATAACACCCAATTTCGGACACGCCGCTGCCATATCTCCTGCTCCGGGCCACCGCGCACCCGAACCGACTCTCCGGACGTATCACCTGAGATCCGGCGATTGAGTACCGCTACAGCTTACGGCGCAGGGCCACCCCGGCGTGCGCCGGGGTGCACAACGATGTCGATCCGCAAGCTCCAACGCACATTCGGAGGGTTGCCTTCCAGGGTGCTGGCAAAGTCCCGTAAAAATCAGGAGCCACACAGGTCCCGAATGACCGTTTCGACCGCACGCCTCACTACAGCGGGGCCAACACGTGGTGAATTTCGAGGTCAGCCGCGGCCGTACCGCTCCTCGGCCTTCCAGAAGTACACAAAACCGCCGACACCCATCGCCAGAGCCCAGCCCAGTGCGACGGCCCAGACATGCGGGGGCAGCTGGTCCGCGGTGAAGCTGTCGATCAGCGCGAAGCGTACGAGGTCGATGTAGACGGCCGCCGGATTGAGCTGCAGGGCCAGCTGGACCGGCGCCGGGGCGTGGGCCGTGAAGTGCGTGATGCTGTACATCACGCCCGAGGTGTACATCCACGTGCGCAGGATGAACGGCATGAGCTGCGCCAAGTCGGTCATCTTGCTGCCCAGCCGTGCCATGACCATCGCGAGTCCCGCGTTGAACAGCGACTGCAGCAGCAGCGCCGGCACGACGAGCAGCCAGGCCGTGCGCGGCACCTCACCGGTCATGAGCACGATGGCCAGCAGCACGAACATCGACATCAGCAATTGCTGCAACTGCACGAGCGTGAGCGCCAGCGGCAGCGAGGCCCGGGGGAAGTGCAGCGCCCGGATCAGGCCGAGGTTGCCGGAGACCGAGCGGACCCCGGCCATCACCGAGGACTGCGTGTAGGTGAAGACGAAGACCCCGGTGACCAGGAACGCGATGAAGTTGTCCACGCCGCGGTCGGTGCCGAGCAGCAGGCCGAAGATGAAGTAGTAGACGGCGGCGTTGAGCAGGGGCGTCAGCACCTGCCACAGCTGGCCCAGCCGGGCCTGGGTGTACTGCGCGGAGACCCGGGCCCTGGCGAACGACGAGATGAAGTGCCTGCGGCCCCACAACTGCCGCACGTAGGCGGGCAGTCCCGGCCGGGCGCCGCTGACGGCGAGGCCGTACTTGGCCGCGAGCTCGGCCGGGGTCAGACCGTCGTCCGCGGACGACGCCGATCCGGCACCCGTGGCGACCGTACCGTCGTGCGTTGTCTCGCTCACTGTCGACACTTTCGTCCCGTGGGTGCGCGTCCGGCGGGGGCACCGGACGCGCCGTGTCCTGTCGACTTTCGAGCTTGTCAGATGATCGGGGGCCGGCCCAGTCGGGCGAGCCGCCAGACGGTGGACCACCGCATGGGCCGGCGCGGGCCGCAAGGGGTCGTCCAGCCCTCCCGGAACCCGCCGAACCAGGCGCGCAGCGCCGGTCGCGACGGCCGCCGCAGCAGGGTCAACAGCATCCAGACGCCCAGGTACGCCGGTATCAGCGTCCAGGGCAGATTGCGCCGGGCGAGCCACACGCGGTTGCGGGCCACCATGCGGTGGTAGACCGCGTGGCGGCTCGGGGCGGTCAGCGGGTGGTAGAGGACCATGTCCGAGCGGTAGTCGATCAGCCAGCCCGCGTCGAGGGCCCGCCAGGCGAGGTCGGTCTCCTCATGGGCGTAGAAGAACTCGTCCGGCAACCCGCCGACCTGCTGGAAGACCTTGGTCCGGACGGCATTGGCGCCGCCCAGGAAGGTCGTGACACGCGAGGAGCGCATCGGGTCGGAGGCCCGCAGCCGGGGGACGTGGCGGCGCTGGGTGACGCCGGACTCCGGATCGGCGATCCGGAAGCTGACGATGCCGAGGTGGGGGTCGTCGGCGAAGGCCTCACGGACCAGGACCGCGGTGTCCTCGTTTGGCAGCAGCCCGTCGTCGTCCAGGAACAGCAGGACGTCGACGTCCCGGCCGCCCGGCCCGAAGACCTCGATGCCGACGTTGCGTCCGCCGGGTATGCCCAGGTTCTCGGGCAGTTCCACGGACCGCACGCCGGGCGGCAGCTCGGGCAGCGGCGAGCCGTTGCCGACCACGGCGACCTCTATCGCCGGGCCGGTCTGCTTGGCGACCGAGTCCAGCAGGTCGCGCAGCTCCTCCGGACGGTTGCCCATGGTGATGATCACCGCGCCGAGGCGGACGGATTCCGCCGACGTCCCCACCGCGCTCACCTCAGCCTGTTCGACGCGAGGATCGAGACCAGGTGCAGCAGCGTCTGCAGGACGGCTATGGCGGCCAGGGCGCACACCGCGATCCGGGTGAACAGCAGGTCGCCGTGGAAGGAGTCCGCGACACCGGCGGCCAGGATCAGCAGCGAGGCCTCGACCCCGCCGACCAGGCGGTGGAACTTCAGGGCGGCCGCGGCACGGCGGGCCAGCGCCAGACCGGACGAACGCGGCACGGAGGCCTCGTCCTGCACCGCGGGCAGGCCGCTGCGGGCGCGGGCGACGTCCACCAGGTCGGTCTCCGCCTTGATCAGGATCGCGCCCAGCGCGGCCAGCGTCCCGAGGAACGCCCAGCCCCACTGCGTGCTCGCGCCGTCCCGGTGGAACAGGTCGGCGGCGCGCACGCCGAAGCCGATCAGCAGCGCGGCCTCGGACAGGTAGTGGCCCACCCGGTCCAGGTACACGCCGGTGATCGAGGTCTGCTTGCGCCAGCGGGCGACCTCGCCGTCCACGCAGTCCAGCAGCAGGTACAGCTGGATCAGCAGTGCCGCGGCCACCGCTCCGACCGGCCCCGGCACCAGGAGTGCCGCGCCGGCCGCGATGCCCGCGACGATCATCAGATACGTGAGCTGGTTGGGCGTCACCCGGCTGTTCACCAGATGGCGGGTCCAGCGCAGGGAGATCTCGCGCATGTAGATGCGCCCGGCCCAGTGCTCACCGCTGCGGCGGTCCTTCAGCCCTGCGGGGTGAACGACCGGGCGCAGTTCAGCTACCGATGGTTTTGGCATAGTCGGCGTATGCGTCCCTGATCTCGTCGGTGGAAAGTTCCAGGTGCTCGAGGATCGTGTAGCGCCCCGGGCGGGTCTGTGGTGCGTAGGCGACGGCCTCGACGAACTCGTCCTCGGTGAAGCCGATCTCGCCCGGCGTGACCGGCAGTCCATGAGTGCGCAGCGTCTCCGCGAAGAGCTTCGACTGTTCCTCGGCGCCGCGCAGGAACATCGCGAACGCGGCGCCGATGCCGACCTGTTCACCGTGGGCGGCGGCGCGCCGCGGGTGGAGCAGGTCGATCGCGTGGCTGATCTCGTGACAGGCGCCCGAAGCGGGCCGGCTGTCACCGCTGATCGACATGGCGATACCGGTGAGCACCAGCGCCTCGGCGAGGACGGTCAGGAACTCGTCGTCCCCTATGCCTCCGGGGTGGCGCAGCACGGACTCGCCGGCGGTACGGGCCATCGCGGCGGCCAGGCCGTCGATGGGCTCACCCGTCTCGCGGTGGGACAGCTCCCAGTCCGCGATGCAGGAGATGTTGGAGATCGCGTCGCCGATGCCGGACCGCACGAACCGGGCCGGGGCCTCGCGTACCACGTCGAGGTCGATCACCATGGCGATCGGGCTCGGCACGCCGTAGGAGCCGCGGCCGTTGTCGTTGTCCAGCGTGGACACCGGCGAGCACAGGCCGTCGTGCGCCAGGTTGGTCGCGACGGCCACCACCGGCAGGCCGACGCGGGCGGCCGCGTACTTGGCGGCGTCGATGATCTTGCCGCCGCCCAGGGCCACCACGGCGTCGTAGCGCTTGCCGCGCATGGCCTCGGCGAGTCCGACGGCGCCGTCGATGGTGCCGCCGGCCACCTCGAACCACTCGGCGCCGGGCAGCGCCGGGGCCAGCCGCTCGCGCAGCACCTGGCCGGAGCCGCCGCTGACCGCGACGGCCAGCCGGCCGGAGCTGGATATCCGCTGGTCCGCCAGGACGACCGCCAGGTCGTCGAGTGCCCCGGCACGGATGTCGACGACGACCGGCGAGGGTATGAGCCTCGTCAGTACCGGCACGCGATCTCCCGGGCCCGGTTCAGGTCGTCGTGGTTGTCTATCTCGACCCAGGGGACCTCGCCGATGGGCGCGACGTCGACGCGCAGGCCGCGGTCGACCAGTTCCTGGTAGCCGTCCTCGTAGTACAGCTGCGGGTCGCGCTCGTAGGTGGCCTTCAGCGCGTCGGCCAGGTCGGCGGCGGCGGCGCTCTCGATGAGCGTGACGCCGATGTACTCGCCGGTGGCCGCGGCGGGGTCCATCAGCTTGGTGATCCGCCGCACGCCCTGCCCCTCGGCCGTGACGACCTTCATCTCCTCGTCGGCCAGTTTCTTGACCGTGTCCAGGGCCAGGATGATGCGGCGGGCGCCGCCGCGGGCCTCCAGCAGGGTCTGCTCGACGGAGACGGGGTGCACCGTGTCGCCGTTGGCGAGGATCGCGCCCTCGGCCAGCACGTCACGGGCGCACCACAGGGAGTAGGCGTTGTTCCACTCCTCGGCCTTGTCGTTCTCGACGAGGTGGAGCTTGACGCCGTACTTGGCCTCCAGCGCGGTGAGGCGCTCGTGCACGGCCTCCTTGCGGTAGCCCACGACGACGACGGCATCGGTCAGCCCGACCTCGGCGAAGTTGCGCAGGGTCAGGTCCAGGACCGTTGTCCTGCCCTCGCCCGCCGGGTCCACCGGCACCAGGGCCTTGGGCAGGGTGTCGGTGTAGGGGCGAAGACGCCGTCCGGCGCCGGCCGCCAGCACGAGGCCGATCATGCGGGTTCTCCTGTTTCGTCGTGCAGGGCGGGCGCCCCCGAGGACACCCAGAAGCGGATGCTCTCGGTGAGCACCAGCAGGGCTGGTACGACGGCGAGAACCGTCAGCGCCACCGTGAATCCCGTGCTGTGCGCCAGGGCCACGGACGCGGCCGCGACCAGCAGCGTCCTTCCCTCGTGCCCGCCCGTCGCGCGTACCAGGGCCCGCGGGGGCGCCCCGGTACCGCCGCGGATGCGGTACACCGTGTCGTAGTGATGGTAGGCGACCGCGGCAACCAGACAGAAAGCCGCCGGCAAGGCCCCGTTCACATCGGAGACGGCCGCGAGGGCCAGCACGGTGCCGTACTCGGTCACCCTGAAGAGGGGCAGGACCAGCCAGTCGAGAGCGCCCTTGAGCGATCCCGCGACCGCGAGACCCGAGGTGACGACGGAGACGGCGGCGGCCGCGAGCGGCCACCAGCTGCCCGCCGGGGCCGCCAGTGACGTGGCGATCATCACTGCCGCGCCCACCGCGGCGGCGGCCGGCAGACCGCGGCCGCGCAGCAGGCGGGCGACGGCCTCGGCGAGGGGCCCGGTGTCGGTGAGCTCGGCCAGCGCGGCGGCGGCGCGGTCGGTGCGTACGGCCCTGCGGGTCAGCGAGCGCAGGACCCGGCCGGCGGTGGTGTAGCAGGCGGCGAAGACGCAGCCGATGATCAGTACCACGAAGGTGACGCGCGGTGTGGCGGCCGCGGTGAGTATCGCGATCAGCGCCCAGCGTTCGCCGATGGGCAGCACGATGATCCTGCGTATCCACACCGTCCAGCCGACCCGGTCGAGCCGGTCGGACAGGGCGGCCGTGGGGCTGGTCTTCGCGTCCGCGTCGTAGTTGGCCTCGGTGAACGCGAAGTCGACCATGTGGCGGCAGGTCTGCAGGACCATCGCGCCGAGGGCGAGCGCCCACACGTCGTCGCTGCCGCCGCCGCGGGCCGCGCCGAGCGCGAGGCCCGCGTAGTACGCGTACTCCTTGGCACGGTCGAAGGTGGCGTCGAGCCAGGCGCCGAGCGTGGAGTACTGCAGCGAGTAGCGGGCGAGCTGCCCGTCGGTGCAGTCCAGTACGAAGGACGCGATGAGCAGCACACCCGCCGCGACGAACCCGGGACGGGTGCCGGTGGCGGCGCAGGCGGCGGCGACCAGGGCGACCAGCAGGGAGGCGGTCGTCACCTGGTTCGGCGTGAGCCCGTGCCGGGCACACCAGCGCGCGAGGTAGCGGGAGTAGGGGCTGATGAAGTGCGTGGTGAAGAAGCCGTCCTCGGACTTCACGGCGCTGCGCAGGCGCACCGCCTCGTCGTCCACGGCGGCGACGGCCTCGCCGGCCCGCACCCGCTCCTCCGCGTCGGCCGGTACCCGGGCGACCAGGACGCCGAGTTCCGGACGCCGCACCGCGACGCCCTCGGCGTCCAGCGCGACAGCGAGCTCGTCGGGCAGGCTCGCGGTGACGGCGACGGCGGTACCGCCCGCGACCCGCTCCCGGTCGCCGGCCGGCGCCAGCGCCCGTACGAGCGCGGGACGGGCGGCCGGCTGGACGGACAGGGCACCCGGCACGGCGGCGGCGTCGAAGCGGGGGTCGGTCAGCGCGAGCCGCAGCGCGTGCACATGGCCGACGAAGCGCGGGTCGACGACCGCGACGCGCTCGGCGGGCGGGACGGCGGCGAGGCGTGCCGCGAGGGCACCGGCGTCGTCCGCCGCGACCACGTCGAAACCGAGGCCGCGCAGGTCGCCCTCGATCGGTGAACCCGCGACCGGCGGACCGGTGAGGATGGCGGTCGACAGACGGACTCACTCCCTGGGACACACAATGGACGGGCGGGCGGCGCCGGGCTCCGGACATGCCCGCCGGTCACCCGGGCGCGCCATGTCAGGGCGGCTGCGACGGCCGAGGGTATCGGATTCCCGGAAGGTTCCGTTCATCGACTGTTTCCCTGACCTTCGCGCAGGTGGCGCGATCATCATCACCGGTCGCGGGCGAAGGGACAACCCCCGGTGCGCATCCGCCGATAGGGTGAGCGTCATGACGTGGCTGATCACAGGTGGCACGGGATTCATCGGCTCCCATGTCGTGCGGGCGATGACCCGCGCCGGGGAGCGCGTGGTGGTCTACGACGACGGCTCGGCGGGCGTGGCCTCCCGGGTCCCTGCCGACGTGCCGAGGGTGACCGGTTCCACACTCGACCGGGACCTGCTGGACCGCACGATCGCCGAACACGGTGTCACGGGTGTCGTGCACCTGGCGGCGCGGAAGCAGGTCGGCGAGTCCGTGGAGCAGCCGCTGCGGTACTACCGGGAGAACCTGGGCGGCCTCGGCACTCTCCTGGAGGCGGTGGCGGCGGCCGGGATCGGCCGTTTCGTCTTCTCCTCCTCCGCCGCGGTGTACGGCCTGCCGGACGTGCCGCTGGTGACCGAGTCCACGCCGTGCCTGCCCATCAGCCCCTACGGGGAGACCAAGCTGGCCGGCGAGTGGCTGGTGCGGGCGGCGGGCAGGGCGCACGGGATCTCCACGGCCTGTCTGCGCTACTTCAACGTGGCGGGCGCGGCCGTGCCGGAGCTCGCCGACACCGGGGTCTTCAACGTGGTCCCGATGGTGTTCCAGAAGCTCACCGAGGGCGAGGCCCCGCTGATCTTCGGCGACGACTACCCGACCCCCGACGGCACGTGCGTGCGTGACTACATCCACGTCGAGGACCTGGCCGACGCCCACCTGGCGGCCGCCCGCTGGGTCACCGGCCGCGAGGCCGCCGAGGACCTGACCGTCAACATCGGCCGCGGCGAGGGCGTCTCCGTCCGTGAACTGATCGACCTCGTCACCGAGGTCGCCGGCTACCCGGAGGTGACGCCGGTGGTCACCCCGCGGCGTGCCGGGGACCCGGCGAGCGTGGTGGCGTCGGCCGAGCTGATCCGGAAGGAACTGGGCTGGACCGCCGTGCGCGGGGTGCGGGAGATGGTCGAGTCGGCGTGGCAGGGCTGGTGCCTGCGCCATCCGGAGGCCCGCCGCCCCTGACTCCGCGCCGTTCTCCGGAACACGCCCCGTACCCGGACCATCGCCGCAGGTCACCGCACATGACAACGGTGACCAGTGGCGAGTTGCCCACGGACGGTCACCGTTGTTCACTGGGGCACGCCGGCCGACGCCGGCGGGCGTGTGAGCACGGACGGCGAGAGGGGAGTCCCAGGCGATGGGGGCAGGGCACGCGCACGACCACGGCCACACGCACGGATCCGCGGCCGGGCTGACCGGCACGGCCGCGGCGGAGTTCCGCGGCCGGCTGCGGATCGCACTCGGCATCACGCTGCTGATCCTCGTGGCGGAGGTGGTGGGCAGCGCCCTCACCGGTTCCCTCGCGCTGCTCGCCGACGCGGGCCACATGGCCACGGACGCGGCGGGCCTGGCGATGTCGCTGGTGGCGATCCACTTCGCCAACCGCCCGCCGAGCGAGCGCCGCACCTTCGGCCTGGCCCGGGCGGAGATCCTCTCGGCGGTGGCCAACGCCGTGCTGCTGTTCGGCGTGGGCGCGTACATCTTCTACCAGGCCGTCTCCCGGCTGATCGCCCCGGCCGAGGTCGAGGGCGGGCTCACCGTCGTCTTCGGTGTGGTCGGCCTGGTGGCCAACTCGGTGTCACTCCTTCTGCTGATGCGCGGCCAGCGCGAGAGCCTGAACGTGCGCGGGGCCTTCCTGGAGGTCATGGCGGACGCCCTGGGCTCGCTCGCGGTGGTCGTGGCGGCCGTGGTGATCCTGACCACCGGGTGGCAGCAGGCCGACCCGGGGGCCTCGTTGCTGATCGGTGTGATGATCGTCCCGCGGACATGGAAGCTGCTGCGGGAGGCCATCGACGTGCTGCTGGAGGCCGCCCCCCGGGACGTCGACATGGCCGAGGTCCGCAGCCACATCCTCGGGCTGCCCGGTGTCGAAGGGCTGCACGACCTGCACGTGTGGACCATCACGTCGGGCATGCCGGTGCTCTCCGCCCACGTGGTGGTGAGCCCGGAGACCCTGGACGCCGTGGGCCACGAGAAGGTGCTGCACGACCTGCAGGGCTGCCTGGGCACCCACTTCGACGTGGAGCACTGCACATTCCAGCTGGAACCCGGCGGCCACGCGGAGCACGAGGCGCGGCTGTGCCACTGACCCGGCGACAGCGCCGATCGACACACGGTGACCGACATTGAGCGCGCTGCGACGACGTCCCGGCCCCTCGCGTGAGGCAGACTGAGGTCCAGTCGTCGATGAAAAGGATGGCCATGCCCACGAGTCCCGCTGCCGGCCGGCCCCTCAGCCCTGCCCCGGACCCCTCCTCCAACGGCGCCTCGGCTCCGATCATGCTCGAACTGGTCGACGAGACCGGCGTGACGATCGGTACCGCGGAGAAGCTCTCGGCGCACCTGCCGCCGGGCCGGCTCCACCGGGCCTTCTCGGTCTTCCTCTTCGACGGCGAGGGCCGGCTGCTGCTGCAGCGCCGCGCCCTCGGCAAGTACCACTCCCCCGGCGTGTGGTCCAACACCTGCTGCGGCCACCCCTACCCGCAGGAGCCGCCCTTCGTCGCCGCGGCACGCCGCACCGCCGAGGAACTGGGCGCCGCCCCCGCGTCGCTGCGGGAGGCCGGCACGGTCCGCTACAACCACCCGGACCCGGCGTCGGGCCTGGTGGAGCAGGAGTACAACCACCTCTTCGTGGGGCTGATGACGGCGCCGCTGCACCCGGACCCCGAGGAGATCGGCGAGACCGCCTTCGTGACGCCGCGGGAGCTGGCCGCACTGCAGGAGTCCGGGCCGTTCTCCGCCTGGTTCCCGACCGTACTGGGGGCGGCGCTGCCCGCCGTGCGGGAGCTCACGGGCGAGGGCGCCGGCTGGTAGCCCTCGCCCCTCAGAGCAAAGGAGCGCCGGGCTGCAGCGGAAGCGCCGCCCAGATGACCTTTCCCCCGGTGGCGGTCTGCTGCACGTCGCACATCCCGCCCGCCTCGGCGGTGACCGACTTGACCAGCAGCAGGCCGCGCCCACCGGTGTCCGCGTCGTCCACCTGGAGCGCCTTGGGGCGGTAGGGATGGTTGTCCTCCACCGCGACGCGGACCCAGTCGAGGCCGACGGCGACCTCCACCGCGATCTCCGGGGAGAGCAGGGCGGCGTGCCGCACCGCGTTCGTCACCAGTTCGGAGACGATCAGCAGCAGGCCCTGCAGCAGATCGTCGTCGACCGGGACGCGCTGCCGTACCAGCAGGTCCCGTACGGCGTGCCGGGCCTGCGGCACCGAGGAGTCCAGCGCGGAGGCGGTGAAGCGCCACACACCCTCGTAGGGGCGCGGAAAGTCCGGTGCCACCGGCGGCACCGGTTCGGGCGGGACGCTCCCGCGTACGTCCATGGCGGCGTTCACCCTCGCATTCAGCGATGCTCCCCGCGGTCCCCCCTTCCCGGCCCGCTGGGCGGCGACGGGGTCCGCCTCACGTTCCGAGTGTCGGCAGCTCAGCACTCCACCCCGAGTCGCTGACCGTAAATCCGTATCTTTCGACCGCCTGCGACACGGGGTGACCGGAGTTGGTGGGCTCGATGAGCCCTGATGACGCGCCGGTAACCGGTTTCAATGCTCCAGTGGCGTCTGCCGGGCATCGGCCACCATGCCGACGATCCGCCGGCCTCCCAGGCCCGCCCCGAGCAGGCCCAGACCGTCGAAGAGCAGCGCCAGCGAGAAGAAGGCGCCGATCACGTAGACACTGCTGTGCGGCCAGTTCGCCAGCACCAGGACGGCCAGCAGGATGCCGATCGCCCCCTGGATCAGCGTCCACACCATCTGCGGCCCGCGTACCACCAGTCCGCCGAACAACCGGAAGATCCCGCCGGTCAGGAAGAGCAGTGCGGCGAACATCGTGAGGGCCGCGGCCGTCTCCGCCGGGTTGCGGATGACGACCACGCCCGCCGCGATGTAGAGGGCCGCGACCACCAGGGCCAGCCAGAAGTAGTTGATCTCGCGGTTCTGGACGGCCTGCGCCAGCCCCACGATGCCGCCGATGAGGAGCAGCCAGCCGAACAGCACCATCGAGGTGATGGTCGCGAACGCCACGTAGAAGAGCCCGATCAGGCCGCAGACGACGAGGACCGCGCCGAGAACGGCGACCCAGCCGAAACTCCGCTTGATCCCGGCCTCCGGGGGATCCGGGTACTTCTTGCGTCCCTTGAACGGGGCCATGGCCGCCTCCTTGAACGCGTCGGGAGCCAGTCGGAACCGGCTAGGGGACGTATACCCCGATTCCCCGGGTGGGCCCCCGGTAGGATCGCCCGGGCCGCACCGCGGCACGACGACACGACGAGTGGGGGACGCGGGCATGTCCGACCCGTCCGGGCCCGGTCTGCTGCTGGAGACGGCGGGCGCCACCGCCACCGTGACCATCAGCAACCCGGCCAAGCGCAACGCCATGACGCTGCGGATGTGGCGGGAACTGCCGCGCCTGCTGGCCCGGCTGGCCGACGACCCCGCCGTACGGGTGCTGGTGCTCACCGGCGCCGACGGGACCTTCTGCGCGGGCGCCGACATCTCCGACCTGCGCGACGCGGCCAGCGGCCCCGGGGCGGCGCAGGGCGCGGCCGTCGAGGCCGAGGAGGCGCTGGCCGCCTTCCCCAAGCCGTCCCTGGCGGCCGTCCGGGGCTTCTGCGTCGGCGGCGGCTGCCAGCTCGCGGCCGCCTGCGACCTGCGCTTCGCCGCCGAGGGCGCGCGCTTCGGGGTCACCCCGGCACGGCTCGGGATCGTCTACCCGGCCTCGTCGACGCGTCGGCTGACCGGCCTGGTCGGCCCGTCCACCGCGAAGCACCTGCTCTTCTCCGCCGAGCTGATCGACCACGAACGCGCCCTGCGCACCGGGCTGGTGGACGAGGTACTGCCGGACGGCGCCCTGGACAAGCGCGTCGAGGAGTACGCGGGCCTGCTGGCCACCCGTTCCCAGCTCACCCAGGCCGCGGCCAAGGACTTCACGGCCCCGGATCCGGACCCCTCCCGTGTGGCGCACTGGGCCGGGCAGGCGGCTCGGAGCAGCGACACCGCGGAGGGCGTGGCGGCGTTCCTGGAGCGGCGCGAGCCGCGTTTCACCTGGTCGGTGGGCGGCTAGCCGCGGCTAGCCGCCCAGGTGCGGCGGCAGGGGGATGCCGTCGCGCAACGCGGGGTCGGCGACCGGGGCACCCCGGGTCGCGCCGAGCGGGACCACCCCGGCCCACACGGGCAGAGCGGCGTCGGGGCCGTCGCCGTCGCCGGGGTGGCCGGTGCGGATCTTGACGGAGGCCTCGTCGGTGGCGAGGGCGAGCAGGTCGGTGGCCGCGAGTTCCCGGCGGTCCGGGCGGCGGGCGTAGTCCCACTGCCCGGGGGCGCACTGCTCGGTGAGCACGCGCAGCCCGTGCAGCCGCTCCCCCGGGTCGGTGACCCGGCGCGGGACGCCGATGACCATGGCGCTGCGGTAGTTGACGCCGTGCTCGAAGACCGACCGGGCCAGGACCAGGCCGTCGACGTGGGTGACGGTGACGCAGACCGCGGCGCCGGGCGCCTGGACGAGGCTGCGGCTGGCGACCGAGCCGTGCAGGTACAGCGTTCCGGCCTGCGCGTCGTGACCGTAGACCGTCGGTACGGCCAGCGGGGTGCCGTCGACGACGACGGCCAGATGGCACACGAAGCCCGCGCCCAGCACGGCGTCCAGGTCGTCGCGGGAGACGCTGCCCTGCTCGCGGAGGCGTCGGTGGCGGGTGCGCTCGGTCACCGGGAGCGTGCGGTCGGCGGCGGGCATGGGCGGTCCTCCAGAGGAACACGCGACGTCGGGGAACGTTCAGGCTAGCCATATCGGCACATGATGTGTGCCGTTACCACTGAATCAGCGTCCCTTGCTCGCTCCGGCAACGGAATCAGCGGTTCGGGGAGGCGTCCGCCATTACATGCCGACCGGTCGGTAACCTGATGCCCATGACCGCGACCGCCCTGGAACCGCGCGCCGGACGGCGCTGCCACAACGCGCTGAACCCCCTGCACTCGGTCGTCTATTTCGCCCCGGAATACGACGACATGCTCGCGGCGCTCGGGCTGGAGCGCGGCGCCATGGCCTATTTCGCCGGGCGTGCCGCGCCGCTCGGCGGGGTCACGGCGGGCACGGTCGCCGCCACGTTCTACAACTTCAACCACGCGATCATCGCGCCGGTCGTCCCACGCGCCTGGGACCTCGCCTCGCCGGCGGCGGTCATCGACGCGCGGCTGCGCATCGCCGACGCCGTCCTGACCCGGCTGCTCGGACCGGACGTGCTCGCCTCGGACGACCTCGCGGAAGCCGCCCGCCTCGCCCTGCGCGCCGCCGGGGCCTGCACCCGCGAGGCCCGCCCCCTCTACGCCGCCAACGCGGAACTCCCGGTGCCCGAGCGGCCGCACCTCGCTCTGTGGCACGCCGCGACGCTGCTGCGCGAGCACCGCGGCGACGGGCACCTCGCCGCGCTCGCCATCGCCGGGCTCGACGGGATCGAAGCGCTCGTCACGCACACCGCGACGGGCAAGGGCTTCAACCCGCGCTTCGTCCAGCGCAGCCGGGGCTGGTCCCCCGAGGACTGGGCCGCCGCGCAGGATCGGCTCCGGGACCGGGGGCTGCTCGACGCGGAGGGCGAACTCACGGGGCGCGGCGTGGAACTGCGCCGCGAGGTGGAGGTGATGACCGATCGGCTCGACCGGGCGCCGTACGAACGCCTCGGGGCGGAGGGGGTCGAGCGGCTTACCGCGGTGGCGGGGGCGGTGGTGGGGCGCGTGCTTGCGGGTGGGGGCTTTCCCCAGAGGTATTTCGGCAAGGCCTGACCCTGGGCGGGGTCTTTTCCCGCCCGCCCTCCCGTGTGCCCGGCGCGGTCAGTCACCCCGACGCGCGTGTCGTGGGGGCCGGGTGCGGGGCCTCCGGGGCTGGCCATTCTGGACAGCACATTTCGGTGCCTCACGCACCCTCAACTGATCACCCCGGGTCATGCACCCAAATATGCTCCACAGTCCAGAACACCCACCCCTACGACCCCGCCCCCTCCGTTTCGTCATGCGCCTGATCCCCGGTGGGGGTAGAAGCGGCACCGTGCTCGGGCAACCGTTGGCGCAGCGCCGTCCAAGGGCGCAACCGTCACCGCCGACAGAACCCCCACCGGCCGTCAGTCGCGCAACCGGCCGGGAGGGGGTGGAGCGGGGTGCCCCCGCTGGGGGAGGACCCCGGCGCGGCACCCCCCCAACGCACGCAGCGCAGGGCCCGCACTTACCGCGCCGGGCTGGGGGTACTCCCGGCCGAAGGCTGGGG
Organism: Streptomyces sp. MI02-7b; assembly: GCF_033793585.1. Classification (NCBI taxonomy): domain Bacteria; kingdom Bacillati; phylum Actinomycetota; class Actinomycetes; order Kitasatosporales; family Streptomycetaceae; genus Streptomyces; species Streptomyces sp. MI02-7b. The sequence continues at coordinate 50,810 of NZ_JARAWX010000002.1, read as the reverse complement.
GAGGGCCGGGGGACCGCCAGCAAAGGCTCACGGTGCTGTCTGGCGGTCACTGACCGCGCTCGCAATCGGGAGGGCGGGCGGGGGAACCGCCAGCGAAGGTTCGGGGCGCGCGGGGGGCACCGGGAGGACGTCGCGCTCCGCGCGAGCCGCCCCGACGCCGGCCACGACGACCAGCGCGGTCCCCACGGCCTGCAAGGCCGTGGGGACCTGCGAGACCAGCACCAGCGCCGCGAGCAGACTGACGGCCGGCTCCATGCCGGCGAGTGTTCCGTAGGCCGTCCTGCCGACCCGTTGCAGCGCCTTCATCTCCAGCAGGAACGGGACGAGCGGCATCAGCACGGCGATGCCCGCCACGGCCAGGACGACCTGCCAGGTGCCGCCCGACACGACGCCGGGGGCGCCGAAGGGCGCGGTGAAGACGGCGGCGACGGTGAGCGAGACGGCCAGGCCGTGCGCCGCGGAGAAACGGCTGCCGACGTGTTGCGTGCCGATCACGTACAGCGCCCAGCAGGCTCCGGAGGCGACGCCGAAGAGGACACCGGCGAGGTCGGCGCCGTCCTGCCAGGGCGAGGTGAGGCAGAGCACGCCCGCCGCGGCCAGCAGCAGCCAGGCCAGTTCGCGGCGGCGCCGCAGGGAGGCGACCGCGACAGCCAGTGGGCCCAGGAACTCCAGAGCGGTCGCCGTGCCGAGCGGGATGCGGTCGGCGGCCTCGGAGAAGAGCAGCATCATCGCGCCGCTGACGGTGCCGAGCAGCACGACCGCGACGAGGTCGCGGCGCGGCGCCGCACGCAGCGCGGGCCACAGGGAGCGGCCGGTGAACGCCAGCAGCAGCACCGCCGCGAAGCCGACGCGAAGCCAGGTGGTGCCGGCCGGGCCCACGTCGTCGAAGAGCTCGGTCGTCAGGGCGCTGCCGGTGTGCAGCACCGTCATCGCGGCCAGGATCAGCACCGCACCAGGCATGCGGCGGCTTGCAAAGGTATGCGGCTCGGTCACCCGCCCATTGCACCGTTCGGCGTCTGTTTCTGTCCACGCGTCATAGGTGGACGGATTGTTTACCATCAGTGGATGATCGAGCCCGCGGACCAGCTCCCCGACCTCGGCAGGCTGCGCCTGCTGGTCGAGCTCAGCCGCCTCGGCACGATGGCGGCCGTCGCCGAGCGCACGGGGTACGGCACGTCGGCGGTCTCCAAGCACCTCGCGGTCCTGGAGCAGGAGGTCGGCGCCCGGCTGCTGGCGCCGGTCGGCCGCCGTGTCCGGCTGACTCCCGCCGGTGAACGCCTGGTCGAGCACGCGATCGGGATCCTGGCCGCGGTGGAGGAGGCGCGCGCGGAACTGCGCGGCGAGCCCGGGCCGGTGGGGCGCGTGCGGGTGGCCACCTTCGCCAGCGCGGTCGAGCCGGTCGTGATGCCCGCCCTGGTGCGGCTGCGCGAGCGGCACCCGCGCGTCGAGGTGCAGCTGAACGAGCACGAGCCGGAGCAGACGCTGGAGCTGCTGCTCGCCGGGGACGTCGACCTCGGCATCGTGTACGACTACAGCCTCGTGCCGCGCACCGTGCCCAGGGGGCTGTCGGTACGGCCGCTCGCCACGCAGCCGATGTTCCTGCTGCTCCCCGCGGGCCATCCCTCGGACCCGGGACCGGGCGGCCCGGTCCCGCCGGCGGGGCTGCGCCGGCTCGCGGAGGCCGGGTGGATCACCAACTCCCGGGGCAGCGACGACGACGAGCTGGTCCAGCGCGTGTGCGCCCTGGCCGGTTTCGCCCCGCGCATCGTCCACCGCGTCGACAGCCTCCACCTGGTCAATCTGCTCGCGGGTGCGGGCCTCGGTGTCGCCCTCCTGGCCGAGTCGGGCATCGAGCGGCGGCGCGCCGACGTCGTGTGCCGTCCCGTCGACCCCGTGGTGGGCACCCGGCGCCACTTCCTCGCCGCCCGCGCGGGTCAATGGTCCTGGCCGCCGCTCGCGGAGGTCGCCCGCCTCCTCACCCCGTGAGCGGAGCGGTCACCGGGCCGCGCGGACCGACTCCTCCTCGCCCGTCGCGTCGGGGCGGTCGCCCGTGCGCACGCTCTGGGCGCAGGGCAGCGCGGGGTGACGGCCGAGGAGCACGACGCCCAGGGTGACGGCGACCAGGCCCGCCGCTTCCCAGGCGAGGGCGCCCGGGGTGACACGGAGGCGGTCGCCGAGGAAGCCGACGCCGCAGGCGATGCCCGCGAGGGGCTGTGCGGCGGTCAGCGCGGGGAGGGACATGCGCAGGGGAGCGGTCTCGAAGGCGCTCTGGACGAGCACGAGGCCGGTGAGCCCGATGCCGAGGATGGCGTAGGGCTGCCAGTGCACCAGGAGGGCCGTGATGCCCTCCATCTCGGCGATCTGGCCTGAGGTGCGGGTGAGGGAGTCCTGGAGCCCGTAGAGCAGGCCGGCGGCGAGCGCGATGACGGTGGCCTCGGGCGACGGGCGCAGCCGCCTGGCGCAGGCGACGAGCAGCAGTGCGATGCCCATGACGATGCCGATGACCAGCCAGTGCCGCAGGGGCCCGCCGACGTGGCCGCCGCCCGTGGGCCGTCCGGCGGCGATGAAGGCGGTGACGCCGAGCGCGAGCAGGCCCACGCCCGACCAGCCGTGCCGGCCGAGTCTCTGGCCGGTCAGATGGCGCGAGAGGGCCATCGCGAAGAGCAGGTTCGTCGTGGTGAGGGGTTCGACGAGGGAGAGCTCCCCCTTGGTGAGGGCGAGCGCGCTCAGCACCATACCGAAGATCATCAGGAAGATGCCGAGCAGCCATTGCGGCATCCGCATGAGATCGAGCAGCAGCCGGAAGGACAGGAAGTTGGACAGCGGGGCACGCTGGGCGGCGAGCTGCTGGAGGACGAAGCCGAAGCCCAGGCAGCACGCTGCACCCACCCCAAGCAGGAAAACGGCCACCTCGTCAACCTCCCGGTGTCGCCGACTGGCCTGACCATAGCCTCTCCCCCGGCTTGATCGCGACGAATGCGGGCGCTCTGTTCGGCCCGGGCGGCTACGTGGTACGGGCGGGACGGGAGCGCAAGGTGAGGCCGCCGACGGCGACGCGGATATGGCGCAGCTCGGTCACCACGTCGGCGAGGGAGGCGCAGGAGGGGGTGCCGGTGAGCTCCGGCCATCCGGTGGCCGGCGTTCGGCCGTCCAGGGAGTCCGCGAGCGCGTCCAGGGCGCGGACGACCTCGCCGCCTTCCTCGCGCGAGGGGTGTTCCGCGCCCTGTTCGATGCGGACCGCGCAGGCGGTGGCGGCGTCCATGATCCGTTCGGAAGCGGCGGCGACGGGGAACCAGTCGGTGCGGTGACCGCGGCCCCAGGGCAGTTCCGCCGCGACGGTCTCGGCCGCGGACCGGGCCTCGGCCAGCGTGCTGTAGGCGGCCCGGCGCAGCACCATGCGGTCCCCCGGCCGCCCGCCCGCGGGAGCGGTGAGGACATGGGCCAGGTACTCGCGGGTGCGCCGCAGCGACTCGGCCATCAGGTGGGCCACCCGCGCGGTGGGGTCGGTGAAGCCCGGCAGGTGGCCGACGACGAGCACGATCGCGCAGGCCGTCATGGTATCCAGCAGCCGGTCGACGGCCGCCTGGGTGTCGCCGCCCACCCAGACGAACGCCAGCACCATCAAGGTGACCACCGAGGTCTGCAGGCCGAAGTGCCGGAAGGAGACGGGCAGCAGCGCGCCCGCGACCGAGGCGCAGACCACCGTCCACCACACGCCGCCGCTCAGGACCGCGGCCAGGCCCGCGAAGACGACCACCCCGAGCGCCGTCCCGACGAAGCGGTTGACGACGCGGGAGAACAGCGGCCCGATGTCCGGCTTCACCAGGAAGACGGCGGTGAGCGGCAGCCAGTACCAGTGGTCCGCCCGCAGGGCCAGGGCCACTGCGGCACTCGCCGTGACGCACACCGCGACGCGCAGCCCGTACTCGCGCCCGGCCGGCCCCAGCACCCGGCGACGCACCGTGGGGACGGTTCCGGGGGCGGGAAGCGGCGCCACCTCCTCGGCACTGGTCGCGCCGGGCACCGTGCGGGCGAAGACCACGGCGGCGTGCAGCAGCGCCCGGTCGAACGCGGAACGGGCCGGCGTGCTCGCCTCGGGCGCGGGGAGCGGTCCGGGCGGCTCGCCGCCGCGCAGCGCGGCGGCGAGGCGGCGCGGGCCCTGCGAGACCTGCGGCGGCAGGGGGCGCGCCTCCCACAGCAGGGCGGCACTCGCCTCGCACAGTGCTGTGGCCGCCGCGAAGCGCTCGGCGAGGAGCAGTTCGTCGGGGCGCGCGGGCCGGTGGGCCAGCCGCCGGAAGAGGCGGCGCAGCCGCAGGGCCTCGTCCCCCCGGTCCAGGGCCGCGGTGAGCCGCCGTCGCGCGGCCTCGGCGCCGGGCCCGCCGACGACGTCCAAAGCGCCCGCGAGCGCGTCGAAGACGCGGGCCAGGGCCGCCTGTTCGCCGGCCAGGGCGCCGCCGACCGGTCGCGGCGGCCGCAGCACGAGCCGCAGCAGGAGGAGCCAGACCGCGCCCGCGAGGAAGTACAGCGCCTTGAGCCAGGGCGTGCCGGGCAGCGGCACCCCGGTCCCGATCACCATCAGGCACAGCGTCTGCATCCCGGTCCGTGACCACACCGGGCCCACCGTGCTCACGGCACCCGACCCCAGGCCGACGGCGAACAGCAGGGGCAGCACCCACCACCCGCTCGAGACCGCGTCGGCCGTCGCCGTCCCGACGAGCAGTCCGACCGCCCCGACGAGCACGGGCAGCCCGATGTGCACGACGCCGGTCCTGCGCGTCCCCGGCAGGTCGTTGAAGCCCGCGAACAGCGTCCCGAACCCGGCCAGCACCGCGAACTCGACCGATCCCAGCGCCAGCCCGGCGGCCATCACCGGCCCCGCCGACAGCAGCCCCCGCAGCACCGCCGGCCACGGCACGGGCCCGCGCTGCCAGCGCAGCGGGTGGGCCAGCCACGAGGGCAGGACGACGCGGCCGGGGCCACTCACAAGCACGGGCATCCTCACTGACGGGCAGGCGGCACGGTACGAACCGGGATGTTCCGGCCGATGCTTCCTTCTTCAGCGTAGCTGTCCGTGACGCTCGCCCCGCCGCCCGGTCATTTCCGCGTCATGTCCTGTTCAGAGCGCCGGCGGGGAGGGCGAAGGGGCCGTCGGCGGCGAAGGCGCGGCCGGCGAAGCGTTCACCGATGCGCAGGTGCGCGGCGGCGTCCGGGTGCAGCTCGTCGGGGAGCGGCAGCTCGGCGTAGTCGTCGGCGCCGTAGAGCTCGCGGCCGTCGAGGTGGTGGAGGTTCGGGTCGTCGGCCGACCGCTGCCGGACGATCCGGGCCAGCTCCTCGCGGATGACGGTGAGCGTCAGCTTGCCGCTCGCGCGCTCCGCCGGGTCCCCGGTGGCCAGGAAGCGCGGCTGCCCGGTGGCGAGGGAGGCGGGGTCCAGGGCGGTGGGGCCGGGGGTGTCCTCGTGGATGGGGCACAGGACGGGCGAGACCACCAGGAGCGGTGCGGTCGGGTGGCCCTCGCGGACGGTGTCGAGGAAGCCGTGGACGGCCGGGGTGAAGGCGCGCAGGCGCATCAGGTCGGTGTTGACCAGGTTGATGCCGATCTTGACGCTGATCAGGTCCGCGGGAGTGTCGCGCAGGGCGCGGGCGGTGAACGGGTCGAGCAGGGCGCTGCCGCCGAAGCCGAGGTTGACCAGGTCCACGCCGCCGAGGGCGGCGGCGTGCGCGGGCCAGGTGGCGGTCGGGCCCGCGGCGTCGGAGCCGTGGCTGATCGAACTGCCGTGGTGCAGCCACACCCTGCGGCCCCGGTCCGGCGCGGGCTCGACGGGGGCGTCGGTGCGCAGCGCGAGCAGTTCGGTGGTCTCGTTGTGCGGCAGCCAGATCTCGACGTCCTTGTCCCCGCCGGGCAGACCGGTGAAGCGGAGGGTGCCGGGCGGGCCGGGCCGGTGCTCGAACGTCCCGGTGGTCATGTCGATGGTCAGGGTGTTGCCGCCGGTGACGCTCTCCCGGCCGGCGAGACGGCCGTCGACGACCAGGTCGTAAACGCCGTCCGGGCGCGGCGGAGCACCCGCGTAGACCCGCTTGGTGGGCACCGTGTCCAGTTCGATGGCGGTGGCCCGGCTGCGGAAGGCCAGCCGGACCCCGGCGGGCTGCGCCTCCGCCATGGCCAGTTGCCCGTCGGTGTTCTGGGCGCGGGCCCTGGCGGGCAGCCGGTGCGGGAGTATGCCGCGTTCGGTGCGCTCCAGTTCCAAGGCGCCGCGCACGAGGTCCGCGGTGACGGGGGTGGTGATCCACTGTTGTTCGGTGTACATGTCCTCGCCTGTTGTTCGGCCTGTTTGTCGGTGGGGTGCGGACGGTCGGGACGGTTCGGGTCCGCCCGCCGTCACGGCGCGGGCCAGTTCCGCAGCAGGGCGTCGAGGGCGTCCACGACGCGTGTCCAGGTCTCCTGCGTGTCGGGGGCGCTGTGGCTGAACCCCCCGCCCATTTCGAGGCTGACGTAGCCGTGGAAGACGCTGCCGAGCAGCCGGACCGCGTGCGTCCGGTCCGGCTCGGCCAGGTCGTAGCCGCGCAGGATCGCCCGCGTCATCTGTGCGTGCCGGACCCCCGCGCTGGCCGCCGCCGTCTGCGGGTCGAGCCGGAACTGAGCCGCCGCGTAGCGCCCGGGATGCTCCCGGGCGTAGTCGCGGTAGACGTTCGCGAAGGCGGCGAGCGCGTCCTTGCCGGACCGTCCGGCCAGGGCGTCGGCGGCCCGGTCGGCGAGTTCCTCCAGCGCGAGCAGGGCGATCCCCGTCTTGAGGTCGTGGGAGTTCTTCAGATGCGCGTACAGGCTCGCGACCTTGACGTCGAACCGCCTGGCGAGTGCCGAGAGCGTCACGTGCTCAAAGCCGGCCTCGTCGGCCAGTTCCGCCCCTGCCCGGACCAGGCGGGTGGTGGTGAGTCCTGCGCGTGGCGCCATGACCATCTCCTCGTTTGCCTGAAACGAGTATGCATTTACCTAAATCCTTTAGGCAAATGTCGGCAGAGGACGCCGGCGGAACGACTTCTGGGATGTCCCGGCTAGTAGCCGGTGACCGCGGTCTCGCCGGACTTCGTGCCGATCGCGATGTGCGGGTCGCGGTCCGGATCGGCCCAGACGAGCAGGCGGCGCATGGCCCCGACGGGGACGGAGACGCAACCCGCGGTGGGGCCCGGGCCGTTGGCGTGCAGGAAGATGCCGGCGCCGCGCTCCTGCTCCGGCTCGTCGTAGTTGAAGCCGATGACGAAGGCGTGGACGTAGGGCTTGCGGTACCTGATCAGGTGCTCGGACTCGGAGGCGGCGCAGTCGGGCGGCAGCGGCTCGACCCAGCGGTTGTAGGACCAGGAGGCGTTGTCCTGGCACCAGTACGACTCCGGGGTGACGGGGCGGTAGGGCATGCGGGTGCCCTTGGGCGCGGCCTTGATGCCGAACGCGTAGGGCAGGTCGTACAGACCGGTGGGGGTGGTCCAGGTGCTCTGGGCGCGCTCCTCGCCCTCGACGAGACCGGCCGCGCCGAAGCGGGCGGGCGCGGAGCCCGCGGCCCTCCAGACGCCGTCGCGCAGGTCCCACCAGGTGACCGTGCCCGTGGTGGACCCGGTGTCCGGCGCGACGGCGGTGATGAGCTGGCTGCCGCCGCCGGTGTCCACCATGTCGGCCGGGAGCGGCGGCACGGGCGGTGCCGGCGCCGCGGCCACGGGCGAGCTCCCGGGCGCGGTCGTACCCGCGCCCGCCGTGCCGGCCACGGCGGCCAGCACGGCGGAACTCGCCACCACGAGTCGTACGACGCGGTCCGTGGTCAACGCGGGAGGTGCGCCTCGATCGCGCCCACGACCTCGTCGGCCTCGGGCTCGGTGCGCGGACGGAACCGGCCGACGACCTGGCCGTCCGCGCTGATCAGGAACTTCTCGAAGTTCCACTGGACGTCGCCGGCCGCGCCCTCGGCGTCGGCGGTCTCCGTCAGCGCCGTGTAGAGCGGGTGCCGGTCCTCGCCGTTGACGTCCGTCTTCTCGAAGAGCGGGAAGCTCACGCCGTAGGTCGCGGAGCAGAAGGTCGCGATCTCCTCGGCGGTGCCCGGCTCCTGACCGGCGAACTGGTTGCTGGGGAAGCCCAGCACGCTGAAGCCGCGGTCGGCGTAACGCTTCTGCAGACGCTCCAGACCCTCGTACTGCGGGGTCAGCCCGCACTTGGAGGCGACGTTGACGATCAGCAGCGCCTTGCCCTCGTGGTCGGCGAGGGACGCGGGCTCACCGGAGAGCGTGCGCAGCGGAATGTCGTAGATGCTCACGTTTCGAACTCCTCGTCGGGGGACGGGTCAGGGAACACAGAGTGTCCATTCAACCTCGCCCGATTCCGTGATCTTCCCACGGGAGGGTGCTCGGAACGCGGCAGCGACGCGGGGTCAGTGCTCCGTGATCCGTCCGGCCTCGACCTGGACGCGGCGCGTGGTGTGCACGGCCTCCAGCATCCGGCGGTCGTGGGTGACCAGCAGCAGGGTGCCGTTGTACGTGGCGAGCGCCGACTCCAGCTGCTCGATGGCGGGCAGGTCCAGGTGGTTGGTGGGCTCGTCCAGGACGAGGAGGTTGACGCCGCGGCCCTGGAGGAGCGCGAGGGCGGCCCGGGTGCGCTCGCCCGGGGAGAGCGTGGCGGCCGGGCGCATGACGTGGGCGGCCTTCAGACCGAACTTGGCGAGCAGCGTGCGCACATCGGCCGGCGCCATGTCGGGCACCTCGGAGCCGAACGCGTCCAGCAGGGCCTCGCCGCCGTGGAAGAGCTTGCGCGCCTGGTCGACCTCGCCGACGACGACGCCGGGGCCGAGGGAGGCCGCTCCGGCGTCCAGCGGCAGCCGGCCGAGGAGCGCGGCCAGCAGCGTCGACTTGCCGGAGCCGTTGGCACCGGTGATGGCGACGCGATCCGCCCAGTCGATCTGGAGGTCGACCGGGCCGAGGGTGAAGTCGCCGCGCCGCACCTCGGCGCCGCGCAGCGTGGCCACGACCGCCCCGGCGCGAGGGGCGGCGGCGATCTCCATGCGCAGCTCCCACTCCTTGCGGGGCTCGTCGACCACCTCCAGGCGCTCGATCATGCGCTGGGTCTGCCGCGCCTTGGCGGCCTGCTTCTCCGTGGACTCCGTGCGCAGCTTGCGGCTGATCTTGTCGTTGTCCGTCGCCTTGCGCCGGGCGTTGCGGACGCCGTGCTCCATCCAGTTGCGCTGCATGCGCCCGCGGGCCTCCAGGCTCGCCTTGGTGTCGGCGTACTCCTCGTACTCCTCACGGGCGTGCCGACGGGCGGTCTCGCGCTCCTCCAGGTAGGCGGCGTATCCGCCGCCATAGGTGTTGACCTGCTGCTGGGCGAGGTCGAGTTCGACCACGCGGTTGACGGTGCGGGCCAGGAACTCACGGTCGTGGCTGACCACGACCGTGCCGGCCTTGAGGCCGGTGACGAACGCCTCCAGGCGCTCCAGGCCGTCCAGGTCGAGGTCGTTGGTGGGCTCGTCGAGCAGGAAGACGTCGTAGCGGCTCAGCAGGAGCGAGGCGAGACCCGCGCGGGCGGCCTGGCCGCCGGAGAGCGCCGTCATCGGCAGGTCGAGGCCGACGGTCAGGCCCAGTGAGGCGGCCACCTCCTCGGCCCGCTCGTCCAGATCCGCGCCGCCGAGCGCCAGCCAGCGCTCCAGACCGTCCGCGTAGGCGTCGTCCGAACCGGGCGCCTCGTCCATCAGCGCCTGCGTCGCGGCGTCCAGCGCCTCCTGCGCGGCGGCGACACCGGTACGGCGCGCGAGGAACGCCCGCACGGACTCGTCCGCCCGCCGTTCGGGCTCCTGTGGCAGGTGGCCCACGGAGGCGTTCGGCGGGCTGAGCCGCAACTGCCCCTCCTCGGGCGCGCTCAGCCCCGCCAGCAGACGCAGCAAGGTCGACTTGCCGGCGCCATTGGCACCGACCAGTCCGATCACGTCGCCGGGCGCGACGACGAGGTCCAGGCCCGAGAAGAGGACGCGGTCCCCATGGCCTGCGGCGAGATCTTTGACGACAAGAGTGGCACTCATCAGACCGCCGATGGTATCGCCCCGCCCGTCCGCCCCGGCCGGCCCGCGCCAGGGGCGGCGGCAGCCCGGCACGGCCGTCCCGCGCGCCCTGGGCGAACGGGGCGGGGTGAGGGAGCATCACCTTCCGCAAGCCGTTGCCGCCGTGAGGGGAGAGCACGTCATGCCGAGCCGCAAGGCACTTGTCCGGCGTCCGGGTCCGCGTCTGGCGGAGGGGATCGTGACGCACCTGGAGAGGTCGCCGGTGGACGTCGCGCTGGCCCTGCGCCAGTGGGAGGGGTACGTGGCGGCGCTGCGCGCGCATGGGTGGGAGACGGTCGAGGTCCCGCCGGCGGACGCGTGCCCGGACGGGGTGTTCGTCGAGGACACCATGGTGGTGTTCCGCGGCGCGGCGCTCATCGCACGGCCGGGCGCGCTGCCGCGCCGCCCCGAGACGCCGGCGGCCGAGGCGGTCGTGGCCGGGCTCGGGATGTCCGTCCGCACGGTGCGGGCGCCGGGCACCTTGGAGGGCGGCGACGTACTCAAGACGGGCGACACGGTCTACGTGGGCACCGGAGGCCGCACGAACGCCGAAGGCGTGCGCCAACTGCGCGCGGCGTTCGAGCCGCTGGGGGCGCGGGTGGTGGCCGTGCCCGTCACCAAGGTGCTGCATCTGAAATCGGCCGTCACCGCGCTCCCGGACGGCACGGTCGTCGGCCACCCGCCGCTGGTCGACACGCCCGGGTCGTTCCCCCGATTCCTTCCGGTGCCGGAGGAATCGGGCTCCCACGTGGTGCTTCTGGGAGACGGGAAGCTGCTGATGGCGGCTAGCGCGCCGCGCAGCGCGGAGATTTTCGCCGCAATGGGCTATACGCCCGTACTCGTCGACATCGGCGAGTTCGAAAAGCTCGAGGGCTGCGTGACCTGCCTCTCAGTGCGGGTTCGGGGGTTGGACACGTAGGACGGGTTGCCATGCGGGCTGAACGTAACCTACGGTTTCGTAACTTACGATTCCGTAGGTACCCTCAGCCAACCGCCAGGAGCACAGCGTGACCATTGCCCCGTCCCAGAACACCGGATCGGACGTGTGGAGTGACACCCGGCTGCTCTACGCCCTGGAAGAGGTCGTCGAGACCGAGCTGAACCGGCATCTGAAGGCGGCCAAGGAATGGATGCCCCACGAGTACGTGCCGTGGAGTCAGGGCCGGGACTTCGACGGGATCATGGGCGGCGAGGCCTGGGAGCCGGAACAGTCGAAGGTCACCGAGATCGGCCGGATATCGCTGGTGGTCAATCTGCTGACCGAGGACAACCTGCCGAGCTACCACCACGAGATCGCCACGCTCTTCGGCCGTGAGGGCGCCTGGGGCACCTGGGTGCACCGGTGGACCGCCGAGGAGGGCCGGCACGCGATCGTCATGCGCGACTACCTGCTGACGACCCGCGCCGTGGACCCGGTTCAGCTGGAGCGGCTGCGCATGCAGCACATGTCGGAGGGCTTCGAGTCCGACAACTCCCACAGCATGCTGCACTCGGTCGCGTACGTCGCCTTCCAGGAGCTGGCCACGCGCATCTCGCACCGCAACACCGGCCGGGAGTCCGGTGACCCGATGTGCGAACGCATGCTGGCGCGCATCGCGACGGACGAGAACCTGCACATGGTCTTCTACCGCAACCTGCTCGCGGCCTCGCTGCAGTTGGCGCCGGACCAGGCGATGGGGGCGATCCGCGACGTGGTGGTCGGCTTCCGGATGCCGGGCCACGGCATGCCCGGCTTCGAGCGGTCGGCGGCGCGGATAGCGATCGGCGGCGTCTACAACCTGCGCATCCACCACGACGACGTCCTGCAGCCGGTGCTGCGGCACCTGAAGGTGCTGGAGGTCGCGGGGCTGGGTCCGGAGGGCCTGAAGGCGCAGGAGGAACTGGGCTTCTTCATGGGCGAGCTGGACTGCCAGGCCCGCAAGTTCGAGGAGCGCAGGGACGCGCTGCTGGCGCGGCGGGCCGCCCGCGGGTAGCCGGCGTCCGCGCTTTCCGGGGCCGCTCCGCGTCGCGCGGGGCGGCCCCGGGGCTTTTCGGCCGCCCCGGTCCGAAAATCATGCAAGCACGCTTGATTGTTTCCCCGGGCGGTGCCAGCCTGTGACGCGCACGGCACCGCTGACGCTGCGTCAACCAGGGGGACACGTGTCCGACCCCACGCCCGTACTGGACGATCTGCGGGACGAGAGCGAGGGTCTGGACGCCCTCGTGGCCCCGCTGGAGGCGCCCGCCTGGGCCTTGCCCACGCCCGCCCCCGGCTGGACGATCGCCCATCAGATCGCGCACCTGGCCTGGACGGACCGGCAGGCGCTGCTCGCCGCGACGGACCCGGCCGGCTTCCGGACCGAGGTCGAGAAGGCCGTGGCCGCGATCGCCACCTTCGTCGACGAGGGCGCGGAGCAGGGCGCGGCCCTGCCGCCCGCCGAGCTCCTGGAGCGCTGGCGCGCCGGCCGGAGCGCCCTCCAGGAGGCCCTGCGGGCACAGCCGGAAGGCGCGCGCCTGCCCTGGTTCGGGCCGCCCATGGGAGTCGCCTCGATGGGCTCGGCCCGGCTCATGGAGAGCTGGGCGCACGGCGAGGACGTGGCGGACGCCCTCGGGGTGCGGCGGGAGCCGACAGCGCGGCTGCGGCACGTCGCCCGGATTGCCGTACGGGCCCGGGACTACGCCTACGCCGTCAACGGGCTCACCCCGCCCGCCGAGGAGTTCCGGGTGGAGCTGACCGCCCCGGACGGCACCTTGTGGACGTACGGGCCGCAGGACGCCGCCCAGCGCGTGACGGGCCCCGCCCTCGACCTGTGCCTGCTGGCCACGCGGCGCCGGCACCGCGACGACCTGGCGCTGCGCGCAGAGGGTGCCGACGCCGGCCGCTGGCTGGACATCGCGCAGGCCTTCGCGGGGCCGCCCGGAGAGGGGCGCAAGCCGGGAGAGCAGGGATTGCCGGGAGAGCGGGACAAGCCGGGACAGGGGGCCACCGCATGAGCGGGGACAACCGCGCGGTCATGCTGGAGCGGCTCGCCGGGATCGAGGCCGAACACGACAAGGCGCTCGCCGGCGGCGGCCCGAAGTACGTGGAACGGCACCGCGGCCGGGGCAAGCTGACCGCCCGCGAGCGGGTGGAACTCCTGCTCGACCCGGACACGCCGTTCCTGGAGCTGTCACCGCTGGCGGCCTGGGGCAGCGACTACCCGGTCGGCGCCTCCCTGGTCACCGGCATCGGGGTCGTCGAGGGCACCGAGTGCGTGATCACGGCCAACGACCCGACCGTGCGCGGCGGCGCCAGCAATCCGTGGACGCTGAAGAAGGCGCTGCGGGCCAATGAGATCGCGCTCGCCAACCGCCTGCCGCTGGTCAACCTGGTGGAGTCGGGCGGCGCGGACCTGCCCAGCCAGAAGGAGATCTTCATCCCGGGCGGCGCGCTCTTCCGCGACCTGACCCGGCTGTCGGCGGCGGGCATCCCCACCGTGGCGGTCGTCTTCGGCAACTCGACCGCGGGCGGCGCCTATGTGCCCGGCATGTCCGACCACGTCGTCATGGTCAAGGAGCGCTCCAAGGTGTTCCTCGGCGGGCCGCCGCTGGTGAGGATGGCGACCGGCGAGGAGAGCGACGACGAGTCGCTGGGCGGCGCCGACATGCACGCCCGTGTCTCCGGCCTGGCCGACTACTTCGCCCAGGACGAGCCGGACGCGCTGCGCACCGCCCGCCGCGTGGTGGCCCGGCTGGGATGGCGCAAGCAAGGCCCCGCCCCGGCCGCCGTCTACGACCCGCCGCTCCACGACGAGGACGAACTGCTGGACATCGTCCCCGGCGACCTGAAGACCCCCTTCGACCCGCGCGAGGTCGTCGCCCGTGTCGTCGACGGCTCGCGGTTCGACGAGTTCAAGCCGCTGTACGGGACGAGCCTGGTCACCGGCTGGGCCCAGGTGCACGGCTATCCCGTCGGCATCCTCGCCAACGCACAAGGGGTGCTGTTCAGCGCTGAGTCGCAGAAGGCCGCGCAGTTCATCCAGCTGGCCAACCAGCGCGACATTCCGCTGCTGTTCCTGCACAACACGACCGGCTACATGGTGGGCCGCGAGTACGAGCAGGGCGGCATCATCAAGCACGGCGCCATGATGATCAACGCGGTGTCCAACTCCCGTGTCCCCCACATCTCGGTGCTGATGGGCGCCAGTTACGGCGCGGGGCACTACGGGATGTGCGGCCGCGCCTACGACCCGCGCTTCCTGTTCGCCTGGCCCAGCGCCAAGTCCGCCGTCATGGGCCCGCAGCAGCTCGCCGGCGTGCTGTCGATCGTGGCGCGGCAGTCGGCGGCGGCCAGGGGCCTGCCCTTCGACGAGGAGGCCGACGCGGGCCTGCGCGCCATGGTGGAGCAGCAGATCGAGTCCGAGTCCCTGCCGATGTTCCTGTCGGGGCGGCTGTACGACGACGGGGTGATCGACCCGCGCGACACGCGCACGGTGCTCGGCGTGTGCCTGTCGGCGATCCACAGCGCACCGGTCGAGGGCGCGCGCGGCGGCTTCGGCGTCTTCCGGATGTGAGGGGCAGCGTGACCGTGATCGCATCAGTGCTGGTGGCCAATCGCGGCGAGATCGCCCGCCGCGTCTTCCGCACCTGCCGCGACCTGGGCATCGCCACGGTCGCCGTGCACTCGGACGCGGACTCGGGGGCGGCGCACGTCCGGGAGGCCGACGCCGCGGTGCGCCTGCCGGGCGACGCCCCGGCCGACACCTATCTGCGCGGCGACCTGATCGTGAAGGCCGCCCTGGCGGCCGGCGCGGACGCCGTGCACCCCGGCTACGGATTCCTGTCGGAGAACGCCGAGTTCGCACGGGCCGTGATCGCCGCGGGCCTCACCTGGATCGGCCCGCCGCCGGAGGCCATCGAGGCGATGGGCTCGAAGACCCGCGCCAAGCGCCTGATGGCCGCGGCCGGTGTCCCGGTGCTGGAGGCCGGTCCCGACGACCTGCCGGTCCTGGTCAAGGCGGCCGCCGGGGGCGGCGGACGCGGCATGCGCGTGGTGCGCGAAGCGGCCGCCCTGGAGGAGGAGATGGCCGCCGCCCGGGCGGAGGCACTGTCCGCCTTCGGCGACGACGAGGTCTTTCTGGAGCCGTACGTCGAGGACGGCCGCCACATCGAGGTCCAGGTGCTGGCGGACGGGCACGGCACGGTGTGGACGCTGGGCGAGCGCGACTGCTCGGTGCAGCGCCGCCACCAGAAGGTGATCGAGGAGACCCCGGCCCCCGGTGTCGGCGACGACCTGCGCCGCACCCTGCACGAGGCCGCGCAGGCGGCGGCCCGGGCCATCGGCTACACCGGCGCGGGGACCGTGGAGTTCCTGGTGTCGGCGGACGGCCGCCCGTACTTCCTGGAGATGAACACCCGCCTCCAGGTGGAGCATCCGGTGACCGAGGCCGTCTTCGGCATCGACCTGGTCGCCCTGCAACTGGACGTCGCCGAGGGCGGCCGGCTGCCGGCCGCTCCCCCGCGGCCCTCCGGGCACGCCGTGGAGGCCCGCCTGTACGCGGAGGACCCGGCGCGCGACTGGCAGCCGCAGACGGGCGTCCTGCGCCGTTTCCGGCTGCCCGCGATGCCCGGTCTGCGCGTGGACGCGGGCTTCACCGACGGGGACCGGGTCGGCGTGCACTACGACGCGATGCTCGCCAAGGTGATCGTGCACGCCCCGACCCGCGAACGGGCCCTGCGGCAGCTCGCGGGCGCCCTGGAACGGGCCCGCGTGCACGGTCTGGTGACCAACCGCGACCTGCTGGTGCGCGTGCTGCGCGACCCGGACTTCGTGGCCGGGCGGCTGTCCACGGCCTTCCTCGGCCGGCTCGGGCCGGCCGCCCCCGGGGACCCCGGCACCGTACGGCTGGCCGCGCTGGCCGCCGCCCTGGCCGACGCCTCCGGGCGGCACGCCCTGGGCGGCTGGCGCAACGTGCCCTCGGCGCCGCAGCGCAAGACGTACCGCGCCGAGCCCGACGGGACGGAGCACGAGGTCCGCTACCGGCTCGGACGCGGCGGTCTGACCGCCGAGGGGCACCCGGACGTGCGGCTGCTGTCCGCGGCCGCGGGTGAGGTCGTGCTGGAGGTCTCCGGCATCCGCCGCACCTTCGAGGTCGCCGTGTACGGGGACGAGGTCGACGTCGACGGCCCGCTGGGCGCGCACCGTTTCACCGCGCTGCCGCGCTTCCCCGATCCGGTGGACAGGATCGCGCCCGGCTCCCTGCTGGCGCCGATGCCGGGCACCGTGGTCCGGATCGCGGACGTGGCCGTCGGCGACAAGGTGGAGGCCGGCCGGCCGCTGCTGTGGCTGGAGGCCATGAAGATGGAGCACCGTGTCGCCGCCCCGGCGGACGGCGTGCTCACCGCACTGCACGCCGAGGTCGGCCGCCAGGTCGACGTCGGGACCGTACTCGCCGTCGTTCAGGAGGAGGGCTCGGCATGAGCGGGATCGCCGCTGCGAACGGACCGACAGGCACCTTTGACAACGCCCTTGTGGAGAGCGAGGAACGGCGCGCCCTGCGCAAGGCCGTCTCCGACCTCGGCCGCCGCTATGGGCGCGGCTACTTCGCCGCGGCGGCCCGGGAGGGCAAGCACACCGACGAGCTGTGGCAGGAGGCGGGCGCCCTCGGCTACCTGGGCGTCAACCTGCCCGAGGAGTACGGCGGCGGGGGCGGGGGACTGGCCGAACTGGCCATCGTCCTGGAGGAACTGGGCGCGGCGGGCTGCCCGCTGCTGCTGCTCATCGTCTCCCCCGCGATCTGCGGCACGGTGATCGCGCGCTTCGGCACCGAGGAGCAGAAGCGGCAGTGGCTGCCGGGGCTGGCCGACGGGTCCGTCCGCATGGCCTTCGGCATCACGGAGCCGGACGCGGGCTCCAACTCGCACCGGCTGACCACCACCGCGCGCCGCGACGGATCGGACTGGCTGCTCACCGGCCGCAAGGTCTTCGTGTCCGGCGTGGACATCGCCGACGCCACGCTCGTCGTGGGCCGCACCGAGGACGCCCGTACGGGCCGGCTGAAGCCCTGCCTGTTCATCGTGCCGCGCGAGGCTCCGGGCTTCGAGTTCCGGCAGATCGAGATGGAACTGACCGCACCGGAGAAGCAGTTCCAGCTCTTCCTGGACGATGTGCGACTGCCGGCCGAGGCCCTGGTGGGCGACGAGGACGCGGGCCTGCTGCAGCTGTTCGCGGGGCTGAACCCCGAGCGGGTGATGACCGCGGCCTTCTCGATCGGCATGGGCCGCCACGCGTTGGAGAAGGCGGTCGGCTACGCCCGTACGCGGCAGGTGTGGCAGTCGCCCATCGGCGCGCATCAGGCCATCGCCCATCCTCTGGCGCAGGCGCACATCGAACTCGAACTGGCCCGCCTGATGATGCAGAAGGCCGCCTTCCTCTACGACAGCGGCGACGACGCGGGCGCCGGCGAGGCCGCCAACATGGCGAAGTACGCCGCGGCGGAGGCGGGCGCCAGGGCGGTGGACCAGGCCGTGCACACGCTGGGGGGCAACGGCCTCACCACCGGGTACGGTCTGGCCTCGATGCTCACGGCGTCGCGCGTGGGCCGCATCGCGCCGGTCAGCCGGGAGATGATCCTCAACTACGTCTCGCACCACACGCTGGGCCTGCCCAAGTCCTACTGAGCACGTCCCGATCGAGGAGGGGGAGCGGTCATGGCACAGCCGGCCGTGTTCCACAGCGAGTACCCCGCGGTTCCCGCCGTCGACCTGCCGATCCACGAGGCCGTGCTCGGCCGGGCCGCCGAGTTCGGCGAACGGCCCGCGCTGATCGACGGCGTGGACGGCACGACCCTCACCTACACGCAGCTCGACGCCTTCACGCGGCGTATCGCCGCCGCCCTGGCGGAGGCCGGGCTGCGCAAGGGAGACGTCCTGGCGCTGCACAGCCCCAATACCGTGGCCTATCCCCCGGTGTTCTACGGGGCCACGCGTGCCGGGGCGGCCGTCACCACGGTGCATCCGCTGGCCACCGCGGAGGAGTTCGCGCGGCAGCTGCGCGACAGCGGGGCCTCCTGGATCGTCACCGTCTCGCCGCTGCTGGAGACCGCCCGCAAGGCGGCGGAACAGGCGGGCGGGGTCCGGGAGGTCTTCGTCTGCGACACCGCCGACGGGCACCGCTCCGTCCTGGACTTCCTCGCCTCCACCGCGCCCGAGCCGCAGATCGCCCTCGACCCGGCCGCGGACCTGGCCGCGCTGCCGTACTCCTCGGGCACCACCGGCATCCCCAAGGGCGTGATGCTGACCCACCGCAACATCGCGACCAACCTCGCCCAGCTCGACCCGATGCTGTCCACCGAGCCAGGGCACCGCATCCTGGCCGTGCTGCCGTTCTTCCACATCTACGGCCTGACCGCGCTCATGAACCTCCCCCTGCGCAAGGGCGCCACCGTGGTGGTGCTGCCGCGCTTCGACCTGGAGCAGTTCCTCACCGCCATCGAGACGCACAAGGTGCAGGGCCTGTACGTGGCCCCGCCCATTGTGCTGGCGCTCGCCAAGCACCCGGCCGTGGCCGGACACGACCTCAGCTCCCTCGAGTACGTGATGTGCTCGGCCGCTCCCCTGGACGCGGATCTGGCGCGGGCCTGCTCGGAGCGGCTCGGCCTGCCGCCCCTCCTGCAGGCGTACGGGATGACGGAACTGTCGCCGGGCACCCATGTGGTGCCGCTGGACGCGCGGGACGCACCCGCGGGGACGGTCGGCAAGCTCGTCCCCAGTACCGAGATGCGCATCGTGCCGCTGGACGGCGAGACCGGCGCCGGCGCGGACGGCACCGGGGAGATCCACATCCGCGGTCCGCAGGTCATGAAGGGCTACCTGGGACGGCCCGACGAGACGGCCGCCATCGTCGACGAGGACGGCTGGCTGCACACCGGTGACGTCGGACGGGTCGACGAGGGCGGCTGGCTGCACGTGGTCGACCGGGTCAAGGAGCTGATCAAGTACAAGGGCTACCAGGTGCCGCCCGCCGAGCTGGAGGCGGTGCTCCTCACCGATCCGCGGGTCGCCGACGCGGCCGTCATCGGCGTCCTGGACGAGGACGGCAACGAGATCCCCAAGGCGTACGTCGTCCCGCAGCGGGGCGGCTCCCTGACCGAGGACGACGTCATGGCGCACGTGGCGGCGCAGGTCGCCCCGTACAAGAAGGTGCGGCGGGTGGAGTTCACCGACGCGATACCGCGTGCCGCGAGCGGAAAGATCCTGCGGCGTGAACTCCGCGCCCGCGAAAGGGGCGGCAGTTGACGGCCGACGAGAACGCGCCCGTGGTGCGCTCCGCGTCCGAGCGGGGGATCACCACGCTCACCCTGGACTCCCCCGCCAACCGCAACGCGCTGTCCGCGCGCATGGTGGACGAGCTGTCCGACGCACTCGCGCGGGCGGGAAAGGACCCGGCGACCCGTGCGGTGCTGCTGACGCACACCGGCGGCACCTTCTGCGCCGGGGCGGACCTGAAGGAGGCGACATCCCCGCGGGGCCCGGGCCGGCTGGTCGCCCTGTTGCGGTCGATCGTGGAGCTGCCCAAGCCGGTGGTGGCCACGGTGAACGGTCACGTGCGCGCGGGCGGGCTCGGGCTGCTGGCGGCCTGCGACATCTCGGTCGCGGGGCCCGGGGCGAGCTTCGCCTTCACCGAGGCGCGGCTCGGCCTCGCCCCCGCCGTGATCTCGCTGACGGTGCTGCCGCGGCTCGACGGGAGGGCCGCGGCCCGCTACTACCTCACCGGGGAGGTCTTCGACGCCTCGGAGGCCGTCCGCACCGGCCTGGTCACCGCTCCCGAGGAGGCGCTGGACGGCATCCTCGCGGGCCTGCGCGCCGGTTCGCCCCAGGGGCTCGCCGAGTCCAAGGCACTGACCACGGCGGGGGTGCTGCGGGCCTTCGACCAGGACGCGGACGCGCTGACGGAACGGTCGGCGCGGCTGTTCGGCTCGCCGGAGGCCGCGGAGGGGATGCGGGCCTTCCTCGAACGGCGGGCGGCGCCATGGGCGTTGTGAGCGCCCGCGAGCCCAAGCAGGACCGCAGCCGGGCCACCCGGCAGCGACTGCTGGAGGCGGCCGTCGCCTGCCTGGCCGACCGCGGCTGGGCGGGCAGCACGGTCGCCGTCGTCGCCGAGCACGCGGGGGTCTCACGCGGCGCGGCACAGCACCACTTCCCCACCCGGGAGGACCTGTTCACCGGGGCGATCGAGTTCGTCTCGGAGCAGTGGCTGGTCGCGCTGCGCGAGCGGACCCTCGGCCTGCCGGACGCGGGCGTGCCCCGCACCCGCGGTGTCGTCGAGCTGGTCGTCGACCTGTACACCGGCCCGATCTTCCGCGCCGCGCTGCACCTGTGGATCGCGGCGGCCAACGAGGAGCAGTTGCGGCCCCGCGTCACCGCCCTGGAGGCCCGCATCGGCCGCGAGGCACACCGCCTGGCGGTGGAGATGCTGGGCGCCGACGAGTCCGTGCCCGGGGTGCGCGAGACCGTCCAGGCCACCTTGGACATGGCGCGCGGGCTGGGGCTGGCCAATCTGCTCAGCGACGACAGCGCCCGGCGCGCGGGCATCGTCCGTCAATGGTCGGCGGTCCTCGACGGGGCTCTGCGCGGCGGTTTTTGACTCGCCCGCTGTCGGTGGCCGGTGGGAAGATCGCGGCATGGCGAACGAGGTGGAGCAGGCCGGCGGACTGGGCTTCCTGCTGGCCCTGGTGGACCCCGGGCCGGCCGCCCGGGTGCGCCGCAGGACCGGTATGCCGCAGGAGAACACCGCGGCGGTCACGAAGCCGCCGCGCGGCCCGGCATGGGACCTGGGCCTGCGTGACCTGCCCTCGTCGGTGGTGTGGTGGATGCTGCAGCAGGACGATCCGCGGATCAATGAGCTGGTGTACGGCCACTGCGCCATCGACGACCGCGTACGGCACGACATCCTGAACGGCGTCCCGCACGGGCCGGGCCGCAGCCGGAGGGTCCCGGTCGCCAAGGGTCTGTCGCGGTACCCCCCGCCGGAGATACCCCGGGCCGCCGGTCCCGCGGAACTGACCGCGGCACTGCGCGAGGTGGCGTCCATGGCGCAGGGACGTGCCGCCGCCCTGATGGTGCGGCGCGAGGACTGGGGTGTGGTGGCCGGGGCCGACCGCGAGCGGCCGCTCCCCGGCTACGCCCGCTGGGCGCTGTCCGTCCGGCCGGACTGCCCGCCTGAGGTGCGGACGCAGTTCGGCACGCACCGCAAGTTCACGCACCGGCTCAGCACCGCGGGAGTCGTGGACGGCCCGGCGGTGTACGCGACGACGACGCGGCCGGCCAGGCAGGCCCTGTCCGTGCTCGCGATGGGGCGCTGGGCGTTCCCGGACCGCCTCACCGAGGCCGCCGCGGCGCTGGGTCCGCTCGTGCGCGCGGAGTTGGGCGGCAACACCGAGGCCTGGGCGGTCCTCACGCAGTTGCTGCCGACGTTCACCGGGACGCTGCCCGAGCTGGTGACGACGGCGCGGGCGATCGCGGGCGACGGCGGCGAGGAAGTCGATGGCCCGTTGTCGGTGGGCTCTGGTACCACTGATCCACCGGGGCATCAGGGGGATGCGGAGGTCGTGTACGGGGGGCCGTCATGGGATACGGGGCAGACACTGGGGGACGACGGCTCACCGTGGGGCTCGGCGACCGGCGGGCGCTTGAGCGCTGGCGTCCGGCGGATCCGGGCGTCGTGGCAGAGGCCCGGCGGCTGAAAGAGGCCGCGCTGCTGGACTTCGGTCTGACGCAGTCCGCCGTCGCGTCCTGGCTGTACGCCAAGTGCCGGCACCAGATCCCGACGACGGCGGTGGACACCGCGGCGGTGGTCCCTTCCGGGGACGGCACGATCCTGCTGCTGTTCAACCCGGAGTTCTTCGTCGGTCTCGGCCTGGAGGGCGTCAAGTTCGTCCTCTTCCACGAGTCGCGGCACGTGGTGCACCGGCATCTGTTCACCGAGCCCGAGCTGCGCGAGGACCCGGTCTTCACGCTGGCCGCCGAGGTGGCGATCAACCACGTGGCGATGGTCCGGCTGGAGCGTGACGCCCTGCCGCTGCTGGACGGCGAGCCCACCGGTGTCGACCCGCGCACGGTCCACCGCGACTACGCCAACGACCTGCGGGAGCAGGGGCTGGCGCCGCTGTCCTACGAGGACTTCACCGCGACCGACATGAGCGTCTACACCGAGCTCAAGCGAATGACGCGCCCGCCGGTGCCGGCGAGCGCGGTGCGGTGCGTGCACGTGGACGGTGGCGGGGTGCCGGCGGACCAGGAGACGGTGGACCGGCTGGTGTCCTCGGCACTGCTCAACTCCCTGCTGGCGGCGCGCCGGGGCCACGCCGGCGCCGAGCGGGAGCTGCTCGACCTCATGGACCGCACCCAGGACGCCTCCGAGCGCGCCTCGCGGATGTGGGGGCAGTTGGGGGCCGGCGCGCTGCGCGGCGAGACCGTGCGGACCCGGCAGGTGGACTGGTGGCAGCGGTGGCTGGTCGACGTGGTCGCCTCGAAGCTGCGCGAGGGCGAGCGGCTGGTGTACCCGAAGAAGCGCGGCGCCCTGCTGGCCGCGCTCGGCCACGACCCGATGCTGTCGCGGCGCGGCCCGGTGCGCGACAAGGTGCTCGTCGTGGCCTATGACACCTCGGGCTCCATGCCGTCCTCCGTCGTCGACTGGCTGACCGAACTCGTCGGCCGGATCGACGGCGTGGAGGCGCACTGGCTGTCCTTCGACGGCGTCGTGATGCCCTTCGCCCCGGGCGAGCGGGTCTACGGCGGCGGGGGCACGAGCTTCCAGGTCGTCGCCGACTACGTAGAGGGGCGTTCCGAGGTCCGCGGCCGCCGCTTCGAGGAGCGCCCGGACGCCGTGATCGTGCTGACCGACGGCTGGGCCCCGCACATCACGCCGGCCGAACCCGACAAGTGGATATGGCTGATCACCCAGGGCGGTGACGACTGGCCGGACAGCCACACCCCGCCCATGGCCTGCCACCGCGTCACGACAGGAGCGAGATGACCACCACCGCGGCGACCCCCACGGCCGGCCCCCGGCCCTGGCGGGCCAGCGCCACGTACCCGGAGCCGCCCGAGGGCTGGACCGGCCGGTCCCGGCTCGAGTCCTTCATCGATGCGATGATCGACATGCGGCAGACCGGGCAGGTCTTCGGTGAGCACGGCATCGGAAAGACCTCGACGTTCTTCTCGCACATCGCCGAGGCCCACCCGGACACCGAGCTGGTCTTCGTGCCCGCCGCCAACCTCACCCCGGACGACCTGCTGGCGAACGCCCCCGTCCGCGACCCGGAGACCGGTGCCCTGGTGCTGCGTCAGCTGGTGATGAGCCAGCTGAAGCCGGGGCGGCCGTTCGTGCTGCTCATCGACGACTCCCTGCAGGCGGGCGAGACCATCCAGTCGCAGCTGATGCAGATCGCCTGCAACTGGACCCTCGGCGAGTACGACCTGCGTGAGCTCGGCTGCATCGGGGTGTTCCTCAGCGACAACGAGTCACTGGCGGAGACGGCGGGCCGGCGCGGCGACCTGGCCCTGCTGGACCGCATGGTCACCGTCCGCGTCACCGCCAACGACACGGCCTGGCGGTTGAGACTGGCCGCGAAGTACCGGGACCGGGACCTGTCCGGGGTCTTCGGGGTGTGGGCGTCGCTCGGCCCGGCCGTCCGCGAGCTGCTGTCGCCCCGCACCCTCGACCACATCCTGGCCAACGCCCGCGAAGGCTTCCCCCTGCGGTGGGGACTGCCGCTGCTCAACGGCGAGCGGCTGCGGCTGGCCGAGCCGCGGAGCGACGGCGCACCCGGTCCGGACCGTACGGCCGAGATCCTGGACCGGATCGCCAAGGCGCTGGGCGTGCCCAACCCGGCGACGGTCCCGGACCCGGTGCGCTCCGTGGTGCGTGCGGCGCTTCGCAATCGGTGGACGGTGCTGCTGCAGGGTCCGCCCGGCTGCGGCAAGACCGAGCTGGTGCGGGCGACGCTGCGCGAGGGGCTGGGCCGCGACCCGTTGTACTTCTCGCTGCCGGTCACCAATGTCGAGGACCTCTGCGCCCCCGTGCCCGGCCCCGACGGCTCGCTGGAGAACCTGCTGGCGGCGGTCTTCACCGGTGCCGAGCCGAAGGCCGTCGTCTGGGACGAGTACAACCGGCCCAAGGACAAGGCCGCCTTCGCCAAACTCATGGAGATCACGCAGGAGTGGTCGCTGGCGGGGCGCCCGATCGAGAACCTGCGGGCCCAGATCGCCGTGCAGAACCCGCCCTACCACCTGGGCCGCAAGCTGCTGGTCTCACGGAACAACATCGCCCAGGCCACCCGTTTCACCGCGTCCCTGACGGTCGAGCCCGGCGACATCCCGGCCAACGAGTGGCTGATCGCCCGCTACGGCGCGGTCGCGGAGACCGTGCTGGAGTGGTGGAAGCACGACATCGACGAGGACGGGCGCGCGTGGATCACCAAGCGCACCATCGAGCGGCTGATCAAGCTCCACCAGCGTGGCCTGCCGCTGGAGATGGCGACCGTCTACCTCGGCGACGGGGAGTACGCCCCGGTGCCCCTCACCGCCCTGATGGACCGGCTGGCCCGGCGGTCGGTGACCGGGCTGCGTGAACTGGCGGCGGACGTCGTGGGGTGGGAGGCCCGGCTGCGCGGTGCCCGCGAGGAGTCCGACGAGGGCAACAACGACAGCGACATCGTCCACCAGGTCATCTCCAACGCCGAGTTGTCGCAGCTCAGGCGGTACCGCAAGGTGGTGACCCGGCTGGTCGCCCTGCTGCCGCCGAAGTTGCGCTCGACGTATCTCGTCGGCGCTTCGGAGGAGGCGCAGCGCTTCTGGATCGAGACCTTCGCGCGCATACCGCGCTGACGGGGCGGCGCCCGGTCAGCGGGGCGTGCGGTGGACGCTGCGGACGGCGGCCACGGCGTCGGGGACGGTGGGGTACGGCAGGTGCGCGCTGAGCGCGTCGAGACGCCGCCGGACGCTGGTCGCGACGCCCTTGCCCAGCACGAAGCGGGTCGGCGCGGTCGCGCCGGGCGCCGTGTCGAGGAGGCGGTGCGCCTCGCGGCTGCGCATACCGGTGTGCGACAGCACCAGGTGACCCAGCCGGTGCGGGGCGGCGGCCAGGGCAGCGGCCATGGCCTCGGCCGCATCGGTGTCGACCCGGTTGTCCGTGGCGCCGAGGACGGCGGCGGCACGCACCCGGCCGAGGTCGAGCAGTTCGACGCCGGCCGCGGCCGCGGCGGCGACCAGTGCCGCACAGGCCCGTGGGCCGATGCCGTTGCTCGCCACGGAGAGCCGGGTGAGGCTGCCGTACGGGGCCCGGCGCAGCGCCTCGGCGAGGATCAGCCCGCCCTCGTCGCCCAGGCGGGCGGCGGAGACGTAGAGCTCGCCGACCGCGCCCTCGGTGACCAGCGCGGCGAGCACGGCCGCCCCTGCCGCCCCCAGCGCGTTGCCGCCGGCGAAGAGCCGCTCGACGCCGCGCCCCTCACGGGCCGCGATCAGCAACGCGTCCACCAGGACGGCCAGTCCGGCCACGTCCAGCCCGGTCTGCACCAGGTCCAGGGTGCGCAGCGAGCGCGCCGCCTCCACCAGTCCGGCGGCGGCCTCGCCGCCGCCCGGTCCGAGTGGATTGCGCTTGAGCCACACTCCCGTGACGGCCTGCGGCGAGGCCCGCAGACTGTCGGCGATCGTGCAGGCGCCGCCGGCGGTGATGCCGTTGCAGCCGAGGTAGAGCGTCTCCACACCGGTGCCCGCGGTCCGTTCGGCGACGGTGGCGGCGCCCGCGTCGCCGAGTCCGTCGGTGCCGAGCAGCAGATGGCGTACGGTGCCGGTGGCCGGGGCCTGCCGCAGCGCCTCTGCGACGGCCGCGGCGCCCTCGGCGCCGAGCGCCTGCTTGCACAGGTCGAGGCGGCCGTCGGGCAGGGCGGTGCCGGCGGGGAAGTCCGTGCGCCGTACGACGCCTTCGCCGCCGCGCAGCCACTCCAGGAGCGGTTCCAGGTCGGTGCGCGGGCGCGGCACGACCTCCGGGACGCTCGCGAAGGGCCGCTGCTCGTCCGTCATGTCACCACTCGGCTTCCCGGTAGTCCTTGAGGAACACACCGGACACCGGGTGCCCCGCCTCGCCGCGCACGATCGGGTCGTACACGCGCGCCGCGCCGTCCACGATGTCCAGCGGGGTCCGGAAGCCGGCGCCGGCGAGCCGGTGCTTCTTCGGGTGCGGGTTCTCGTCGGTGATCCACCCGGTGTCGACGCTGCACATGTGGACGCCGTGACCGGCCAGGGCGGGCCCGCTCGTGCGGGTGAGCATGTTGAGGGCGGCTTTCGCCATGTTGGTGTGCGGGTGGCCGGCCGTCTTGTTGCGCACCGCGAAGCGGCCCTCGACGGCCGTGACGTTGACGATGTAGCGGCGCGGCCGCGGCGAGGCGAGCAGCAGGGGAAGCAGCCGGTCGCAGAGCAGCGCGGGAGCCAGGGAGTTGACGAGCTGGGTCTCCAGGACCTCGGCCGGGTCGAGCCCGCCGAGCTCCGCCGACCAGGAGTTCCGGGGTGCCGTGTCCGGCAGCAGCCCGGCCTCGTCGGTCTCGGCCAGGACCAGTTCCGCCACCGGGCCGCTCGCGGCGGGCAGGGCGGGGGCCGCCCCGAATCCGGGCGCGGTCAGCATCGCCCTGGGCCGCGGGCCGGCCGGCAGCGGCAGCCGCTCCCCCGCCGTGAGTGCGGCGTACGCCGCGGGCGGCCTGCGCACCGTCTGCGCCGCGTTGTTGACGAGGATGTCCAGCGGCTCGCCCGTCTCCCGCAGCCGCTCGCACAGACCGACGACCTGGCGCGGGTCGCGCAGGTCGACGGCGACGACGGTCAGGCGGTGCAGCCAGTCCTCGCTGCCGGGCGCGGCACGGAACCTGCGGGCGGTGTCCCGGGGGAAGCGGCTGGTGACCAGGAGTTCGGCGCCGTCGCGCAGCATCATCAGGGCGAGCTGGAAGCCGATCTTGACCCGTCCGCCGGTGAGCAGCGCCCGGCGGCCGCTCAGATCCGCGCGGGCACCCCGGTGGGCGGTGTTGTCGGCCGCGCAGTCCGGACAGAGCAAGTGGTAGAAGGCGTCGACCTGTCGGTAGTGCGTCTTGCACACGTAGCAGCGGCGCGGCCGGGAGAACTCCCCCGCGGGGTCGCCGGCAGCGCCCTCACCGGCCGGGTCCAGGGGAGCGTCCTCACGCCGCGCCAAGGCGCCGGTCGCGGTGGCCGCGACGACCTCGGCATCGGCCGCGCTGCGCTCCTCGCGCCGGGTCTTGCGGCGGCGCAGCCGCCCGTCCCGCGCGAACGACGCGGCGACCTGCTCGGCGCGCAGCCGCACCGGGTCGTCGACCGGCAACGCGCGCAGCTTGCCGACCACCGCGTCGAATACGGCGAGTTCGGCCTCGCCGATGACGCCCGTCTCCCCGCCGGTCTCCCCCACTGCCCCTGCCCGCTCGTACCACCGTGACGTGGGTCCGGCCGGATTCGAACCGACGTACCCGCCTTGAGAGGGCGGCGCGCCTGCCTCTGCGCTACGGACCCGAGTACCCGCACTGCCCGGACGGCCGGATTCGAACCGGCGTCCTTGGTCTGAGCAAGACCGTGCGCCTGCCTCTGCGCTACGTCCGGGCATTGCCGGTGATCCTATCGGGGGTCCGGCCGGATTCGAACCGGCGTACCCGCCGTGCGCGGGTGGCCCGCCCGCGTGTGCGCCACGGACCCGAGCACCCGCACTGCCCGGACGGCCGGATTCGAACCGGCGTGATCCCTTTTTGGAGAAGGGGGCGCCTGCCTCTGCGCTACGTCCGGGCATTGCCGGTGATCCTATCGGCGCCCCACCCCGTCCCTGCGCCTACGATCGGGCTGACGCCGCCCGACCGCCCCCGAGGAGGCCCCCGTGCCCGTCCCCCGCGATCCGTTCGACGTCCGGGAGAAGGTCCGCGCGTTCGCCCTGGCCCTGCCCGGGGCCGGGGAGGAGTTCCCCTGGGGCGAGAGCGTCGTGAAGGCAGACAAGAAGGTGTTCGTCTTCCTGGGTGTCGGCGACGGCAGCCACCCGCCCCGCATCGGCGTGAAGCTCAAGCACCCCGAAGTCCACGAGCACGCGCTGACCGTGCCCGGCGCCGAACCCAGCGGGTACGGTCTCGGCAGGGCGGGCTGGGTCTCCGTCCCGCTCGCCGAGGGCACCCCGGCCGCGGACGTGCTGTGCGAGTGGGTGGAGGAGAGCTACCGCGTCATCGCGCCCAAGCGGCTCATCGCGGAGCTGGACGCCCGCTGAGTTCCGTCGTCGCGCCGATCACCGCGGCGGTCGCCGCGCCGAGCGGGTACGGCGATTCGGCCGGCAGCAGGGCGGTCGCGCCGGCCGCGTCGCCCGAGCGCACCAGGTCGCGGACGGCGTGCGCCAAGCCGGTGACGTCGCGGACGGCGCGGAGCCAGTGGTCGGCGTAGTCCTTGGTCGCCCGCCCGGTGAGGCCCAGTTGGAGGGACCGGTACGGCAGCGGGCGAAGGCCGAGGTCGCGTTCGGGATCCCATTGGACGCGCACCGAGGTGGCCCGCAGACGCTCGGCCCAGGCCTCGCGGTCGGGGTATGCCCTGCGGTCGTAGTGGGACAGGCAGGCCCCTCGCAGCGCGGACTCGAACCCCTCGCGGCTGATGTCGAGGGCGAGCACACGTTCCTGGCCCTCTTTGCCGCCCCATCCGCTGCGGTACATCATCCACAGGAACGACGGCTTGATCCACGTCATGCGCGACCGGCTCCAGCTCGCGGGGAAGCGGCCGTGCCGTGCGGCGTGGTCACCGATCTCCGGACGGTACGCCTGGTACACCGTCACGGTGTCGGTGGTGTGCGCGGCTCTGATCTGGCGGTGCGGGGTCGTGGTCGTCGGGGTGCTGTTCATGATGCGGGCATCGTGCCCGCGTGGCTCCGGCGGACGCCATCGGTTTTTCGCGCAACCGCCGCTCCGCCTCGGCTCGGTGGCCGGCACCCGTTCGGCCGCGGCAGCGCGTCGGCGCCGTTCGTGCTCGACCGGGACGACTGCGCGGGCACCGTCGTCGGCCCGTCGAGTTCACGCCGAGGTGCGCGCGGGCCCGCGCGTCAGGACGGTCGGGACCCTCCTCCCCGTGGCCTACCCGCCACGGACAGCCCGGCGATGCCGATGTCCTGGCCGAAGAACCAGAAGGTGGAGCCCACGCCCGGCGCGAGCAGAGCCACGTTCACGACGACGAGCAGCGAGCCCACGCGCCGGTTGATCCGGCCGTCGCCGATGCGGCCGGAGAACATGTCAGGCGGTCTCTCCTGGTTCACGGCGCACAGGCTGCACCGGGGGCGCGGCGCCGGTTTCCTCGGCGAGGCGTTTGATCGCGTCCAGCCGGGCGTCCCACTGTGCGGCGACGCGGTCCATCCACCGCGCCGCCGCGATCAGCCGCTCCGGCCGTACGGCGTAGCGCATTTCGCGTCCCGCGCGCCGTCCGGCGACCAGTCCCGCCTGGTCCAGGACGGCCAGGTGCTTCACGATCGCCTGGCGCGTGACGGGGAGTTCGGCGGCGAGCACGGTGGCGGTCGCGTCACCGTGCCCGGCGATGGCGTCCAGGATGCGGCGTCGCATCGGATCGGCCAGCGCGGCGAAGACGTCCTCCTCGCCACCCGCCTGACGGTCTGTCATACGGGCAGCTTCTCCGTGTACGCGGCGAATCCGGCCAGGACCTGCGGCCACCCCTCCGAGTGGCTCTCGTACCCGGCCTGCGGGACGCGCTCCTCGGGGATGTCGAGGGTCGCGAAGCCGCTCTCGACCACCCGCAGCAGCGTCCCCTCGCCCTCGGGGGTGAGGGTGAACTCGACCAGGGTGGAGTTGCCCTCCGCCGCCTCCACACCCGGGAAGGCGCTGGCCCAGCGGTAGGCGAAGTAGCGCGGCGGCTCGACGCTCACGATCCGCGTGGGATACACGCCCGCGCCGTGGTCCAGGCGCATGATGCCGCCCGGGCGCAGCTCCATGGACCTGGGCTCGCCGCTGCCGCCCACGTCCCGGCCGAACCAGCGGCCGATGTGCTCGGGGCGGGTCAGCACCTCCCACACCCGCTCGACGGGCGCTCCGATGCTGATCTCGCGTTCGATCCGGTCCTGGGTCCCGGTGCTCATGGCCTTACCTCCATCGACGACAACTTTACGTGCAACCTCATGGTTGCACGACATCCGCCCGGCCCGCAACCTAGTGGTTGCACATCCGGCCACCCGAGGTCACGGGGTCCCGGCCGCCCCGTCGGAAGACCCCGTGGCGAAGCGCCGCCTCGCCTCCGCCGGGGCGGGCCACGCCGGGCCGAAGTGCGCCCGCCGGTCGGCGCGGCCGAAGATGACGGAACCGATGGGGCACGGGGGGCCGCCCGTGGCACGCGCGGCCTCGAAGGCGGCGCGGTGCGCAGCACCGCCGGCGGGTACGGGACCGGGTCGTCCGGGACACGCGGCAGCAGCCGGTGCGGCCGCTCACGCAGCAGGGGTGGAGCCGCACCGGGACCGAGGCCGGACGGCGTCGGCGCGCCGAGGAACAGTGCGGGAGTTCAGGGCGGTCCGCTCCGCACGGCAGGGCCTCGCCCGAAACCGCGACGCCCCCGACGACCATGGCGGTCCACTGCACGGTACCGGCGCCGCCCCTCTCCGCCTTCGCCCGCCGAACGATCCTTCTCGTCCCGCCGTAATGGACCACGGCTCCCGCGAGGAGGGCGTCCCGCACGCCCTTCGGGCACCAGTGCTCGACGTTCACCCCGCCGATGCGGCCCACGTCCGGTGCGGCAGCGGTCAGGAGGCCGGTGCGGTGTCGGCGTCGCTCTCGGGGAAGGCCTCGAAGACCTTGTCCCAGCTGGAGGAGCGCACGATGGCGCCGAGCTGCGCAGGGGTCAGGGGCGGCTCCGGCCGCGTCTGCGGTACGCCCTTCTCACCCGCCGCGTTCCATTCGCTCGCGCCGATCCGGCCGCCCTCCGGCGTGGTCAGCACGGCGCGCCAGTTCTTGGGCCCCGTGCGGGCGTCCTGGTACTCCCAGCCCTGCACGACCGTCAGCACCGACCCGTCGGGCAGCTGCGTGCGGGCGCACTTGGTGCCCTTCTTCATGAAGGCGGGATCCGGGCACTGGTTGTCCTGCCGCTGGTCGTCCGGGTCCCGGCTCAGGTCGACGGACACGGTGGCGGCGCCCTCGCCGTCGTCGAAGACGAACTCCGCATACGGAACGGGGTTCCCGCTGCCGATGGTCTGCGTGCCCCTTGCCCGTCCGCCGGTCACGCTTCCCTTGGGCAGCAGGGCCTTGAACAGGGTGAGCATCTCCTGGTCGGAGATCTGCGGGCGGCCGGCCGGGGTGGCCGGCGGCACTTTCGCCGGTTCTTTCGCCGGCGCCGTCACGGCCGGGACCGCCTGCCGGGCCGTACCGGCCGGTACGACCAGCACCGCGGCGACGCAGGCCGCGGTGACGGCGACGAAGGCACCCGTCACGGCGGCCGCGCGCCGGCGGCGGCGGAGGGCCCGGCCGCGCGCGAGTCCGGCGGCCGCGAGGGAGGCGGTGTCGGTGCTGAGCGCGTCAGCCGTGCGGCGCAGCGCGGCGCCGAGGTCGTCTTCGAAAGGCATGGGAGTACCACCGTCCGTGGAAGCGCGGGAAGCCGTGAACCGGAGCATGCGGGGGTCAGCGGGGGGACACCAGGTCCACGAGGCTGTCGCCGAGCAGCTCGCGGAGCCGGGAGAGCGCGCGGAACGACCGCGTGCGCACGGTGCCGGGGGTGAGCCGCAGGGCGTCCGCGGTCTCCTCGATGCTCCGGTCCTCCCAGTAGCGCAGCACCAGCACCGCGCGGTCCTTGGGGGAAAGCCGGGCCAGGGCGTCGAGGAGGGTCAGCCGCAGCAGCGTCGTGTCGCCGTCCGAGGAGGTCCCCGACGGGATGTCGGGGAGCTCCCCGACGGGCGACTCGCCGCTGCTGCGCCGCCGCTGATGGGTGAGGAAGGTACGGACGAGCACGGTCTGGGCGTAACCGGCCGGGTTGCCGATGCGGCTGATGCGCCGCCAGGTGAGGTACATCTTGCCGAGGGTCTCCTGGACGAGGTCCTCGGCGAGATGCGTGTCGCCCCCGGTGAGCAGGCAGGCCGAACGGAAGAGGTGCGCCGCTCTGGTCGCGGCGAACTCCAGGTAGTCCTCCGTGCGTTCCTCGTGCATCTGCCGCCCTCTGCTCGTGATCGTCTTCCGGCGCGCCTTCACCTCACTGACGCCGTGGACGCCGGGAAATGTTGCACCGCCACAGCAGCAGGGCCCCGGCCAGGAACGGCAGCCCCGCCACGGCGAACAGCGGCGCGGGACCGGCCCAGCCGGAGCCGAGCGCCCAGAGGCCGAACAGCAGCAGCGCGGCGGCCTCCGAACCCAGCCCCGCCAAGGAGGTCACGGTGGCCCGGGTGCGGTCCCCGAGCAGTTCCTGCAGGCGGGCGTCGGCGGCGGAGCCCGCCCAGTCGAAGACCCCGAACGCCACCGCGACGGCCAGCAGACCGGCCGGGTGACCGCTCGCCGTTCCCGCGCCCGCGGCAAGGCACAGCCCGGCCGCCGCCGGGGCCGCCGGGGCCCAGCGCATGCCGCGTCCGGCGAGCCAGCCGCCGGCGGTGGCACCCGCGGTGACCAGGAGCACAAGCACCGGTACGAGGGGCGCGCTGACGCCGGTGGCCCGCGCCAGCAGCGGCACGTACTCGTCCAGCGCGGCCGCGCCCGCCAGCAGCGAGACCACCGCGAGCATCCGCGCCACCCCCGGCTCGTGCCGGGCCTCGGTCAGCGCGTCGCGCAGCAGGGCGCCGTAGCCCGGTTCGTCCTCCGCGGCTCCCCGGCGCCGCTCGGGCAGACGGAGTGCGGCGAGCGCGGTGAGCACCGTCACGGCGATGCTGGCCAGCCCCACCGCCCGGTAGCCGCCCGCCCCCAGCAGCGGTCCGGCCGCGGCGGTCGCCGCCAGCGCGGCCGTGGTGCCCAGGGCCTGGGAGCGGCCGATGAGACGTGCGTACGCATCGGACGCGCCTGCCCCGGTCAGCCCCTCGTGGACCAGTGCCTGCAGTGCCCCTGACCGCAGCGCGCTACCGGCGCCCCACAGCACGAATCCGGCCGCGAAGGAGGCGTAGCCGGGCAGGAAGGTCCACAGGGCGAAGCCCGCTCCGGTCAACAACGGCGCGACACACAGCAGGGCACGCCGCGAGAAGCGGTCGGCCCACACCCCGGACGGCACTTCCAGCGCGAACGCCGTGAACGACCAGAGGGCGAAGAGCGAGGAGATCCCGGCCTCGGACAGCCCGGAGTCGGCGAAGAGCACCGCGTACACCGGGTAGAGCGGGATGAGGTCCTCGAGGAACGCGTAGGCGTACAGCCTGCGCGCGAGGAAGGACTCCGGGGACTTCCGTGCGGATCAATGTCGCCATGTCATGACACGAGCGTAGCGGGGTACGTCTCCCGTGAGGAGTGGTTTCCATGCACCTGGGACGTACCGGAAGCGAACCCCTGCAGGCCCGCAGCGCGCTGCGGCTGAGACTGGGGCTGGCCGCCTTCGGCCTGGTCTGGGCGATCGCCGGCACGGTGATCTTCTCGGTCCTCGGGCAGATGGGCTGGGCGATCTTCTTCGGCGTGCTGGCGCTGGCCGCCGCGACCGACCTGGTGGTGGTCGTCCGCCACATCCGGCAGGGCCCGCACTACCAGCCGGGGCCCGACGTACCGCCGTACCACCCCGTGCGCAGGCGGTGACGCCGCGCGCACCTCGCGAGAGACGGAGATCGGGAATGGCGGAAGGCCCGGTGCTTGCGCACCGGGCCTTCCGTTTCCGTAGCGGGGACAGGATTTGAACCTGCGACCTCTGGGTTATGAGCCCAGCGAGCTACCGAGCTGCTCCACCCCGCGTCGATGAACACCACCCTACGGGGTGCCGGCCCCAGGACCAAATCCATTTCCCGCGGCGCGGCCGGGCGCGGTCAGGCGGGCTCCCAGAGCTCGATCCGGTTGCCCTCGGGGTCGGTGACCCAGCCGAACCGGCCGACCCCCTCCATGTCCTCGGTCTCCTGGGCCACGTCCGCTCCCTTGGCGCGCAACTGCGCGAGCATCGCCTCCAGGTCGCGGACCCGGAAGTTGAGCATGGTCTGCTGGGCGGGGGACCCGAAGTAGTCGGTCCCGGACTCGAAGGTCGCGAACACCGTCCCCCCGGCTTCCTGGCTCCACAGGCCGTGCTCGTCGGTGTCCAGGCCCAGGCAGTCGCGGTACCACGCGCTCAGCGCCTCCGGGTCGGTGGCCCGCAGGAAGTATCCGCCGATTCCCAGCACACGTTCCATGCCGTCATCCTGCCAGGACCGCAAAGGGGACGGCCCGGCACCACACCATCGGCCGCTACTGCGGACCCGGGCGGGGCCGGGGCAGGGTCGGGAGATCGGGCGGGTCCTGCGCGTCCGGGGCGTAGGGCCGGAAGGGGTCCAGGGCCGGGATGTCGGGGACCAGGTGCGCGTGCGCACGGCAGACCGCGGCGGTCTCGGCGATCGACACCAGCGGGGTACGGATGTGGGACCAGCCGCCGGAGGCGTCGCCGGCCACCGCCACGCCGGCCCGGTCCGGGGCGATCGACGTCGCGGCCGCCATGGCCTCGGGCGCGAAGTCGGCCAGGCCGATCTCGGCGGTCTGCCTGCTGACCCGGTGCACCACCCGGCCGGTGAGCTGGGCGCGGAGCAGGCCGGCGCCCTTGCCGAGCTCGGGCCCGAAGCGCTGCCCGCAGATCTCCAGGTAGATGCCGACCGGACGCGCCCTCTGGGCCAGCCGGATCAGGTTCGCGACCATGCGGTCGCGGGTCTCCTCGTCGATCGTCGTGGCGTTGGGGAACAGTTCGGCGACGTCGTCGACCAGCACCACGACCGGGAAGGGCCGCAGGTACGCGGGAAGCCCCCAGATGTCCGACGCGACCTCCTCCTCGGGCTCGTCGAGCGCCGCGCCCTGCTGGTTCTTGAGCAGGTCGAAGCGGTCCTCCATCTCCGCCACCAGCGCGTCCAGCAGCTTGGCCGCCTGCTCGCGGTCGGTGGCCAGGGCCGACAGGCGGCACGCGTACGGGGCCTGTTCCACCCCGCGCTTGCAGTCGATGCCGACCAGGGCCACCGGGAGCCTGGCCAGGTTCATGATCAGGTTGCGCTGGTACATCGTCTTGCCCGACTGGTTCGCGCCCAGGGTCAGCGTGTGCGGGATCCGCCGGTAGTCGCGTACGAAGGTCGTCCCGTCCTCGCGCAGCGCGACCGGGACCACCATCGGGCCGGACGGGAGACGGCGCGGCATGCGCACCTCGCGCAGCACGTCGTAGCCGGTCATCCGCAGTTCCACCACGCCGGGCTTGACGGGGACCACGCTGAGCGCGTGCACGCCCCAGGCGTGCCGCAGCCGGCTGGAGGCGGCCGCCACGTCGGCCGGTTCCAGTCCCGGTGGGAGCCGCAGCCGTACCCGCATGCCGATGAGGGAACCGCTGACCCCGCGGATCTTCGGCGGGACCGGCTGGGCCTGCCGGCGGCCCGTGACCCACACCGCGAACGCCCGCAGCCGGGACGGGGGCAGCGCCAGCCCGCAGGCGGTCATCGTGGAGTCGTAGGTGGCCAGGAACCGGCCCCACGTCAGCGGCAGGCCGACCAGCAGCCAGAAGGCCACCGGGTACCGGCGCCGGGTCCAGTCCAGGCCACCGGCCAGTGTCAGCACCAGGCCCAGGAGCACGACGACCCTCATGGTGATCAGCCCCTGCCATTCGACGCGGCGGCCCGAACCGGTGCGTGACCGCCACGGCGCAGATCGGGATCTCGTGCCGGGTAGGGCCGTTGAACGCATGGTCGCAGCTCCGGGGCCGTGGGCCCGGGAACCGACACAGGTGGGCGCCGGACGCAGCCCGGATCGGTGACGCGGCTACTGCGGATGGCCGCTGACGGCTGCCGGGCCGACGGGCACCGGGGCGAGGCCCCGTGGGCGCGCCGACGGCGGGGCTCCCCCCGGGGCCCCGCCGCCGCGTACCGTGTGCCGTCGTGCCGCTCCCCGGCCGGGTCAGCCGTAGAGCTTGGCGACGGCCCTCTTGGTGGTCTTCTTGAAGGCCGTGACCGGGGCCTGCTTGAGCGTGCCGATCTGGCTCCACTTCACGACGGTCACGGTCCGGCCGTCGCGCCCGATGCCGTACAGCGCGACGCCGTGCTCGGAGTCGGGGTGCGCGGTGTGCACACCGTAGACGTGCGCGCCGTTCTCGACGCCGATCGAGCCGTAGTCCTTCCAGTCGGCCTCGCCCGTCGGGTTCTGGCGCTCGAACCGGGTGGCGCAGCCGCGGACGGACGCGCGGAGCCGGGTGGCCAGGTCGCGGGCGGCCCGGGTGTTCTTCGCCTTGAAGGTGAGCTGGACGGCGCCGGTGTCGAACTCGGTGCCGAACTCCCGGTACGCGGCGCCGCGGGACGGCAGGACGCGCTCCAGGCAGAAGACCGGGTAGTCGGGCAGGCCCTGGGTGACCCGGTTGGCGAACCAGGGGGAAGAGGGGTGCGGCGGCAGTTCCTTGGCCGCCAGGAACTTCGGTGCGGGCGCGGGCGCGGCGGCCTCCGCCCCGGCCCCGAGGCCGAGCAGGGCGGTGGTGGCGACTGCGGCCGTCACGACGGCGCGGCGGGTCAGTGTGCGCTGGTACAAGGTGCGTCCCCGTTGTCTGTGATGGTGGTCTCCGGTCGGGTGCCGCCGGCGCCGGAGCGACGGCGGTTGACGTGCACCAGCCTGTGCGGAACGGTCGCGACCGGGCAACGGATACCGCGTCATCCGGGACGCCGGAACGGTTCCGCGTACCCTGGCCTGGGCAGACGGGAGCGCCCTGGAACGGGCGCCGGGAACGCGGGACGACGGCGGGGGCACGGGGATGGCCGGTACGGCGGCGGGCAGCGGGCAGTTCGCGGAGTGTCTGCGCGCCCTCAAGGAACGGTCGGGACTGAGCTACGGGCAGCTGGCGAACCGGCTGCACGTCAGCACGTCCACCCTGCACCGCTACTGCCACGGCGACGCCGTTCCGGCGGACTACGCGGTCGTGGAGCGCCTGGCCCGGCTGTGCGGCGCGGGGCCGGAGGAACTGGTCGAGCTGCACCGCCGGTGGGTGCGGGCGGACGCGGCGCGGCGGGCCGGCAACCGGGGCGGCGGCGCGGAGCCCGCGGGCGAGGCGCTCGGAGCCCCCGAAGTGCCGGAAGTGCCCGAAGTGCCGGCGGAGGCCGTCCCGGAGCCGGCGGTGGACGCTCCGCCGCCCTCCGCCGGGGGAACGGCGCGACACGGTTCCTGGCGCCGGCGGTTGTCCCGTCCGGCGGTCGTGGTGTCCGCGGCAGCACTCGTGCTGACGGGCGCCGCGCTGGCGATGACCGACGCCACCGGCGACGGCCGTCCCGCGGCGGCCCGCACCGCGCCTCCGGCGACGGGCGGGACGGGCGGTGCCCACGCCTCTTCTCCGGCTCCGGAGGGGGAACGCGGCGGCAGCCCGTCGTTGTCGCCCTCCGCGTCGGGCACCGCGGCGGCTCCTTCTCACTTACCGCCCTCAGGCGGGCCGTCACACTCGCCCTCCCTCACGCGAACGCCGACCGGCTCCGCCCCGGCGGCCCCGGCCAGGCCGCTGAACTGGAGCGTCCGGTCGCACGTGTGGGAGAACGGTTGCGACCACCGCTATCTGATCGACCGTCCGCCCTCCGACGTCCCCCCGCCGCCCGTCGAACAGGACGCCCGCGCCTGGGCGAGCGCCCTCGACGCCGTGCACGGCGGCACCACCGTCGTCGAGGCCACCCTGCGCGGCCGTACGCCGGCGCCGGTGGTGGTGCAGGCCCTGCACGTGCGGGTGGTGGAGCGGCGCGGCCCGCTGCGCTGGTCCTCGTACGCCATGGACAACGGCTGCGGGGGTGCCCTCACACCCGCCGTGTACAGCGTCGACCTCGACGCCCCGCGCCCTCTCGCCCGTCCCCAGGACGGTTTCGACGGCGAGAAGGCCGTCCCGGCGGTCCGCCTGCCGTACCAGGTCTCCGACCAGGATCCGCTGGTGCTTCGGGTCGGCGCCCGGACACAGGGCTGCGACTGCGACTGGTACCTGGAGGCCGACTGGACCTCCGGCGGGCGCACCGGCACCGTCCGCATCGACGACGGCGGGCGGCCGTTCCGCACCAGCGGCGTCAAGGGCCGCCCGGAGTACGGCTACTGGCCGTCCACCGGCTGGACCCGCGGCTAGAAGACGAGGCCCTGTCGTCACACGGGCGCCGGCCGCCCGGAGGGCGGGCCGTGGGTCCCCCAGCTACCGCTGGGGGAGGGAATGCGACGACCGGGCCTGGGCCTCTTACGGGCGTCAGGAGCCGAAGGGCAGGAGCAGGCCCTTGTTCATGGTGAGCAGCACGACCAGCACCATCAGGTCCGCCGCGCCGAGGACGAGGCCGAGCAGGGCCCGTACGGGGCGCTTGGTGCCGCGCACCAGGGCAACGCCCCCGAGTACGAGGGCGAACGGGCCGAGCACGATGTTGAAGGCGAGCAGGCCGACCAGTCCGAGGACGAACGAGGCGACGGCCATGCCGTCGGCGCCGTCCGAGCCGTCCTTGGAACGTGCGTCGCGCTCACGTACGGGTGCGTAGGAGTCCATGGGTCGAATCCCCCCTGGGAGACGTGGAGTCAGCGGTGGCGGTGGTGTGCGAGGCGCTCGCGGACCGAGAAGACGAGCAGCCAGGCGGTGATCGCGCCGGCGGCCGCGAGGAAGACGGGGAACGAGGTGCAGGAGACGGTGCCCAGGAGGATCCCCAAGGCGACCAGGGCGACGAGGAACGTCACGAGGCGCTGCCTTTCTCGATGACTGCGATGCCGTGGCGACGCCTGTCGCGGGCGGGCGGAGCGATACAGCGGCGCCGTGCCGCAGTGGCGCGGTGGCACTTCAGTGAACAGTTGGAATAACAGTTGTTCACTGAGTCCGTAGTCTAGTGTCGCCAAACTCGGCGAACAGCTGTTTACTGGATGACATGAGTCACACCCTCGGGGTCCGCGAGGCCCAGAAGCGGCAGACCCGGCAGGCCCTTCTCGACGCGGGCCTGCGCCTGCTGGAGAACCAGAGCCTGAGCAGCCTGGGGCTGCGCGCCGTCACGCGCGAAGTCGGCGTCGCACCCGCGGGTTTCTACCGCCACTTCAGGGACATGGGCGATCTCGGGGTGGCCCTGGTCGGCGAGTCGCTGAGCAGCCTGCACGCGATGATCCAGGCGATCATGGCCGAACAGGACGACGCCGAGGAGGTCATCGCCCGCACCGTGCGCCTGATCGCGCTCCATGTGCGCGAGCACCGGCCGCACATCCGGTTCCTGGCGCGCGAGCGCCACGGTGGCGTCACCGCGGTCCGCGAGGCCATCGCGGCCGAGATGGATCAGTTCGCCGCGGAAGTGGCCACCGCCCTTGCCGCACAGCCCATTTCGGCGGGCTGGCGCACCGAGGACGTGCGCATGCTGGCCGAACTCTACGTGGACCGCATGCTGATGACCGCGATCGCCTTCATGGAGGCGCCCGCGGACGATCCCGCGGACGAGGAGCGCATCGAACGCACCGCCCGCAAGGAGCTCTTCCTCATCCACCTGGGCCGCCGGCACTGGCTCGCCGCCCAGCAGGACGGCCCCGCACCCCGCGAATGACAGGGGGTTGCGCAATCCGGAATGCCGATTCGCACTTGCGGAGATCGGCCATCTAAGGTGAAGTCATGGCCATCGCACTCTTTCGGCGTCATCGTTCGGCACGCAACGGTACGGAAGCGGCGGTACTCGCACCGCCGATCGCCAGAGGCGCGGGACTGATCAGCTGTCAGGTGCTCGACCCTCTCGGCCAGCCCATGAACGGGGCCGACATCTCGGTGTCCGAACTCGGCAGCGGACGCGTCCGGGTGAAGGCGACCAGTGATCCCTACGGGACGTTCCTCGCGACGCTGCCGCCCGGGCAGTACACCGTTGTCGTCTCCGCGGACAGCCTGCAGCCCTACCGCGGGACGGTGGAGATAGCCGAGGGGCTGCAATCCCCCATCGGCAGAATCCAGTTGGTCCCCTCTCCCGGACTGGAGCTGCCGCCTCCCGGTACCTGGCTCTTCGACCCGCCGCACACGGCGATCCGCTTCATCGCCAAGCACGTCGGCATGGCCCACGTGCACGGCCGCTTCGACCGCTTCGAGGGTGGCATCCGGGTCGCCGAGCGCATGGAGGACTCGCAGGTCGAGATCAGCATCGACGCCGCGAGCATCAACACCGGCAACCGGACCCGGGACAACCACCTCCGCTCCGCGGACTTCCTGGACGTCGCCGCCTACCCCTCCATCCACTTCGCCAGTGACCGCTTCCTGCACCGCACGGGCAACAAGTGGACCGTGCAGGGCCATCTGACGATGCACGGCACCAGCCGCTCGGTCTCCCTGGACACCAACTACCTGGGCCTGGCGACCGGTGGCTACGGCGAGGAACTGCGCTGCGCGGCCCTCGCCACCGCCGAACTGCACCGCGAGGACTACACCCTCAACTGGCAGAACATGCTGGCGCGGGGCATCGCGGTGGTCGGCCCGACCATCAAGCTGGAGCTCGACATCCAGGCCATGTTCTCCGCGCACGACACCCCGACGCCGCCCGAGTAGCCGGGCCCGGGCCTCAGAACGCGCTGCCGGCCGCGGGCGTGATGACCGCGAACACCGCGCCCTGCGGGTCGACGACCTGGGCGAAGCGGCCGACACCCGGCATGTCCGTCGCGGGCACCCGCAGGCTGCCGCCGGCCGCCACGGCCTTGGCCACGGTCGCGTCGACGTCGGCCGCCGTGAAGTACGGCAGCCAGTGCGCGGTGGTGCCCGCGGCGAGCTGCGCCTCCTCCAGGAGCGCGACGCCGCCGTGGCCCGCGTTGTCGTCGCCGGCGCCCGGGGAAACCACCACGTAGGTGAAGCCCGGGTTGCTCATGTCGTCGGTCTTCCAGCCGAGGACGGTGCGGTAGAAGCCGAGCGCCGCGGGCACGTCCGTGGTGTACAGCTCCGTCCAGTACAGGCTGCCGGGCTCGTTGACGAGGTCGAGGCCCTTGGTGGCGCCGGGCTGCCAGACGCAGAAGTTCGCGCCGGCCGGGTCGGCGAGGACCGCCATGCGGCCCTTGTCGAAGACGTCCATGGCCGGGTGCCGGACCGTGCCGCCGGCCTGCTCCACCAGCTTGGCGGTGGCCTCGGCGTCCTGGGTCGAGAAGTACGGCTCCCAGGCGGCGGAGCCGGCGCCGGGGTCGCCGGGGCCGATCCCGGCGACGGTCTTGTCGCCGATCCTGAACATGCCGTAGCCGCCCGCGTCCGGTCCGGCCGAGACGTACTGCCAGCCGAACACCTCGCCGTAGTACGCGGCCGCGGCCTTGCTGTCCGGCGCTCCCAGGTCGAGCCAGTTGGGCGCGCCGGGGAGGAAGTCTGTGCTGAGCATGGGGTGCTCCTTCTACGGAGGGTGCTTCCCTGGTCGCACAGAGTCTTGCAGGGGGGTCTGACAACATCTCCGGCCTGCGGTTTCCGCCTCGCGTACCGCCCCGGGGACGGTCAGGACCGCGGCGGCTGGCTGGTGATGACGGCGAACACCGCACCCCCCGGATCCGCCAGGTGCGCGAAGCGCCCGACGCCCTCGGTGTGCTGCGGGGCCATGACCACGGTCCCGCCGAGCCGGTCCGCCGCGCGGACCACCGCGTCGCAGTCGGTGACCTCGAAGTACGGCAGCCAGCGCGGGACGACGCCCGCCCCCGCCATCTCGTCGGTGATCCGCACGACGGCGCCGAGGGTGGAGCCCCCGCCGGAGGGCCCCCGGTCGGAGGTGGACAGCAGCGTGTAGCCGGTGTCGCCGTAGGGGACGTCCTGCGCCTGCCAGTCGAGGACGGAACCGTAGAAGGCGATCGCCGCGGCGGGATCGGGCACGAACAGCTCCGCCCAGCACAGGCTGCCGGGTTCCGTGACCACGTCCAGTCCCCGGGTCTCGCGCGGCTGCCAGACGGAGAACTCCGCCCCGCCGGGATCGGTGAAGCCCGCCGTCCGCCCGTTGGCGAACACGTCGAAGGGCCCGAAGCGGACCGTACCGCCCGCCTGCTCCACGGCCTTGGCGGTGGCGTCGGCGTCGTCCGCCTGGAAGTACAGCGTCCAGGACGGGGACGTGCCCTCCCCGGCCGATGGACCGAGGGCGGCCACGGTCCTCCCGTCCAGCTGGAAGAACCCGTAGCCGCCCGCTTGCGGCCCCAGGGGCCGCATGTCCCAGCCGAAGAGCCCGGAGTAGAACGCGGCGGAAGCGCCGGGATGACGGCACCCGAGGTCGAGCCAGCTCGGGGCACCGTGGGCGTAATGAGTCGTGAGCATGACGAGCGCTCCTTCGCTACGGCGTGCTGCCCCCGTGCCGTCTTCCCGGTTCCGCCCTCAGTCTGGCACCGCCGTCCGGCTCTCGCCGGACGGCGTCACTTGGTCTTGGTGAACTCGTCGTACGCCTTCAGCACGTCCGGGGTCGGACCGTCCATGCGCAAGGTGCCGTGCTCCAGCCAGATGGCACGGGTGCAGGTGTCGCGGATCGCGTTGTTGTTGTGGCTGACGAGGAAAACCGTTCCGGCTTCCTCGCGCAGCTCGCGGATCCGCGCCTCGGAGCGCTTGCGGAAGCTGTTGTCGCCGGTGGCCAGCGCCTCGTCGATCATCAGCACGTCGTGCGACTTGGCCGCCGCGATGGAGAACCGGAGGCGGGCCGACATGCCGGAGGAGTACGTCCGCATCGGCAGGGAGATGAAGTCGCCCTTCTCGTTGATGCCGGAGAACTCGACGATCTCGTCGTAGCGCTGCTTCACCTCGTCCTGGGTCATGCCCATCGCGAGGCCGCCGAGCATCACGTTGCGCTCGCCGGACAGGTCGTTCATCAGCGCGGCGTTGACGCCGAGCAGCGACGGCTGACCCTGCGTGTAGACCTTGCCGCTCTCCGCGGGAAGCAGGCCGGCCACCGCCTTCAGGAGGGTGGACTTGCCCGAGCCGTTCGAGCCGATCAGCCCGATCGACTCGCCGCGGTACGCGGTGAAGCTGACACCGCGCACGGCGTGCACCTGACGTACGTTCGGGTTGCCCTTGCGGCGGATGATGCGCGACAGCGCGTTGACGGCACTGCCCCGCCCGCCGCCGGCGCCGTGCACCCGGTAGACGATGTGCAGGTCGTCCACGATCACGGTGGGAATGCGCTCATCAGCCACGGCCGTACCGCTCCTCTGCCTTCCAGAAGTACACAAAACCGCCCACGCCCATCACGAGGGCCCAGCCCAGCGCGACCGGCCACACGTGCGGCGGCAGCTGGTCCGCGGTGAAGCTGTCGATCAGCGCGAAGCGCATCAGGTCGATGTAGACGGCGGCCGGGTTGAGACCCAGCAGTATCTTCACCGCGTAGGGGGCGTGCGCCGCGACGTGGGCGATGCTGTACATCACGCCGGAGGTGTACATCCACGTGCGGAGGATGAACGGCATCAGCTGCGCCAGGTCGGTCATCTTGCTGCCGATCCGCGCCACGACCAGCGCGAGCCCCGCGTTGAACACCGACTGCAGCAGCAGCGCCGGCAGCACCAGCAGCCACGACGGCCTCGGCACCTCGCCGGTCATCAGCACGATGGCGAGCAGCACGAACATCGACATCAGGAGCTGCTGCAGCTGCATGAGCGTCTGGGCGATCGGCAGACTGGCGCGCGGGAAGTGCAGGGCGCGCACAAGGCCGAGGTTGCCGGCGATCGCGCGGACACCGGCCATCACCGAGGACTGGGTGAAGGTGTAGACGAAGATGCCGGTGACGAGGAACGCGATGTAGTTGTCCACACCGCGGTCGGTGCCCAGCAGCAGGCCGAAGATCAGGTAGTACACGGCCGCGTTGAGCAGCGGCGTCAGCACCTGCCACAGCTGGCCCAGCCGGGCCTGGGTGTACTGCGCCGACACACGGGCCGTGGCGAACGAGCTGATGAAGTGACGGCGCCCCCACAGCTGCTTGACGTACTGGCCCA
This sequence comes from Streptomyces sp. MI02-7b, assembly GCF_033793585.1. NCBI lineage: Bacteria > Bacillati > Actinomycetota > Actinomycetes > Kitasatosporales > Streptomycetaceae > Streptomyces > Streptomyces sp. MI02-7b. Next base: position 6,760 of record NZ_JARAWX010000002.1, on the reverse strand, counting down.
GGCCGGGCCTGGCTCCGCTGACCGTGAGGCCGTACTTGGCCGCCAGCTCACCGGGGGGAAGCGTCATAGTGCCTGGCGGCGCGGTGGCTGCGGAGGAGGACTCGATGTCAAGGCTCACGGGGGCGGCGCTTTCTTTCGAGGGGTTCGAGGGAGGGGGTGCTGGGCGGGGGTTTACGCTGAAGCGGAACCGGAACGACACCGTACCGTCGTGATCGAGACGTTAGACCACACGAGCGCTGGAACGCAACCGTTCCGTCGCGACGTCGCGTAGGCTGCCGCACATGGCATCGGACACCGCTCCCTCCCGTCGCGCCCCCGCCGGGGCGGCCGTGCTCCGTGACGACGTCACGGAGGCCATCCGTGCGGCGGTCTTCGAGGAACTGGCGGCGGTCGGCTACGGGCGCATGTCCATCGAGGGCATCGCCCGCCGCGCCGGAGTGGGGAAGGCGGCCGTCTACCGCCGCTGGCGCTCCAAGCTGCCGCTCGTCCTCGACGTCGTCTCCGCCGTCGCCGCGCTCGGCGTCCCCGCCCCCGCGACGGGTTCCCTCCTGGGCGACATCCGTGTACTGCTGGAAGTCACCGCCCGGGCGCTGCGGCACCCCGTGGCCTCCCAGATCATCCCCGACCTGCTCGCGGAGGCCTCCCGCAACCCCGAGATCGCCGCGGCCCTCCACGCCGCGCTCCGGGACACCCAGCGGGGCATCGCCTCCGGCATCATCGACAGCGCGGTCGCCCGCGGCGACCTTCCGCAGGGCACCGACGCCGACCTCGCCCTGGACCTCATCGCGGGTCCCCTCTACTGGCGCCTCGCCGTCCTGCGCGCCCCCCTCTCCCCCCGCTATCTCGACCGCCTCTCCGCCGCCACCGCGGCGGCCCTGGCGGCGACGGCCGCCTGACACCGCCGTGTGAGATGCCCCACACCGGGCCGCGTCACTCGCGCGATGTGATCATGCGCACATCCTTTCGGGGTGGGTCCTCTCAGCCGCGCGGGATGGCGAAGTCGTCGAGGTGGGCCTCGTCGGAAGTGAGGGCGGACCAGGGCGCGGCAGAGGTGAGGACCGCGAGCGCGGAGGTCGGGAACTTGTCGGCGGCCCGGAGCAGGGCGTCCGAGCCGGCGCCCCCCGCGAGGCGGAGGGTGAGGTCCTGAATGCCGGGGTTGTGGCCCACGAGCAGGACGGTACGGACGCTGTCGGGCGTCTCGCGGAGCACGTCGAGCATGGCGCGGGCGGTGGCGGCGTAGAGCCGTTCGTCGTACGCGACCGGGAACTGCGCGCGGGGGGCGAGGGCCTCGGCGGCCAGTTCCCAGGTCTCCCGGGTGCGCACGGCGGTGGAGCAGACGACGAGGTCCGGTATGTGCTTGTTCTCGCGCAGCCAGCGCCCGGCGGCCGGTGCGTCACGGCGGCCGCGGGCGCCGAGCGGACGGTCGTGGTCGGGGACGTCCGGCGGCCAGGCGGACTTGGCGTGGCGCAGCAGGATGAGGCGTCCGCTCACGGCCGCACCCCGCCGACCTCGCGGGTGAGTTCCAGGCCCAGGACCCGGTCCACGTGCGCGAAGGTCTCGAACCGTGAGCCGGGGGGCAGTTCCGCCTGAGCCGCGACGACCTCGAGGACGTCGAGCACGGCCGGGGTGTCGAGATCGGACGACAGCGCCGTCCGTATCCGCTCGACGTGCGGCGCGCACATCGGTTTCGAGGGCTCCTCCGCCCACAGGGCGACGGCCTGACGCCAGCGGGTCAGCCGCGCGGCGGCCGCGTCGAGCTCCGGCGGCGCGAGTTCCAGGGGCTCGCGGCGGCCCCGGCCGAGCAGCGCCAGCCGGAGGTCCAGCCCTGGGGACGGCTGCCCGGTCACCGGGCCGACGTCCATGCGCACGCCTTCCCCCTCGTCGCCGGGGTCCAGCGTGTCGCCCACGGCGACGACGCGCACCGCGATCCGGCCGGCCAGGCCCTCCTGGGCCTCGGCGACGCTCGCCGCGCGGATCGCCGCGGGGGCGGCACCGAGGGCGGTGGCTCCGTTGGCGCCGGAGGCGCCGTTCGCGCCGGAGGGTTCGACCACGGCGAGCATCACCTGGCCTCCTGTGAACTCGACCGTGCGCGCGAGCACGTCGGCCGTCACGATCACCCGCGCGGCCTGCGGGCCGCCCCCGGGGGGCAGGCAGGCCACGACTCTCAGCGGTGCCCGGCGGCCCGGTTCCAGCTCCACGGTCCCGCCGGTCCGGCCGTCCTCGATGCGCAACACGCCTTCGAATCTACGCGACGCGGGGGCGGGGCGGGCTGCGGCCGGTGGTGTGCGGAGCGGTCCGTGCGGGTGGCACGGCCGTTGCCGCAGTTTCTTCCCCGCCCTCCCGCCCGTGTGCCCGGCGAGGTCTGGGCGCCCCGGCGCGCGTTTCGTGGGGTGCCGGGTGCGGGGCCTCCGGGGCCGGCCATTCTGGACAGCACATTTAGGTGCCTCGGGCACGATCTGTTGATCACCCCGGGTCATGCACCCAAATATGCTCCACAGTCCAGAACACCCACCCCTACGACCCCGCCCCCTCCGCTGTGTTCGCGCCTGATCCCCGGAGGGGGGTAGAGACGGCACCGTGCCCGGGGCCGCCCGCTGGCACAACGCAATCCAGGGGCGTGGGGCGCAGCCGTCACCGCCCACAGCACCCCCACCGGCCGTCAGGACGCGCAACCCACCCGGGAGGGGGTGTGGGGGGTCCTCCCCCAGCGGTAGCTGGGGGAGCGACGAGCGGAGACCGCGGGGTCCGATGCCGGACGATGCGGGGCTAACCCGCGAGCGCCGAGGTGGGGGCGCACCCCGGCGCGGCACCGACCCCCACACGAACCGAGCGCGGGCCCGCACTTACCGCGCCGGGCTGGGGGCACCCCCGGCCGAAGGCTGGGGGAGGGAGGGCGGGGAAAAAACCCACCGCAACCACAGCGGCGCCGCGGACGAACTACTGGTCAGGACCTTGCGCCCGCACGCGCCGCACATGCTCCAGGGACTCCCGCAACTCCCCCAGCCACGCGTCCGCGTTGCGCTCGACCAGCCGCACGCACCACGCCAGCGCATCGCTGCGGCTGCGCGCGACGCCCGCCGCGACGAGCGTGTCGAGCACCTGCCGCTCCGGCTGGCGGAGCCGGGTCATGACGGGGGCGGAGACCGTGGTGTACATCGTGCGGCGGCCGCCGCACTCCACGCCCCAGGAGACCTTGCGGCCGAAGCGCCGCTCGGCCTCGCGGGCGACGCCGACGCGGTCGTCGCGCGTGCGCTCCCGGAACTCCGCGACGCGCCCGTCCAGGGCCGCCTCGCGCTCCACCTGTGACGCCTCCGCGTCGAGCTCGGGCTCCGGGATGCGGCCGACGACCGTGATCTCCTCGCGGTCCACGGTCACGTCCAGGAGCTCGGCGAACAGTCCCTCGGGCAGCCGTCCGGCGAGCCAGCCGCGCAGCGCCTCCATCTGCCCACTCGTAATCATGTAATCAGCATTACTCCACAACCGGCACGGAGCAAGAGGCCCGCGCGATGATTCCGACGCCGTGCACCCGCCCATGGGGCGACCTACAGTTGCGCGTATCAGACATTGCGAACACATGGGGTGAGAGGAGCCGTCGGTGCGCGAGATCCTCCCGGCGCTGGGGCGCTGGTACGCCACGGGGACCCCCTTCGGGCTGGCGACGGTCGTCGACGTCAGCCGCAGCGCGCCGCGAGGTCCGGGCGCGGCGATGGCGGTCGGGCCGGGGGACGAGGTCGTGGGCAGCGTGTCCGGCGGATGCGTGGAGGGCGCGGTCTTCGAACTGGCCAAAGAGGTCGTGGAGTCGGGCGAGGCCCGGGTGCAGACCTTCGGCTACAGCGACGCGGACGCCTTCGAGGTCGGGCTGACCTGCGGCGGCGAGCTCACCCTGCTCGTCCGGCCGGTCTCCCCCGCGACCGATCCGGCCTTCGGCGCGGTCGCCGCCTCCGTGGCGGCCCACCGGCCGGTGGTGACCGCGACCGTGCTCGACGGCCCCGCCCGGCGCGGCGCGGCGCTCGCCGTGTGGCCCGACGCGGTCGCCGGCACCCTCGGCACCGAGGGCCTGGACGCGGCGGTCACCGACGACGCCCGCGGCGGACTGGCCCAGGGTGTGACCGGGCTGCGCCACTACGGCCCGCGCGGCGAGCGACGCGAGGACGCCGTCAGCGTCTTCCTGCAGGCCTTCGCCCCGCCGCCGCGCATGCTGGTCTTCGGGGCGATCGACTTCGCCGCCGCGGTGGCGCGGATGGGGCTGTTCCTCGGCTACCGCGTGACGGTGTGCGACGCGCGGAAGGTCTTCGCGACACCCCGGCGGTTCCCGGAGGGCGTGGAGGTCGTGGTCGACTGGCCGCACCGTTACCTGGGCGGCACCGACACCGACGACCGCACGGTCGTCTGCGTCCTGACCCACGACCCCAAGTTCGACGTGCCGCTGCTGGAGGAGGCGCTGACGCGCCCCGCCGCGTACATCGGGGTCATGGGCAGCCGCCGCACCCACGAGGACCGCCTCAAGCGCCTGCGCGACACCTCGGTCTCCCCCGCGGCGCTGGCCCGCCTGCGCTCCCCCATCGGACTCGACCTCGGCGCGCGCACGCCCGAGGAGGTCGCGGTGTCCATCGCGGCCGAGATCGTCGCCCTCCGCTGGGGCGGCACCGGCATGCCGCTCTCCGTCACCGCGGGGGCCATCCACCCGCCGGTGCTCAGCCGCGTGACCGCGTCCGGCTGACGCCGCGGGGTCACATGTTGATCATGTGACCCGCGAGGCCGTGCAGCGCCTCCTGGACCGCCTCGCCGAGGGTGGGGTGGCCGTGGACGTTGCGGGCGAGTTCGTAGGCGGTCAGGTCCCACTTCTGCGCGAGCGTCAGTTCCGGCAGTAGCTCGGTGACTTCGGGGCCGACGAGGTGGCCGCCCAGGAGTTCGCCGTGGGTGGCGTCTGCGATGAGCTTGACGAAGCCGCCGGAGTCGCCGAGCCCGTGGGCCTTGGCGTTGGCGGAGAAGGGGAACTTGGCGACGCGGACGTCGAAGCCGCGTTCGCGGGCCTGGGCCTCGGTCCATCCGAAGCTGGCGATCTGCGGCTGGCAGAAGGTGACTCGCGGGATCATCACGTAGTCCAGCGGCATGGTCTCCGCGTCGCCGATGGTCTCGGCGGCGACGATGCCCATGGCCTCGGCGGCGTGGGCGAGCATCAGCTTGGCGGTGACGTCGCCGATGGCGAAGATGTGCGGCACGTTCGTGCGGCAGTGGTCGTCGATGTCGATGGCGCCGCGCTCGGTCAGCCGGACCCCGGTCTGCTCCAGGCCGTAGCCCGAGACGCGCGGCTGGAAGCCGATGGCCTGGAGCACCTTGTCGGCCTGGAGGGTCTGCCGCTGGCCGCCCGTGGTGACCATGACCTTGACCTGGTCGCCGGAGTCGTTGATCGCCTCCACCCGCGTGGAGGTCAGCACGTCGATGCCCATCCGCTTGTAGCGGCGGGCCAGTTCGGCCGAGACCTCCTCGTCCTCCAGCGGCACCACGCGGTCGAGGAACTCCACGAGGGTGACCTTGACCCCGAAGTTGTGCAGGACGTAGGCGAATTCGACGCCGATGGCCCCCGCGCCCGCGATCAGGACGCTCCGCGGGAGCGTGTCCGACATGATCTGCTCCTCGTACGTCACGACCCGCTCGCTGAGCGACGTACCGGGCAGCAGCCGGGTGGTGGCCCCGGCGGCGATGATGCAGTGGTCGAAGGTGACGGTCTGCGAGCCGCCCTCGTTGAGGGCCACCTGGAGGGTGTGGTCGTCGGTGAAGGTGCCGCGCCCGTCGAACTTGGTGATGTCGTTCTTCTTCATCAGGTAGTGGACGCCCTTGACCCGGCCGTCCGCCACCTTGCGGCTGCGCGCGAAGGCCTCGCCGTAGTCGAAGCTGACCTCGCCGTTCACCCGGATGCCGAAGGTCTTGGCCTCCTTGGTGAAGATGTGGGCCAGTTCGGCGTTGCGCAGCAGCGCCTTGGACGGGATGCAGCCGACGTTGAGGCACACGCCGCCCCAGTAGCGCTCCTCGACGACCGCGGTCCGCAGGCCCAGCTGGGCGGCCCTGATGGCCGCGACGTACCCGCCGGGGCCCGCGCCCAGGACGACGACGTCGAAGTGTGTACTGGTCATGCGGTTACCCCTGTCTGGACCACTGACGGACGCTCGTGCAGGCCGGACTTCCCCGCCTGCAACGATCACCTGCCCGGTCCGCCCGCGCAACACGTGCGCGGTGTCCGGCCCGTCACATCGGCCGCCCGGTACGGGAGATGGGCCGCTACGCCCGACCCCACCCATGGCCAAGGGTGCAGGTCGTCCACGCAGTGATGCCGCGCGCGCAAGGGTGACCGATCGTGCGCGCCCCGGATCGCTTTGGACGGGAAGCTTTCGCGGCTCGCCACGCCCATGCCAAGGGGACCTACGTCCCGCCCGGAAAGGACCTCAGGACGGACCAAAGTCCGAGGTCAGCGAGGGATGCGCCCCCTACGGTGGAGTGCTGATCCACGCATGCGGCGCATGCGTCCGAACGGCACCAGGAGGTACCCCCGTGGCACTGACGACTCGCGCGAACCGGACGCTCGGCGTCCTGGCGGTGACGATCGCCGGAGCCTCGGTGATGGCCTGCGGCACCCAGCACATGTCCCAGACGGCGGCTGCCGCGCCCAGCACGGCCGCGCCCACCGCGGCAGCCACCTCCCCGGCGGCCCCGCACGCCCCCGCCGCGCCCTCGCCGGCGCGCACCCCGGCCAGCACGGCGC